>CAZRMP010000008.1:0-33678 GCA_964601235.1 uncultured Ruminococcus sp.
TAACAATCACCTCGGAATAAACAAGCTCTTCAAGGTCAAGCTTCATATCGGGAGTAAGCAGAATACTCTCACTTTCCTCCCCCTCGATAGACGGGGCTAAGGATTTTTGTATGTGCAGGGTATGCTTTCTTTCGGTAAAAGCACCGCAGCGGTCACACGGAGCCTCAAACACATAAGAAATATCTGCATTCAGCTCCACAAGGCTTGCTTTGTTGGTAACAGAGCCTTTGATTTCCGCAGGCTTTTTGAGCGGATAAGCACCCGAAAAATCAACATTGCTCATATCCAACGAATACTCAATCGGTAAAGAAGAATTCTCATTGACAAAAATTTTCTTTAAATCAATAATCATACTTCCACCTCTATCGTCACAAAGACTATTATATCGTTATCTTGCCGCTTTGTCAAGGTTTTATTTGCGTTTATTTGAGAAATATACAAAATGATAGCTTTTAAGAATTTGGAAATATTTAACCAGCCGTTCGTATAAGGGATTAGCCTTATCGCCAAACTCTTTTTCGACCGCTTTCCCGATTTCACCAACGGTTGTTTCGCCGTCTATCAAGGGCCAGACAAAGCTCCCCATTTCATCTAAGTGAATATAGGTTACCTTTGGCTTTTTCAAAAGCTTTTGAAAAAGTCTGTTCCAAAACCCCTTATTTTCAATTTCAAGGGTTACCTTCCCGTCTTCCCCCGACCACGAAATTTTATCACTCTTTTGCGGTTTTAAATCAAGATAATTCTCCGTCTGCTTATTTGCCATAATTATCTTCTCTTTTTCCAGAGGGAGAATTTTAAGAGGGTCAGGATTATTATACCGAAGAGCACCAATCCGCCGATATTTGAAACAGCCGCGGGTATCGCAAATTTTGCGGAAAGGTCAATAACCGAGCCGACACCGAACACCGCCAATACCGCTAAGAGTATTCCTACCAGACCCTCGCCCGCTATCATACCCGAGCAGAAAAGAACACCGTCGTTTATAATCGCGTCCTTTTCTTCCTTATTGCGCTTTAACTTATCCAAAGCTAAACGGACAAGACCGCCAACCATAATGCAGGCATTAAGCTGAACAGGAAGATAAACACCGATTGCAAAGGGAAGAACAGGTATGCCGATAATTTCAACCAATACAGCGATAAATGCGCCGATAAACACGAGTGCCCAAGGAAGATTGCCTTGCATAACACCTTCCGTAATAAGCTTCATCAATGTTGCCTGCGGCGCCGCCAGCTCTTCAGAGCCGAAGCCCCAGGCGCTGTCAAGTAGATAAAGTGTTCCGCCGATTGCAAGAGCCGCCGCAATAACGCCGATAATTTCGCCAATCTGCTGTTTTTTAGGCGTGGCTCCTAAAAGGAAACCTGTTTTAAGGTCCTGCGAGGTATCGCCGGCAATGGCGGAAACAATGCATATAATCGAGCCTATCGCAATCGCGCTGCACATACCCGCAATACCGTTTGCGCCCGTAACCTTTAAAATCAGTGTGGCAATCAAAAGTGTGGCAATCGCCATACCCGAAACAGGGTTGTTACTGCTGCCTACCAAGCCTACCATACGGGACGAAACAGTAGCAAAAAAGAAGCCGAACACAACTATAATAACCGCACCGATAAGGCTTACGGGAACGGCGGGAATAAGCCATACAAGCAGGGTTAAAACCGCAATCGCTATTAAAACAAATTTGATAGAGAGGTCTTTTGAAGTGCGTTCTTCTGTATTACCTTTAGAACCTGCCATACCCTTTAGCGCACCGCCGAAGGTTTTTACAATAAGCGGAAGCGATTTTACAAGGCTTATAATTCCGCCCGCGGCAAGCGCACCCGCGCCGATATAGCGTATATAAGTACCCCATATAGCGCCCGCTCCTCCCGAAGCGAAAATCTCGCCTATAGGAGCTGTTCCGGGATAAAGGGTGATATCCGCGCCAAAAAGTACAATAAGCGGAATTATAACAAGCCAGCTTAATATACCGCCCGCAAACATATAAGAAGAAATTCTCGCACCGCAAATATAGCCGACGCTCATAACCGCAGGATAAATTTGCGTGCCTATTTCTCCCGCAAAGCCCTTAACACTTACCGAGATTTCACCCGCAACTACCTTTAAACCGTCTATAATAAACTTAAATAAAGCCGCAAAGCCCATTCCGGCAAAAACCGTGGAGGCCTTAGCTCCGCCCTCTTCGCCTGCTAAAAGCACCTCAGAGCAGGCGGTTCCCTCAGGATAGGGAAGCACACCGTGCTCCTTTACAATAAGAGCGTTGCGAAGGGGCACCATAAATAATACGCCTAACAATCCGCCGATAAGTGCGATAATGGTAATTTCCAAAATTCCGGGCTTTTCCATTTTACCCTCTGCCGCCCAAAGGAAAAGTGCGGGCAGTGTAAATATAGCGCCAGCCGCCAAGGACTCGCCCGCCGAGCCTATGGTCTGCACCATATTGCTTTCTAATATTGAATTTTTACGCATAAGCACGCGGATAACACCCATTGCAATAACCGCCGCAGGGATAGATGCTGAAACGGTCATACCGACCCTCAGTCCCAAATAGGCATTTGCCGCACCGAACACAACCGCCAACAGAACACCCATAATAATAGATGTCACCGTTATTTCGGGAGTGATTTTTTCCGCCGGAACATACGGCTTAAACTCTTTGTTTTCCATAGTTTTTTGTTTCCTTTCTAAGCATTTATTAATCAAAATCCACCGCTGTATTTATTTACAGCGTTCAAGTACAACACAGAGCAGTTCAAAAATTTCTGTAGCAGATGAAATACTCAGTCTCTCGTTCACCGTATGAACATCAAACATATCAGGACCTACCGAGATACAGTCAAGACCCTCAATTTCCCCGGCAAAAACCGCACATTCAAGCCCTGCGTGAATTGCCGAGACCTTAATTTCTCTGCCGAACTTTTCACAAAAAGCCTCAGAATATAATTTACGAAGCTCCGAATCCTTTTTGAACTCCCACGGCTCGTACCGACAGGAAATTTGAGCCTTACAGCCGTTATATTCGGCAAATGCAGTCATCCTATCCTCAAGGAATGTGAGTGCAGAGGATTTATTACTCCTGAGCGCGTACTGCATAACAATTCCGTTTTCCTCGGTAGACAAAATACCGAGATTCAACGAGGTTTCAACTAAATCCTCTATTTGAGCGCTCATATCCACAACTCCGTTCGGGGTTGTAAGCAACAAGCAAATCAGCTTGTCCCTATCATAAGGTGTTAAAACCTCAAAATCGCCTTCCGTTTCCGCTGTTAAATTAATCAAACAGGCTTCTTCCCTGTCGCCGATTTCATTCTTTAAAGCAGAAATATAGTCTTCCATTATGCTTATAAAGCTTTCCGCGTCCTCTACTACAAGCTCTGCCTTACAGCTAAAGGGTATGGCGTTTACTTTTGTTCCGCCGTTTATTTTTATTATATTAAAGTCGGTTGTTTTCTTAGCCTGATTTAAAATTCTTGCTGCCAATATATTTGCATTTATGCGGCATTTATCGATATCAACCCCTGAATGTCCGCCCCTTAAGCCGCCGATTTCAAGCAATACCTTAGTACCGTGTACAGCTGTTTTTTCGGTTGGCATAAAAGAAATTAAATCACTTCCGCCCGCGCAGGATACGGTTAGAATTTCGGCTTCCTCCGAGTCAAGATTAATCATTTTTCTCCCTTTAAAGGCGGAAAAATCGAGCTGCTTTGCACCAACCATTCCGATTTCCTCATCGGTTGTAAAAACCGCCTCAATCGGTGGATGAGAGAGATTATGACTTGCCAGCACCGACATAATCATAGCTACGGCAATTCCGTTATCCGCGCCCAAGGTTGTGCTCTTGGCTTTTATAAAATCGCCGTCCTTATAGGCTTTAATTCCATCTTTTTCAAAGTTAATATCCGTGTCTTCCCTTTTTTGGCAGACCATATCAAGATGTCCCTGAAGAATAATCGGCTCAGAATTTTCATAACCTTCTGTACCCGATTTGTATATTATAACATTTTTTGCTTTATCCTTATAGAACTGCAAATTATTTTCCTTTGCGAACTGTACGCAATAATTGGATATAGCGTCCATATTGCCCGAGCCGTGGGGTATAGAGCATATTTCTTCAAAATACCGAAATACCTCTGCGGTTTCCTTGACTGTATTTTTCATTATTTACCTCTTATGCTTTTTAGAATAGTATACCATGTTGCCGTACAAAAATCAACTTTCAAATTTTCCTAAAAAAAGCAGAGCCATAGCTCCTGCAAAAGAGTTATGGCTCTTAGTCTGTCAAAAAGCTTATTTTCGGCTCCCCTTGTCAGGGGTGACTCCTCACAATGTGAGGAGATGTCACGAAGTGACAGAAGAGACCGCCGCCGTCAGCGGCTGTCACCGTAGGTGACTGAGGGGTAGTCAAAAAAGGCTTTATTAAAGCATTTTCTCTCCCTCCGTCACGGCAGAGCCACCTCCCTCGTCAGAGGGAGGCAAAATACGGTTTATCGACACCCTGATACTATTTTATGACACGAACAAGAACTCGACCTTCGTCCGAGGTATCGATTGTTGTATCGGTGTTATTGTAATAAACAAACCAAATACAATCAATTTCACTGTCTACCGCATGATAATTAGTAATAACAGCGTGTACTTTACTGTAATCGTCGGTTCCTAACAGTGCTAACTGCGGGTCGTCCCACGAGGATATTCCGGATTCGGAAAAATATCCTGTGAAACCGCGATAAGTAGTTAATTCATTAAGCTTAATTATAGGGAGATCATATGTTACTTTTACAGGAGTTTTACCTGCTCCGGCGGGATATACATGATTATACATTAAATCTTTACCTGATATTACATCTCCATCAAATACAAATCTAAGACATTTATTTGTATCAATGTCAGTATATTCTGTAGCGCAAATGCTAGCTTTTGCATTATCACCTATTCCAAGTTCAGTAAGGTGTACATCACTTCTAAGCTGACTTAAAGTAAAATACCCTGTATAACCATAATAAGTTGTAACCATTTCTAATTGAATGGTTTTATATTCAGATTGGTTGGGCTTGTTTTCTACGGGTCTTGTTTCAGACTGAGTGGTTGTAGCGCTTTCTTTATTTGAATTTGTGTTATTATTGCTGTTTGCAGTATTGGTTTTAGGAGAATCGCTCAAGGTATTAGACTGTATTTCTTCTTTTCTGTTTTCGTAAACAGATGTATTTTCCGAATTGTTCTCTATTTCGGAATTTTCTGAATTGTTTTCAGATGTTGCATTTTCAGAAACAACGGTATTATTGCCTTTACTGTAATCTGACGAAATATCGCTATTGGCACTATCATTTGATTTGTTACAGCCTGCAAGTGCAATTAATACTGTTACGCCTATTAAACAGCCTACTTTTTTAAAGACATCTACGCAGTTTTTAAGCACCATAAAAATCCCCTCATTCTTAATTGTTTGTTTATACATAACATTATAAAATCCAAAAGCTTTTTTGTCAAGTATATTTAGTTAGTTATTGCCTAACATACAAACACCGAGCTATTTGTTACAATTTGTTAGGTGGTGGCTAATATGAATAATCCTGATAAACAATTAGATTTTGACAACGATATTTACAATACTATTCGGCAAAATATCAGAAAGTACAGAAAAGAAAAAGGAATTACCTCTGCCGAATTGGCAGAACTAACAGGCTTATCGCACGATTTTATAAGGCAGTTGCAAAGCAACAGTAAAAAGACCTATAATTTCTCGGTTGAAACCTTTTATAAAATCTCCGTTGCTTTAGATGTCAGTATGGATAAACTTATTGAAAAATAGGAAGATAAATAACGGGAATAAATAGCAGATATAATGAAGAATGGATAGCCGTAGCGACTATCCGTTTTTTATAACTCATTAAAAATAAACAAATCAAAAGCAGCGTTAAAGCTAAACCTATAATATTCTTCCGTCGGTTGAAACAGTAACCACCTGCCACGGAATGAATTTTCCGCTTGCCTTAAGAGCACACCTAGCGGCATTTTCAATACCGCCGCAGCAAGGCACCTCCATACGGACAACGGTCACACTTTTAATATTGTTCGCCGAAATAATTTGGGTCAGCTTGTCGGTATAGTCGCCTTCATCAAGCTTAGGACAGCCTATCAGCGTGATGCGATTACGGATAAATTCATTGTGAAAATTCCCGTAGGCAAACGCCGTGCAATCGGCGGCAATAAGAAGATTTGCGCCGTCAAAGTACGGAGCGTTAATCGGCACAAGCTTAATCTGAACAGGCCATTGCGAAAGCTGACTTTGAGAAGGCTTAGTGTGACAGGCTGTGACTTCACGGCGAATTGCTTTTGACTGGGTTCCCGGACATCCGCAAGGAAGTGCGCCGTGAGCTTTTGCCGCTTTTGCCGCCTTGACCGCCGCTTCATTGTAAGCGGGGGCTTCGCGTTCTTCAAAAGAAATAGCGTTTGTCGGGCAAGCGGGAAGACAGTCGCCCAGGCCATCGCAGTAATCCTCACGCGTAAGCCTTGCCTTGCCGTCAACCATTTGAATGGCGCCCTCGTGGCAGGCGGCGGCGCAGGCACCGCACCCGTTGCATTTTTCTTCATCGATTTTAATTATTTTTCTGAACATTTTGTGTTCCTCCTGTTTGTTTATTGACCCTACAAGCAGATTATACTATAATTAATCCAAAAATCATATTGAAATTTCAACAAACGGAGAAAAAAATGAAAAATTATTTTAATATTCTGCGGAATTGTCCGCTTTTCAATCAGATTGAGGACAAGGACTTTAACGAAATGCTCTCCTGTCTCGGCGCAAAGGAATACAGCTTCAAGAAGGGTGATACCGTGCTTGCCGAAGGAGACAAGGCAAGGTATTTAGGCATTGTCCTTAAAGGAAGTGTAAAGCTTGTGCGGGTGGATTATTACGGAAACCGCAGTATTCTGGCAAACATTGAACCGCCCCAGCTTTTCGGCGAAGCCTTCGCCTGTGCGGGAGTTGAAGCTCTGCCGATAGATGTCATCGCCGCAGAGGATACGGAGATACTGTTAATAGACGCACAGCTTATCGCCCGTCCCTGCTCTGCCGCCTGCAGATTTCACAATCAGGCGATTTTAAATCTTCTTCATATTGTTGCAAAGAAAAATCTTGTTTTGCATCAGAAAATTGAGATTACCTCAAAACGCAGTACAAGAGAAAAGCTGATGACATACCTGCTCCTGCAGGCTAAAAAGGCGAAAAGCCGTACCTTTACAATTCCCTATGACCGTGAAGAGCTTGCCGATTATCTCGGAGTGGAGCGAAGCGGTCTTTCGGCTCAAATCAGCAAGCTGCGCCATGAAAAAGTGCTTGAATGCAGACGAAGCACCTTTACCTTGCTATAAATTAAGCATTTAAAAATATGGTTTATATTAGAACTAAGGTTTTTCGGCAGATGATTTCAAACCCGCGTAATAAATGATTAGGATTTTAGCTTTGGGCAGCAAATCCGAACTTTCACTTTCTTTCACACACTTTTTCACTGTTCTCTATTACTTATTACTTCCAAAGCCCAAAGGCGGGTTTAGTGAAGAGTGAATAGTGAAGAGGTAATAAGTAATCCCCAAGGACTTACGCCTTTGGGGATTTGGCTTACGGGTGTAATTTAGATACGGCTGTAAAACCGCATAAATAAAGGATTTTTACACCTTTTGAATGCTGATTTTATTTGCTTTTTAGCTTATGTTAGAATTTCACTTGGGTGCAAAATCGATACGCCTTTTTTACTTGATTTTCATTGCTCCGGTGACCCCTTTTTATAATTTGGATTTTATAAAACAAAAAATCGCAGTCAATTTGTCTACGTATGTTTTCTATCATATGGCTGCTGAATGTAAAGCTCTTACCGGAGATTTCTATGTTCTCGGCTTTCAGCGTTTCGGATATCGTTCTTGTGGTTTTACCGCCGAAATACATAACATATATGCGTTCCACTATTTCGGCTCCGTAAGGTACGATTTTGGGCCGAACGTCATTACCCTTTTTATAACCGAGCAGTTTCTTATACATAAAAATACACTTTCCGTCTTCAAAGTTTTTTCAAAAACTCCCGGTTATATTTTTGCTTTAATTTTTCAAATTATTTTCATCTTTTTCTGTAAGCTGAAGGTGGCATACCGACTCTTTTTTTAAATAGTCCGGAAAAATATTGCGGATCAGTATAGCCGACAGCAGCTCCTACATCTGCTATAGACATATTTGTGTTATTAAGCAACATACAAGTATACTCTATTTTGCATTTAAGCTGGTATTCATAAGGTGTGATTCCGTATTCGGCGGTAAAAAGCTTTATGCAGTAATCATACGAGCGGAAAATCAGGCAAGCCAATTCGTCGTTTTTAACTATCCTTTGGATATTTCCGTCAATATAACTTTTAAGCTTTACGGCCTCATCTCTGTGTTTTAGGTCACGCTGCTTTTTCGCAAGCATATAAATAGCTTTGAAAAACAATACGGCTGTGTTTTTACAATCGTCGGCTTCGGGAGTTTTTTCAACTATTTGCTCAACCTGTTTAAAAATATCCTCCAATCCGTCTCCGTCAAAAATATTAAAGCCTTTTAGCCCAAATGTTTGTGGAATTATTTGTGCTAAAGGACCTGTCGTGTTTATAAAGACTTTTTCCCACGGATCATCTTCAGAAGAATAATATTCCTGATTTTCACCGGCACAAAGCAGATAGACCTTTCCTGCGCTCACTTCGGTAGGCTCTCCGTCAATAATTATATAACCTGTTCCTGAGCGTACATATTCTACAACGGTTATTGCGGAATTCTGTCGTACAATATAGTATTTCGGATTGGGTAGGGTTATTCCGATAAGAGGTATTTTAAGCGCCGAGGTATCGCTCGGAAAGGATCGCAATTTTTCTTTCAACTTTTATTCCTCACTTTTTCGAATTGTATATCCACTTGATTTGATAACTGTAATCAATTATATTACATATATATAATACTTTCAAGGGGGATTTTCCAAATGAAAATGAGAGCGCCTGCAATACCGCTTATAACGGTTGATCCGTATTTTTCGGTATGGAGCAGAGATAATATAAACGATAAGTTCCCGACGCACTGGACCGGTGCCCGAAATGCTATGTTAGGTTTAGTTATCGTAGACGGTGAAAAATACCGCTTTTTAGGTAACAGTACAGATAAGGCTTTGGAGCAGACAGGCTGTGAAATAGACGCGCTTTCGTCATCATTCGCCTTTGAAGGAGCGGGAATAAGGCTCACCGTACGCTTTACAACTCCGCTTTTGATAGACAGTCTTTATTATTCGTCGCGACCCGTATCATACATTTATCTTACATACGAAAGCATTGACGGAGCCGAACACAGAGTTACTGCTAAAATTTCGGCAAGTGAGGAGCTATGCTTGAATTTGGCGGGCGAAGGCCGTGCTTTAGCGGAAGAGGTAAGCGTTAACGGTGTTTCGGCAATACGTATGGGTAAAGGCGGACAAAAGATTCTTAACCGCAGTGGTGATAATGTAAGAATAGACTGGGGATATTTTTACTTAGGAGCACGCGGAGACGCCGTATGCGGTACAGAGGTTTTTGAGAATCTTTATGCGGTATATACCGAAGCCGAGCTTAAGAATGAAGCGTTGTTTTTTGCCGCATATGACGATATTGACAGCCTTATTTATTTCGAAGAACCGATAAAGGCTTACTGGAAGAAGGACGGTAAAACAATAGAAGAAGCAATAAGCGAGGCCGCGTCTGAATATGAAGCTGTTTCAGAGAAGTGCGACAAATTTTCACGCAAGCTTTATCAAGACGCACTGGATAAAGGCAATGAGGAATATGCCGAACTTTTAAGTCTTGCTTTCCGTCAGGTTATGGCGGCTCATAAGCTTGCTGTAGACAAAGAAGGAAATAACATTTATATTTCTAAGGAATGTTTTTCAAACGGCTGTGCCGCAACAGTTGATGTAACCTATCCGAGTGCTCCGATGTACCTTATTTACAATACCGAGCTTTTAAAGGGTATGCTTCGTCCGATATTTAAGTACGCAGGCTCAAAAGCCTGGGAATTTAAGTTTGCACCACACGATGTAGGCACCTACCCGCTACTTAACGGTCAGGCATATAATTCGGGAAGTCTTGAAGGTCAAATGCCTGTCGAGGAATGCGAAAATATGCTTGTGCTTGTTGACGCTATTTGCAGACAGGACGGCAACTACAGCTTTGCGAAAGAGCACTTCGCACTTTTGGAAAAATGGAGCCAATATCTTATAGAATACGGTGAGGATCCCGCAAATCAGCTTTGCACAGACGATTTTGCAGGACATATGCCTCACAATGTCAACCTTGCGATGAAGGCCGTTATGGGTCTTGCGGGCTTTGCGGATATTCTTGAAAATCTGGGTGAAGCCGAAAAAGCAAAGTCTTTCTATGATACGGCAAAGCGATATGCCGAGTCAATTTGCGAAAGGGCAAAAAATGACGACGGAAGCTACCGTCTTGCTTTTGACCGTGCGGATACCTTCAGCCTCAAATACAACTCTGTATGGGATAAGCTCTGGAGAACAAATTTGTTTGAAGACAAATTCTATTCCGGAGAGATTGCACGCTACAAAAAAGAAGCGTTACCCTATGGTGTCCCGCTTGACAGCCGTGCTTCTTATACAAAATCGGATTGGCTGGTATGGTCTGCCTGCTTAGCAGATAATGAAGAAGATTTTGATTACTTTATTCATATGCTTTACAGTGCATTTAATACAATGCACACAAGGGTTCCTATGACGGACTGGTATTATGCCGATATTGCAAATATGGTAAGCTTCCAGAACAGAACCGTTCAGGGCGGACTATTTATAAAATTAATGTTTTAACCGGTCATAAATAAGTCATTGCAAAATCATTTAATTCAAAGGTTCAATGAAGAGATAATATGCAAATGGGGCTGTCTCGGCGAAGCCGTGACCGGGGATATTTAGGTACGCTACCTTCGGACAAAGTCGATGGCGTCACCGCCTACTTGTTCGTATTGGTGATACCACAGATTTCCTTGCACGGTAACCTTCCGTAAGCCATCACGCCATGATGAAAACAGGTTGACATATTACCTCCTTTCAAAAATTTTTATAAAATAGGTTGAATTTCGCCTATTAAATGTGTATACTATAGTTGGAGGTGTTATCATTGAATATTAACACAAATAATCTTGTTTCCATTACGGAAGCGAATCAAAATTTTTCAAAAGTTGCACGGCTTGTTGATGAAAACGGTTCCGCCGTTATTTTAAAAAACAATGTTCCGCGCTATCTCATCGTAGAGTTCAGTCAGGCAGAAAAGGAACAGCTTGCTTCGAACGAAGATGTTATGTCTATATCCAAACGCTTGATTGCAAAGAATAAGCAAGCCTATGAGGTGCTTGCAAAGTGAAAAAGCTGACAAAAGAACAGATAATTATGCTCCACAGCGAACTGATTCGTGAAACTGGCGGAGTTGACGGTCTGAGAGATGAAGGTCTGTTGGATTCAGCCTTAAACGCACCTTTTCAGGGATTTGGAGATACTGATACTTTTCCGTCCCTTCAGCAAAAGGGAGCGAGACTGGGCTACGGACTTATTTGCAACCACGCTTTTGTTGATGGAAATAAGCGTATCGGTGCACATGCCATGCTTGTCTTTTTATCGCTTAACGGAATTGAACTTGAATATACACAACAAGAACTGTCCGATATGGTTCTTAATGTTGCGTCCGGCACATTTCAGTTTGAAGACATGCTAATGTGGATTATTAAACACCAAATTTGAGAAAGCGTAGCTCGTAAGGGCTCATAGACTGTTCCGTCCTTTTCAAATCGATGGACAAACCTTTTCGCTGTTTCCTTGTTCAGCGTTATTTCTATCGGTCGGAAACCGTCATTCTGAGTTCATTGTAAAGTTTATTGTGTAGCTTATAAATCTCTTGTGATAATTAAGTCATAAGATTTTTTCTTTGGCTGTAACGGTTAAACCTATCATTTTACATCATCCTGTAATATTATTAATTTTAGTAACAAAAGGGCAGACTCTATGAGAATTAACTCGTAAAGTCTGCCCTAAAAGGTCGTATTTTAATGGGTGCGGTAGTTCAAATCCCTCCTATCACTGTTTTTGTGGTTGAGGTGTCTTTTTTTCCTAAGCTGTTTTTAGACACGAAAAAACCCACCAAACCGTGATGGTTAGTGGGTTTTCGGGGTGGGTATCTAAATTGCCCCCACAATATGGCTGAGTTGAGTCAAGTAAATCCGAACCTTTCTTTAATTCCTTTAAGGTTAGAGATACTGCACCTTTTCGGAAATTAAAATAGAATTCAATTCGGTCATCATATAAAATTATAGAGTTAACAAAGCTGTCAACTAACCTACGGCGGTTTTCGGGTAAAGTAACATCCATTTTTCTAAAACGGTGAAACCAAAACAATAATTCTTTTCGTGTAAGCGGTGTATAAGTAAGCTTTTCTTGTGCTATTTGAATTTCAAGGTCATGCTTTTGATTTTCTAATTCCTCAAGCCTTGCCTTTGTTGATGTTGTAAATATACCTTGCTCAATAGCTGAAACAATATTATTTATGCTTTTTTCAACTTTTTTTAGGCTGTTATTTAAAAGTGGAATAGCAGTGTTATCTTGCTTTTGAACTTCCATTACCAAATCAATGACATCTTCAATCAGATTATCATCCCATATAACATTTAATATTTGATTGATAACAATATCCTCAATCCATTGCTTTTTGACCGCTTTTTTATCACAACCACGCTTACGTTTTGCGGATAGGCATTTGTAATAACGATAGGTGTTTTTATTTCTTGCTGTTCCGCTTTCACCAACCATAAAGGTCATACATCTGCCGCAATATAATTTGGTGGATAAAATGTATTCTGCATCGGCTTTATTTCGTGCAGGGGATTTTTTGTTCTTTGCTATTTTCTCTTGAACTCGGTCAAACAAATCCTTTGGAACAATAGCGGGAATACCGTCAGGAACAACAATATCTCGATAATAATACTCGCCTTTATATCTTCGATTAGAAAGCATTTTTGAAATACTGTTAATATTAAGCATTGTACCTCGGCTACTGCGTAAGCCCTTCAAATTCAGTTCGTCTGCAATTTCTTGCATTGTTCTCCCTTCATCGTACATTTTGAATGCCTCAAGAATAAGTGGCGCTTTTTCATTATCAATTTCAAAACAGCGTTCTTTATTTATTTTATATCCAACAGGAATAGTACCGCCATTAAAATGACATTTCAATGCATTCTCAGTAAAACCTCTTACTACCTTTTCAGATAGGTCGGCAGAGTAATATTCAGCCATACCTTCTAAAACGGATTCAAGGATTATTCCTTCTGCACCTTCAGAAATAATTTCCGTTGCAGATAAAACCTTAACATTATTCTTTTTTAATATTGCTTTATAACGAGCAGAGTCGTACCGATTACGGGCAAAGCGGTCGAGTTTCCAAACAAGAACGCAATCAAACTGTTTTTTACCGCTATCCTTAATCATCTTTTGAAAATCGGGACGGTTATCGGTTTTAGCAGACAAGGCTCTGTCTATATACGAGCCAACGATGTTAATACCGTTTTTCTTAGCAAAAGCCTTGCACTCACGCAACTGACCTTCAATAGACTCCTCGCGCTGATTATCGCTTGAATATCGTGCGTATATTACTGCGTTCATTTTTACCTCCTCTTGATTTTTTCCTTATTATACCATACAACTGTGGATTAGTAAAGTTAATTGTCGGTTATTGTATGGTGATAAAACATTAGCATGGTTCAAGAGTTTAGTTAAATTTTTTAAATTCAAACATCGGCAAAAATGGCGGCAGATTTTTCTTGCCGCCATCGCTGTTTATGGAAAATAAGGATTGGGTTTAAAAAATAATATCACCAAATCTATAATTACACCAATATAACAAAATCCAAAAGTGCACAGATAAACTATACCAAGCAAAATTCGACCTTCATAAAATTTGTGTATCCCTAAACACCCAAAAAACAAACACAAAAAGAACGGCGTGCAAAATTAGAGAAAAAATAGCAGCAACCGAATAAGCAACCCTGACGTCAAAACACCACGGAAGAAAAATCCGTGGTGTTTTGCTTTTGGAATATACCTTGCACCTTTACACAGTGCAAATACTGCGCCGCAGTAATCAAATATACTTACTCGCCTGCAAATTGAACAGCTTGGCATATTTTCCATTCTGCTTCAAGAGTTCAAAATGCGAGCCTTGTTCGATAATGTGTCCATCACTGATAACAAGAATCTTATCGGCAAGTGTTGTGTTGGAAAGACGGTGCGAGATCGTGACAGAACTTTTACCCTCGCTCAAATGATAGAGTTGTTCAAAGATTCTATCCTCGGAGATTGGGTCAAGCGCAGCGGAGGGTTCGTCGAGAATCATGTATTCGCTATCCTTGAAGTATGCACGAGCAAGTCCAACGAGCTGCCATTGACCGCCCGAAAGGTCTTTGCCGTTGTCTGCGTAGTATCGGCCAAGAACGCTATCAAAACCGTTCTCCCAATCCTTGATGACCTCGCTTGCGCCACTGATGTCGCAAGCATTTTTTAGTTTTTCATCATTGAAGCGTTCATCAAAGTCTGATAGTGCAATAATTTCGCGTAGTGGCAAGCAGTAGGTGACATAATCTTGGAAAAGAACACCGAACACCTTGCGCACCGCGTAAATATCGTATTCCTTCAGATCTACACCGTCGAGCTTGATGCATCCTTCCTCGGGATCGTAAAAACGGAACATCAGCTTGATGATGGTGGATTTTCCTGCACCGATAAGTCCTATCAGACCGATCTTTTCGTGAGGTTCAATGGTAAAGGAACACTCCTTTAGCACGTACTGCTCCGCATTGGGATAACGGAAGGATACATTACAGAACTCAATTCTCGGATTATTCGACGGTTTCAGTGTTCCGCTCTTTTCCACCTCGGGCTCAATATCCATAAACTCTTGAAGTTCAATCAATCGAGTGTTGTCGTTGAGAAACTTATTTACATTATTCATCAGCATTTGAGACTGGTTTCTCAAGCGGGAGACCATACTGAGATTGTATTGCAGATCACCGATACCGATGTGCTTATTTACAACATCGAACACCGATACCGTCAGAACCAAAAATTCGCTTGATACGTTCACAACCATAATCAGCGTATTGATGATGTTGTGCTTAATATCCTCTGTCTTGTTGATTTTATAAAGCTTCTGCCATGTTTCATTAAAGTGGATGCTTAATTCCCAGCTTAATGACTCATCTAAAGCAAGCCTTATGCTTTCCGACGGATCATACAGCCGCAAGCACAGCGCTGCTCCCTTTGATTCTCAAGCATATTTTATGGATAAGTCACCGCATATACCTGTGACAGATGTTGTGGTAAAAGAGAGACTGACAAAACGGTTTGTCCGTTTGCTGCATAAGGTTTCTAAATCCGTGAATTAATTGATATATGTAGCAGGGCAATATAAATCGTGGAAAAAACAACATATACTTAAACAGGAACAACGGCAGGGCAAAAAACCTGCCGTTGTTATGTTACCGGATATCTAATATAAATCAATCTATTACAGAAATCCTTTGATACATAGATTTTACATAACTTTGGTATCGGATTTTACACATCATCCTTAAAATAATAATTGCCTAAGAGAATATGATAGCCGAATATACATTCATCCCTCATTTACCGACGGTTTGGAATTGCAGAAAGAATAATGTTTGGTTGTTAGGCAAAAAGAACGCCTGATTTTGATTGGGAGTACTTACGTATTTTGGAGGAGTAAAAAATGAAACGATTGACAAGTATTTTGTTGGCGTTTGTTCTTCTGCTGTCATTGGCTTTCAATGCCTTTGCGACGGCTGGACAAACGCTGCCGGATAGTATTGACGGTACCACGGTATGGTCTTATCTGGACGACAACAGCGATCCGGCAGGTAACCCATCGGATGCGGGATATAATCGCACGGCGTGGACTGCAACGGATTTTGATGACAGCGCGTGGAAAACGGGTGTGGGCGGTTTCGGCGCGAAGAACGACGGCGCATACAGCGGAGCGGCGGTTAAGCTTGAAGGCTGCCCAGGCGATGCCAGCAACTATCCCACATATTATTTTCGCACTAAAGTTAATGTGAATAAGGCGTCTGCCGTAACGGCAATCAAGGGAAGTATCTCTTACGATGATGCCGCTATCATATACATTAACGGCGTAAAGGTCGCCGCCTTTAATGAATCAGGGTGCGACTCAAATAGCAGCTACTCAGCAAACAAGGCAAATAGTACCGATAGCTTTGAAATTACCGATATAGCCGTACTTAACGCTCTTAAAAACGGCGAGAATATTGTTGCGGTTGAGGTGCACAACCATTACGACAACAGCTCCGATATATGGTTTGCCATGAATGAGCTGAGCTTTTCAACCGATACAGTATTACTTGACGGGGCAGCGTCATGGAAATATCTTGACAACAACACCGACCCTGCGGGAAATTCCTCCGCAACCGATTATAACCGCACGGCTTGGACGACAGAAGGATTTGATACCAACGGTTGGAAAACCGCCGCAGGTCCTTTTGGTTCAAAAAGAGGCGGTGCGGCATATGACAGCACCCGTACCGCCGCTACAGTTCTTGAGGGCTGTGACGCAAGCAACGATACCCCGGCGTATTTTTTCCGCTCGACCTTTAACATAAGCAATCTTGAAAGATATACAAAGCTTATCGGTTCGCTTGAGTATGATGACGGAGTAATCGTCTACATCAACGGTCAGCGAGTTGCGGCGGGTTACGATAATGCCTGCGATGAAAACGGCAATTCACTCGGACACGGCTTCGACGCCAATTTGCAGTACGGCGGTTCCAATCAGGGACCCGACACCCTTCAAATTTCCCTTGTGGATTTAAGTCTGCTTCATAACGGCGAAAACACCATTGCCGTTGAACTGCACAACGGGCGCAAAACAAGCTCGGATGTTTGGTTCTCCTTCGGCGGACTGTATCTTTCTACCGAGGAGGTCGTTTACCAAAACAACATAAGCCTGTCGGTAGGCGCAGATGAAAGTAAAGTGAACTTCACCTGGTATTCGTCACTTGAAAGTGCCTCGGTTACGGTATCCGAAAACCCCGATATGACAAACGGAAACACCTTTGCCGCGACCGCTTCTCTTGCTAATGACGGTCAGTATAGCTGCAAAGCGGCGGCGACAGGTCTTAAGCACAACACAACCTATTATTATCAGTTAAGCAATAACGGAAAGAAAGGACAAATATATTCCTTCACCACGGGCGGAGACGGTGAGTTTTCCTTTGCCTTGGTCGGTGATCCGCAAATCGGCGCTGGAAATACCGCAAGCGACACCGCGGGTTGGGAAAACACCTTAAATACTGCGGCAGACAGCGAGCTTTTCTCTGATATCTCATTCCTTGTTTCTGCGGGAGATCAGGTGAACACCGCTTCGGACGAAGCGCAGTATGACGGTTATCTTGAACACAATGTATTGTTCGGATTACCCGTTGCTACCGCAATCGGAAATCACGATTCTTCCTCTAATGCTTACTCTCAGCATTTCAATATCGCCAACGAATCCGATGAATACGGCGTAACAGCGGCAGGCGGCGACTATTACTTTGTTTACAATAATACGCTGTTCCTTGTTCTTAACAGCAATGCCCAGAGTGAAGAGGCCGTCAACGGTCACAGGGCGTTTATACAGGCCGCAGTTGAAGCGACAAAGGACAAAAACATCACATGGAAGGTGGCAGTGTTCCATCACACTCTGTTCACCGTAGCTTCCCACGCTCACGACGGTTATATCGATAATGCAAACGGCTTCAAGAATCTGATTATTCCGGTTTTAGAGGAGTTTGACATTGACGCGGTGCTCACGGGTCACGACCATGTGTATTGCAGAACATATATTATGGACGGCACAACGCCCGTAACCGAATTTGAGGGTTATGAATACGGCAACGGAGAGGACAAGGCTCCCACGGCAGTTAACGATCCCGACGGTATCCTTTATATTACCGCAAATTCAGGCTCGGGTTCAAAGACCTACGGTATTTTAAATGAGACCTTCCCGTTCTCTGCGGTTCAGAATCAGGAGAACAGCGCAAACATTTCCAAATTAACAGTTTCCGATTCCGCGTTCACCATCACCACCTACCGCGTATCGGATATGAGTGTAATTGATACCTTTACAATCAAGAAAAACAGCGGAACACAGGCTGTAGACCCGATTATCGACCAGGTTTACGGCGGCGGAGGAAAGGGCGAAACTCCGATTTCCAACAGCTTTATTGAGCTTTACAATCCGTCAAATGCTGAAATAGACCTTTCGGCTTACTCACTTAAGTACGGCGATAAAACTCTTGCTCTTAACGGAGTAATCCCCGCAAACGGCTCCTATCTTATAGTCGGTGCGGCGGAGGTTACTACAGACGAATATTTGACCTACGATTTGCCCGATGCCGATAAGTCCTGTGATTGGGTTATTGGCAACAAGAGCTATACAATCGAACTTATAAAGGACGGAACAGCAGTTGATTCCGTGACTGCGGGAAACAGCGATGCAACCAAAATATCAAAGCAGAAGTCTCTTAAGCGTGTAGACCACGGCGATTTCGGCTTGGTTGTATGGGAAAAAGAATCAGTAACGGTAAACGAAGCGTATGTTCAGGCTAACGCTCCCCGCAACAGCAAGGGTGAGTACGGAAGTGTTCATACTGCATCCCAAGAACCGACCTATACTCCCGTGGTAGCAGGAGATGTCCGTGTGAAGGGATTCTTCAACTCGGACGGCACGGTTAATTTAGAGCTTACCGCCCGATATAATTCAGGCGCTATGAACGCCGACGGCGGAAGCCTTGAAATTGTAGCCTACAATCCCGAAAACGGTTATGCCTATGCCGTAAGCGGCGTTAAGGGCAAGCTAATCGCCGTGGATTTAAACGGAAATACCGAAGGTGATAAGGTTAAGGAGCTAACCGGCACAGAATATGATATTAAAGCGCTTGTAAGCGGATTTACTTACGGCGATATAACCTCTGTTGCAGTTTCCCCTGACGGAAAAAGGCTTGCTGTGGCTATTCAGGCTGAGAATTATGCGGACAAGGGTGTTGCCGCGCTATTCTCCTGCGGACAGGACGGCTCGCTTACCCTGCTTTCCACCGTCAAGGTCGGCGTTCAGCCCGATATGATAACCTTTGCCGACAATAACACAATTCTTACCGCCGACGAGGGCGAGCCGCGGGAGGGCGTGAACGGCACAGACCCGAAAGGCTCTGTAAGCATTGTTACAATCGGAGAAGATAACGCACTTACGGCAAATACCGTATACTTTGACAGCTTTGACCAAAAGCGGGACGAGCTTACGGCAAAAGGCGTGCTGATTCAGAAGAACACACAGCCCTCCACTGATTTTGAGCCTGAATACATTGCGGTAAGCGGCAATACCGCCTACATTTCCTTACAGGAGGCAAACGCAATAGCGGTGCTTGATATCGCTTCGGGCAAATTTACAGGCGTATATCCCCTCGGTTTCCAGGATTACGGTGTAACAAAGGTTGACCTTCAGAAGAACGATGCGGTTGAGATTAAGAATTATCCGGGTGTTTATGGAATTAAGATGCCCGATGGTATATCCGTAACCGAAATCGGTGGAAAAACCTATCTGCTTACCGCTAACGAGGGCGACAGCCGCGCAGACTGGGCAAGTCTTGACAACGAATATGAAAATGTGACCTCACCCACGGGGAATGTCACCCTTGATAAAAAGGTCGTTTGGTTCAACGCAAATATGTGGGACGGTCTTGACAGTGATAAAGCCTATGTATTCGGCGGACGCTCCTTCTCAATTTATGAAGCAACCGATAACGGTCTCGTGCTTGTATTCGACAGCGGCAGTGACTTTGAAGAAATAACTGCGGACAAACTTGCAGACTATTTCAACGCCTCAAACGATAAAATAAGCATCGACAACCGTTCGGGCAAAAAAGGGCCTGAACCTGAAAGTGTAGTTACAGGTGTTATAGGAAATAAAACCTTTGCCTTTATTGCTCTTGAAAGAATCGGCGGAATCATGGTTTACGACATTACCGACCCCGCAAATGCCAAATTTGCAAACTATATCAATTCCCGCGAATTTGACGAAGCAATTAAGGGTGATGTATCTCCCGAAGGACTCTGCTTTATCAACTCATCAGACAGTAAAACAGGCAAAGCTATACTGCTTGCCGCGTGCGAGGTTTCTGGAACTTTAGCTGCGTATGAATGCGATTACAAACAGAGCGACATACCAAACGCCAAAGCTGATTACAGCAAGGTGGACGAGGCTATCGCAAAGGTAAACGCTCTTAACAAGGATGATTACAAGGATTTTAGCAAGGTAGAAGCGGCTGTGAATGCGGTTGTCCGTGACAAGGACATCACTGAGCAGGCGGAGGTTGACGCAATGGCAGCGGCAATTGAAGCGGCTATTGAGGGTCTTGAAAGACGAACCGAAACGCCTAATTATAAAATCATCGAGGGCGCAAATGGAACGTGGACGCAAAACAGTGATGGAACACTTACTTTCCGTGCAAACGGTGATTTCAGCAAGTTCACAGGCGTCAAGGTAGACGGTACGCTGATTGATGCAAAGAATTATACGGCGGTGTCCGGTTCCACGGTAGTTACGCTGAAAGCCGATTACCTCAAAACGATTCCTGTCGGAACACACAAACTCACTGTCGTCTATACAGACGGTGAATGCAGCACGAATTTTGAGGTTAAGAAAGCAGCCTCGGAGCAGACAAAGCCAACAGAAGTTGATAAAACCGATACCACTACGCCAACGGGTGGCAAGGACACCACAAGTCCGCAAACGGGCGATAACAGCAATCTTGCGCTTTGGTTCGCATTGCTGTTCGTTTCCGGTGCAGGTACACTTGGAACAGTAGTTTACAGAAAAAAGAAAAACCATATTAGCGATTAACACTATAAAGACCGTCAAGTCGTGTTTGGCTTGACGGTCTTTGTTTGACTGTGATATATTAATCATGTTGGATTGTAGATAATATCATTGTTTACGATTTCAATCGCTCGGTTTCGTATATTGTTCATCTTACCAACCCATACCATTTGATTTTCTGCTTTGAGTGTTTCGGTTACACCCTCACGCTCTGCCGTCTGTTTTACCAGACGAGAAAACATCTCCTCAGCTTGTTTGTCAATGTCAGCGAGGTATCTGTTCATTTTGCCGCTTGTCAGCAGATTGGTGTAAAGCATCTTGCGGTACTGCTTGATATACCGCAAGTGCCGCTGTCCCCATATACCGATAGGTTGTTGTTCTTCTTCAGGTAGTTTCAAACACGGTAGATAGTAGTCACCTTGTAGTTCATACCAAAGACCGTTTCTTTCGTCAAAAATGTACTTTTCCATGATCACGCCTCCTTGAAAATTACTTTAAATTTCTTTTGCTTTGCTCCAATGATTTTAAGCAGAACCTCGTCCACCGCATCGGTATACTTGCCGTCAGCAATAAGTTTGTTTCTTAATTGGTTCAAGCTTTCAATCACACAGCGCCGTTCCTGATTGTTTAGTACAAGATAGTATTTTTGCTTCATCACCGTTTCTCCTTTTGATTTCTGCAATTATTGTAATATAAGTAATCACGAAAATCGAATGTGCGGATAAAAATGAGCGTACCCACCGTTTCGGGTGAGCACGCTCAATATTATATTTCGGGATAAATAGCTTTTAGTAGCTGATACATTTTTCTTGACGGTCTGCGGCTGCCCGACTCCCATTTCGCATAGATACTTGGAGAAATACTGGCATTTTCAGCAAAATCAACTTGGTTAAGTCCATGGCGCTTTCTGACCGTATGTAATAGTTCCGTATATGGCGCACTGATGAAAGCACAAAAATCATCAAACAGCAGTTCTTCGGATATATGCAGCATTTCAGCCGCAGCTATGGAAATTTCATACGGTATCGGAAAACGACCCTGTTCATAAGCAAGAACTGTTGCAGGGACAATGTTTAACTTCTTTGCAAGTTGCCTTGTGGTGAGCCCACGCAGTTGGCGATAGTATCGCATATATTCTCCGGGACTCTTTAATTCACTTAATGCTTCAAAGATAAATCTCAAGTGCATCAGCATTTTGCCGTGTCGGTATTCATAAAGCCCTGTGTGATTGAGAACAGTATCGCATTTTCTATCAAATGTCAACCAACATCAAAAAATATTCCATCAACCATTGGTTTAATAAATTTTCTATTTTCTGAATGAACTGAAATAATATGTTTCCAAAAGAATAAGAAATCACTCAAAATAGTCCATTCGATTTAGTTGTCAAGACATAATATAAAGCGTATTTGTGAAAATGAAAAATATGAGGAGATGCAGGTTTCACAGAGAAGCAGAAAAGGGTCTTTGAAAGGTTTAAAGACTGCCAAAGTGAGTTGTGTGGAATAACAGAACTTGGTGCTTTCAGAGAAGGATTTATCCTTGCGGTACGGATTATGATCGAAGTAACACAAGGGCTTGAAACGGCAGGAGAAATGTAATTTATTTTTGGCCTTGACAAAATTTTAATTCTCCGGTATAATGACAATCCAATCAAATAGGACATATATAAGTCTTATCGCGGAACACAGCCGAAAGGGTCGGCTTGACAGCGTAAGACTTATTTTATCCTCTGCGGTATGTACTTTGACAAAAGCATAATAAAAACTCAATCCCTGCGCGGGAACTGTCGAGGTATATCCATACAGTTTTCACGCAGGGATTTTTACATATCAGTTGAAAGGAGCTGACGATAAATATGGATGTTACAAAAGAATTCTATCCCGTAGGGATAGGCAAGCATATTGTTTGTATATACGCCGTCCTTACGGCCGCCGCATACAAACAGCTTGTCGGGGCAAGCCCCGAACCCCAATTATTTTACAGCGGTGTGACCCGCAGAAAGAGAGGATAAAACTAAAACCGACAACAAAACAAAAATGATTGCCATGCGTTTTCGTGAGAGCGATTACGCGGCAATCAAAAGAAAAGCTGAAAAAGCAAATATGAACTTCACCGAGTTTGTAACAGCAGCGGCAATGAACAAGCCTGTCACTGTCATAAACGGTCTCAGTGATGTGCTGAAAGAGCAGAAAGCCATCGGTAGAAATATCAATCAGCTGACAACCCTCTGCAATATGGGCAAGATTGTCTGTCCTGATCTGCGAGAGCTGAAAGCTCAATATGCCGAAGTTCTGACTACACTTAATGAGATAGTCGGGAGGTGCGGCTGATGGCTACCTTTACGGCAATTTCCGAGAAAACACAATCCGCCACGGCTATGAAGCGGGTGCTTGATTATGTGATGCAGGATAAGAAAACAGTGTTAGACGGCATCAAGCTTGTCAGCGGTCAGAACTGTGTTCCCGAATCAGCATTTGAGGAATTTATGGCTACCAAGCATCAATACGGTAAAGCAAAGGGTGTATTCTTCAAGCAGTATGTTCAGTCCTTTAAACCGGACTGTGGTGCGACGCCTGAGCAGATACACCAAATCGGCTTGGAAACGGCAAAAGCCTTTGACGGATTCGAGGTTGTTGTAGCAACGCACATTGACCGCGACCACTGGCACAATCATTTCGTTGTCAACTCGGTAAACTGTGAAACAGGCTTGAAAATCCAGATAAATGAAAAAGGTTTGGAAGAGCTACGGCATAAGTCGGATGAAATCTGTCAGCAGTTTGGGTTAGAGATACTTAAACCGTATCAAAAACCTAAACAAAGGTCTTTGAATCAACGGGAGTACCATGCAGCTTTGAGAGGTAACAGTAAAAAGCTGAGGCTGACAAATGCAATAGACTATGCGGTATCCAAAAGCCGTAACAAAAATCAGTTTATTGAGCAAATGCAAAAACTCGGATACGGTGTTAAGTGGATGGACCATTACAAGTATATCACCTATACCATACCGGACGGTCAGCGTTTTCGGGACAACCGATTACTTGATGATAAATATTTAAAAAATAATATGGAGGAATTATTTGCTTATGAATATGGAGCAGTTAAAACAGATCAACCAAATACAAACGATAACCGAGAAGACGGTAGATGCTTTGACCGAACCGATACAGCCAATCTACCTGATGCTCAAGCCCGAGCAATACAATCTATTGGCGGAGCATATCTCACAGACTGGGAACGCCATTGTGCGGAACACGGATTTGATATCCAAGCTGCCGACGCAGGAAGGCTTGAAGAATATAATGACCAGGACGGTCGAGGACAACCTGTTTCAGGCTCGGAGAATTGTATCGGAAGGAATGAACTCGATACGATATTCAGTAGAGGTACAATCATCGAATCAGACCGACCGATTGAGGGAAATGATGCATACCGAACTGAAGAATATGAAGGACGAGCTGAAAGCACGGGACTTGACACCGTGGAGGCTCAGGCTGAAATGGGCGGCGATTGGATCGATATTGCCGCTAATAGCCTGTATCTTGCAGCTGATCTTGCGATGATCGGAGGCAACGATAATGACAAGTACAATCCGAAATATGTCCGTGAACGCAAGCGCGGGCAGAAGAAAAAACAAACTCAAGACAGCCACGATGATGGCGGTATGCAAATGAATATGTAAGGAGGAATGACCCGACAACAGATAAACTAAAAGCCGTGTTGCCTTATGGCAGCAAACAGAAGTAATATTCCAAAACACGAATTGGAAATCCTCGCAAGGCATTTCCTTCCGCAAATTCAAGCCTTCTTTGAGAGCGAGGAAGGGCGAAAGGAATATGAGGAGTGGAAAGCCGAACAAGCCAAACTAAAGGCACATACCGCCGATAAAACGGCTTAAAACGCACACAAGGGCAGAGAGCGAAAACTCTCTGCCCTTGGACGTTATGTATTTGCTAAATTGGGTATAAAAATCGATAATCCGAACGTGTCACCGTTGATGACAATGTTCGGATTATTTGACTTTGGCTGGGGAATAGGGATTCGAACCCCAACAAACAGAGTCAGAGTCTGTCGTGCTACCGTTACACAATTCCCCAAAATTTTCACAGTAGTATTATTATACCCCATATTTTAATATTGTCAAGACCTTTTTTAAATTTTTTTATTATTTCACCGTTAATTCAAGCCGTCAAACAATTTAAAGCCCGATTTTTTCAAAATTGTGCTTATCATTCTTCCGCCTTTGACGGGCATTATCCTTGCTATGTGCTTCATAAACTGCGCGTCTGTACCGATTACGGTAAGCTCCCGTTTTTTTGCAATACTTTTGACAATCCTTTTAACCGCATAGTCGCAGGAGGTGCTGACAGCGTTAATTATTTTTTGCTCCCTTTCCTCTGTCAGGTTTTGACTGCGGAAAATATCGGTTTTAGTAAACCCGGGGCAGATAAGGCCGACATAACATCTGCCGCGAAGCTCCTCTCTTGCCGCTTCGGTAAAGGCCTTGAGCGCCGCCTTGCTCGCAGAATAGACGGAAGTTCCCGCAAGAGGCATAAACGCCGCCGAGGAATCGATATTTACAACCGCAGGCGTTGAGGATTTGAGAATAAGCGGCAACAGTTCTTTCATAGAATACACCGCTCCGTAAAAATTCATGTTCATTGTTCGCTCGATTTCTTCTACAGAAAAGTTCTCTGCCTTTTTAAATTCGGGCAAAATTCCCGCGCTGTTAATAAGAATATCGGGCTTGATTCCGTTTTCCGTTAGGTAGGAGTGATAATTTTTCCAGTTTTCCTTATTTGACACATCAAACAGGCTATATGAAAACTTTTCCGCATACTGTTCGAGCTCTTCAGAAAGGCTCTCCATTTTCTCTTTGCTCCTGGCAATTCCTAAGACCGTGCAGTTGTATTCTTTGATAAGCTTTTCTGCAATTCCTCTGCCAATTCCGCTTGAGGCACCCGTAATAATTACGGTTTTATTATAAAGCAGGTTGTTTTTCATATAAGTCTCCATTTTATATCAAAAAAGGCCCCCAAGCTTTGTGGGGGCTCTAATGTTATAACGTTTTTCAGCAAACCTCTGCGAGGTCGAAAATCTTCTTCGGAAGCTCCTCTTTATCAGCCGAAACAGTAAATATAAACTCAACATCCGAGATTACCGAAATTCTCTCTAAGAAGGCGGCAAGCTTATCGTAATCACGCTCGCCGATCCGAAGTGTAGCATCACCGAAAATGTGGGTAACATCGTTGTTGCCTGCCTTGATTCCCGCTACCATACCGAAGTACTCGCCGTAGCCGGAAATGCCATAGCTTTCCGCGTCAATAAGGCGCGCCTTATATGTAACGGAATAAGTAAGAGTATCGCCCTTTTCAATGCATACAACATTGCCGAGACTGGTTTCCGCCGCGGCGTTCACCATATCTACGAGCTTTTTGGTTTTACCCGAACCTTTTTTTCCGACAATGAGTTTAATCATTTGTAACAACTCCTTTTTTATTTCACTGCAAAAGCAGTTTCTTCAAAATTTGGTTTATCCGTTAAGACGGGCTTCAAGCGCCGCCTTCTGCTCCTCGTAACCGGGTTTTCCGAGAAGAGCAAACATATTTTTCTTGTAGCTTTCAACACCGGGTTGATCAAAGGGATTTACGCCCAGCATATAGCCCGAAATCGCGCACGCCTTTTCAAAGAAATAGATAAGGCGGCCTAAGTTTTCCTCATCGGGCTTATCTACATTTATAACAAGGTTAGGAACTCCGCCGTCTGTATGGGCAAGCACCGTACCCTCAAAAGCCTTGGAATTAACATAGGACATAGTCCTTCCCGCGAGGAAGTTAAGTCCGTCGCCGTTGTCGCTCTCGGCCTCGATAGTAATATCCTTATCGCTCTCGCCGAAAGTAACTACCGTTTCAAACATTACACGGCTGCCGTCCTGAATAAACTGACCCATTGAGTGAAGGTCGGTTGAGAAGGTGACAGATGCGGGGAAAAGACCCTTATTGTCCTTACCCTCACTCTCGCCGAAGAGCTGTTTAAACCATTCCGCCATCATTGTAAAGCGCGGCTCATAGCTTACAAGCAGCTCGACAGCCTTGCCCTTGCGGTAAAAAGCGTTGCGGAGCGCCGCATAAAGATAACAGTCATTTTTATACATATCAGGCTGGTTATATTCGACCATAGCCGCCGCCGCGCCCGACATAAGCTTATCAATATCCGCACCTGACGCGGCGATGGGAAGAAGACCCACGGCTGTCAAAACCGAGAATCTGCCGCCTACATCATCAGGTACTACAAAGCATTCATAGCCCTTTTCGTCGGCAAGCTTTTTAAGTGTACCCCGAGCCTTATCGGTGGTGCAATAGATGCGTTTTGCTGCCTCTTCCTCACCGTACTGCTCCTCAAGATACTTACGAAGCACCCTGAAAGCCACAGCAGGCTCGGTTGTTGTGCCGGATTTGGAAATAATGTTTACCGAAACGCGCTTACCCTTGCAAAGCTCCATAATATCCGAAAGATAAGCCCCGCTTATGCTGTTGCCTGCGAAATAAATTTCGGGAGCGCCATCGCGCAGATTGTTGTAATACGGTCCCTTAAGGAACTCTATAGCCGCTCTCGCACCCAAGTAAGAGCCGCCGATACCTATAACGATAAGTATATCGGTATCTTTTCTGATTTTAGCGGCCGCCGCCTTAATGCGGGAGAATTCTTCTTTATCATAATTAACAGGTAAATCTACCCAACCCAAAAAGTCATTGCCAAGACCCGATTTCGCGTTCACGGTTTCGTGCGCGGCATTAACCTGAGCCTCAAGACCCTTAAGGTCATTTTCCCTGATAAAATCCTTTGCGTATGCTGAGTTAAATTTAAGTGCCATTTTAAACCCCTGGTTCTTTTGAAATTCTTTTATTATATTCTACAATATATTTTACACTTTTTCAAGATAAAAAACGCATATTCATTAAAAGTTTTCATAATTGAAATAATCCTTTTAAAATCCAAGCCAATGTAACGCCTAAAGTAAGCCTTTTTACGCTGTTTTTTGCGACCAAGGGAATTTCGCCCAATTGCTCGCCGTCAAGAGTTACGGTGACCGTACCCAAAACATCGCCTTTTTTAACAGGCGCGGTGACATTCTCGCTCAAAACGGTTTTGCGCTCTATTTTGCCCGATGCGGATTTAGGCAGTAAAACATTAAGTGTGCTCTGCGGGCAAACTTCAACCGTTTTTTGAGTTCCTTTTAAAACCTCCAGCTTAGGTCTCCCCTCTAATCCCGCGTCAATACTCGAATAATTATAGTTAGCAAAGCCGTAATCCAGCAATTTTTTAGCCCCACCGAATCGGTCGTTACTGCTTTCCCCTGCCATTACTACCGCCACAAGCTCAAGCCCGTTACGCTCTGCCGTTGCCGAAAGGCAGTACTTTGCCGCCCCGGTTGTACCCGTTTTAAGTCCTGTTGTGCCCTCGTAAAATCTCACCAGCTTATTTGTGTTTACAAGCTCGCTTTTTCCGTCCCTGAGCGTATCCATCCAAACGGTGGAATAGTCCTTAATAAGCTCATGCTTTATAAGCGCGCTCGACATTAAAGCGACATCATAAGCAGATGTTAAATGTCCCTCGGCATCAAGCCCCGTACAGTTGACAAAATGTGTATTTGTCATACCAAGCTCTCCTGCGCGCTCGTTCATAAGGGCAACAAAGCCTTCTTCACTACCTGCAACGGTCTCGCCCAATGCTACGCAGGCATCATTTGCCGAAGCTATCACCGCCGCCTTCAAAAGATCGTTTACCGTCATAGTCTCGCCCGGCTCAAGCCATATCTGGGAGCCGCCCATACTGCAGGCATGCTCGCTTGCGGTCACAACGGTTTCAAGTGAAATATCCCCTCGGTCGATTGCCTCCATTACAAGCAAAAGCGACATTATTTTGGTAATGGACGCGGGCGGGAGCTTTTCATCGGAATTGGACTCATACAGCACCTTGCCCGTATTCGGCTCCATAAGCACGACCGATTTCGCCTTAATATCAAGCGTTTGACCGATTGCGGCGTTTACAGGAGCGCTGTCAAGCGGAACATCAACATCCGAAATATCACACTCGCTCGACACCGTAACCGATTCTTTTGCAGAAACGCATATCCCCGACATCAGACACAAAACCAGTATAAAAGCAATTATCTTTTTCAAAACGGCACACCCCTTAAAAGACAGATTTTCTAATAAAAGATATGCCGTTTAATTTATTTTAATAACCCAGCGTTTCGCCGCAGAGAATTACATTCATACGGCCTTTTTCCTTATGAAATCCCGAAATAAGGTACTCAATACACATACGGCGGGGACTTTTACAGCCCTCTGTCATAGCGGGGCAATCACTGCTTTCCAAGGCAATACAATGCCCTAATTTTTGACAGGGAGTGCCGGTGTTAAGCCTTACCGCATTTTTCGGCGCGGCAATTTTCTTTATTCTTAACAGGCCCTCGTCTATATCCTTAACAATCTTATTAACACCCACAACCATAACAACCTTTTTAGGTCCGAAAGCGATAGAGGAAATACGGTTCGCGTTTCCGTCAACATTTACAAGCTCGCCGTTTTCGGTTATGGCATTTGTCGAGCAGAAGAAAAAGTCGCAGCCAATAGCCGACTTAAATGCCTCTTGCCTTTCTTCATCGGTAATTCCCGCCGCCGTGCGGTCACGGAAATCGTATTCAGGTGAGTTTATAATATCCCAAACACCGCTTTCTTTAAGGGACATTGAGCCGCCCGCGGTTATAACCGCTCCTTTAAAAAGCATATTCTTTACAATTTCACAGACCTCTGCCTTGGTTTCGGCATAAACCGCATTAATATTATTGCTTTCAAGGCTTGCCATTACCTTTTTTATATTCTCGTTCATATCAGTCAATTCCTTTCACGATTGTTCCGCCGCCGACTACAATATCGCCGTCATAAAATACCGCCGCCTGACCCGGACTCGGCGCGCGCTGGGGCTCATCAAACTCCACAATAATACCGTCCTGTGCGGGATAAATCACCGCAGGCTGTTCGGTATGGCGGTATCGAAGCTTTGCTGTGACCCGCATTTTCTCCTCTAAATTATCAAAAGGAATAAAATTAGTCCGATTTATAAGCACCCGCTTATAAAAAAGCTTATCCTCATCACCAAGTACAACAGCATCGGTTTCGGCGCTTTTACTTATTACAAACTGCGGCTTGCCGAGGGCAATTCCAAGCCCCTTGCGCTGACCCACGGTATAACGGATAATACCCTTATGCTTGCCTAAAACATTGCCGTCTATATCGGTAAAATCACCTTTCTTAGCTGTTTTGCCCGTATGCCGTTCAATAAACGAGGCATAATCCCCATCGGGGACAAAGCATATATCCTGACTGTCAGGCTTTTTAGCATTTACAAAGCCGTTTTCGGCGGCAATTTCACGAACCTGTGCCTTTGTGAGCTCTCCCAAGGGAAAAAGTGTGCGGGAAAGCTGTTCTTGGGTTAAGCAGTAAAGCACATATGTCTGATCTTTTGATTTATCCGCCGCTTTTTTTAAAAGATACCGCCCGTTTTCCGACCTTTCTACAATCGCGTAGTGACCCGTGGCAATTTTATCGTAACCGAGGGTTTTAGCCCTGTCAAGCATTGCCGCAAACTTAATCTTTCTATTGCACTCAATGCAGGGGTTCGGCGTTCTGCCCGACATATACTCGCTTACAAAAATATCTATTACGCAGTCGGCAAAATTATCCTTAAAATTAAAGACATAGTGGGGTATGCCCAGCTTAATACAAACCGCTTTGGCGTCCTCCGCGTCGGAAAGAGAACAGCAGGTTTTAGTAAGTCCCGCGTCATAATCCTCACCGTCATAAAGGCGAAGAGTAACGCCCGACACATCATATCCCGATTTTAAAAGCAGAGCGGCACAAACCGAGGAATCAACTCCCCCGCTCATTCCCGCTATTATCCTTTCTGCCGACAATATTTTCCCCCCCTATAAATCCGCCCGAAAGACAAGTCTCTCGGGCGTAAAAAATATCTTAAATTGAAGTAGTATTGGCTATCTCGTACATCTCATCGTCAAAGGGCTTCTTCATATTAAGAGCCTCGTAAATATCGTAATTAACGATTTCGCCCTTCTTCCAGCCGATAACGCGGTTGCCGACGCCTTCATTCAAAAGCTTAACTGCGGCGTAGCCCATTTCGGTAGCCATAACGCGGTCTCTTATGGTCGGATTACCGCCGCGCTGAACATGGCCTAAAACAGTAGCTCTCGACTCAACCCCTGTTTCTTCCTCAATCTTCTTTGCGATTTCCTCAACGCCGCCGACACCCTCGGCTACAACGATAATAAAGTGCTTTTTACCTGTTTTTTGAGTTTCCTTAATCTTTTTGATAACATTTTCAATATTAAACTCAATCTCAGGCACTAAAACAGCGGTAGCGCCTACGGCGATACCCGTCTGGAGCGCTAAGTATCCCGCGTGTCTTCCCATAACCTCAACAACCGAGCAACGGTCGTGAGACTGGGAAGTATCACGAAGCCTATCCACCATTTCCATAGCGGTGTTCATAGCGGTATCAAAGCCGATTGTATATTCGGTAGAGGAAATATCGTTATCAATAGTGCCGGGAACTCCCACGCAGGGAATACCGCGCAAAGAAAGGTCGCGCGCGCCGCGGTAAGAACCGTCTCCTCCGATTACCACAATGCCCTCAATACCGTGCTTTTTGCAGTTATCAATTGCCTCTTGCATACCCTCTTCGGTTTTAAAGCGGGGACTTCTTGCGGTATAAAGCACTGTACCTCCGCGATGAATTATATCCGATACCGAGCGGACATCCAAATCAATAATATCCCCCTCGATAAGTCCGTTATATCCGCGGTGGATACCCTTAACCTTCATACCCATTGCTATTGCCGTTCTTACAACCGCGCGTACCGCGGCATTCATTCCCGGCGCGTCGCCGCCGCTTGTGAGCACACCTATTGTATTCATAAGATCATCTCCGAAAAAACATTATTGATATAAGTATAAAACATATTTGTTAATTTTTCAACAATTTTTTTGCCTATTTTATAAATTTCACATTTTCTTTTCCCAAAATGTCCTTTAAGGCCGAAAAAAGCGGCTCTGACGGGGTAATTTTAAGGCGTTCGGGAGCCTCAAGCTTCTTACCCGTTTCGGTACAATATATGAAAACCCTACTGTTTCCGTGAAAACGCGCTAAAATTTCCCTTACCTTAGCGAACTCTTCGCACTCGGTATTCTTAACCTTTAAATAAAGCCCGCTTTTGTATTTTGAAGCTTTAATACCCTTTGCCGCTTCGGGTATTTTCTCTACCCTGTCAACCACAATTTCGGCATCCCTGTCCTCCCGCTCGGAAATTCTGCCGATAATCACAAGCGGCTCATTAGAGGTAAGAAGCGAGCGGCACTCCGAAAGCGCGGCGGCAAAAACAGTTATCGGTACAGAGCCGTCAATACCCTCTATAAAGCCCGACCCCATAAGATTGTTATTTTTAAGCTGGCGCACCTTAAAACCCGAAACAAGCCCCGCGACCGTTACCTTTTCCCCGTCATGGCATTTATGCGCCGCTATATCGGAAGCCTTGTTAAGTTTTGCCGAAGACAGATACCCTGCATATTCGTCAAGGGGATGACCCGAAAGGTAAAGACCGGTAGCCTCTTTTTCAAGGGACAAAAGCATTTCCGTTGGCATTTCCTCTACAATTTGCGGCTCGTATTTTACAGCGTCTCCCATCTCGTCAAAGAGATTCAGCTGACCCTCCGCAGAAAAGCGTTTTTCGCTGTCCACAGCCGCCATAACTCCCTCAATATTATAAAGCATCTGTCTGCGGTTTTCGCCGAGTCCGTCCATAGCGCCGCTCTTAATAAGCCCTTCAAGCGCCTTCCTGTTAAACTCGCGGGAATAATTACGCAGGCAAAAATCATACACCGAGGTGTAAAGTCCCTTTTCCTCCCGCTCTTTTATAAGCCTTTCTATTATGCCCATTCCCAGGTTTTTTACCGCCATAAGTCCGAAACGGATATTATTTCCATCGGGTGTAAAGCCTGCAAGGCTGTAATTCACCGAAGGCGGCAATACCTTAATGCCCTCCCGTTTCAAATCAGCGGTATAAAGGGCAATTTTAGCGCTACTGTCCATCATAGAGGTCATAAGCGCCGCAAAATATTCAGAGGGATAGTGGCATTTTAAATACGCCGTTCTATACGCCACAAAGGAGTACGCCGCCGCGTGCGCCTTGTTAAAGGCGTAGGAGCTGAAGCTTGACATATCGTCAAAAATCTTGTTTGCGGTTTCCTCACTTACTCCGTTTTTGAGGGCGCCGCAGCACAATACATTGCCGTTTTCGTCCCTTTCGCCGTGGATAAAAAATTCCCGCTCCCGCTCCATAACCGCGTGCTTTTTCTTTGCCATAGCGCGCCTGACAATATCCGCTCTGCCCAGCGAATAGCCCGCAAGGGTTCTGAAAACCTGCATTACCTGCTCCTGATAGACAATACAGCCATAGGTTACATCAAGTATCGGCTTTAAAAGGGGCGTATCGTATTTAATATCCTCGGGGTGGTGGCGGTTGTGAATATACTTCGGGATAGAATCCATAGGACCGGGGCGGTAAAGGGAGAGAATAGCCGTCAAATCCTCAATGCTCATAGGTCCGAACTGCCTTAGCAC
>CAZRMP010000009.1:0-20264 GCA_964601235.1 uncultured Ruminococcus sp.
AAAAGTCCCGGTGCGTCTATGATATTAAGCTTCTGATTAGCGGTTTCAAGAGCATAAACAGAAGCTGAAACCGAATTTTTGCGTTTTTTCTCCTCGGGGTCAAAATCCATAACAGAACTGCCGTCAGTCGTCTTGCCGATGCGCTCGGTCGCCTTGCCGTAGCAGAGTATAGCTTCCGCAAGGGTGGTTTTACCTGAGCCGCCGTGGCCTAACAGGGCAATGCTCCGTGTGAGATTCATGGGATAGTCTTTCAAAATAATGCACTCCTTTAAATTACCGCGCCTTGTTGCGGGTAATATGTTGTTGAAATCATTATAACACATTCTGTTAGCAAATACAACTAATTTTTGTTATAAAAATATTAAAATTTTATTAAAATGTCATAAACAAATATTATCTGTCGAATTCGTGCATTTTGCAAAGAATTTTATGTGTAAAAGGACGGGAAAATGTTACAAACTTGATACAATTTGTAACCGAATTGTATCTGCAATTTTTTGGACTTTTGTGTATAATTAATATGTAAGAATTTTGAGTAGGAGGCGGCAAAATGAAGATAAGATATGTAATTTCCTTGATGTTAGCTTTGGTAATGCTGGCCTCTTTTTCGGTTATTTCCGCTAATCCTGCGGACGGTGCGGATTATTCCTCGGCTGATAAAGCGATAACGGCTGAAAGTGCCGATATGGAAAAGGTTCTTGAAGCCCGTTTCCTTAATATGCTTAATCACAGCTTTGCATATGATGAGGAGCTCGCTTCGCCGGAGGCTTTGGTTAACCGTGCAGTAACTGCTCTTTGCGCTGCGGGCGGTACGGACGATGAGTTCGTTGAAGAGAGCAGAGTAGCCGATTATCTTTATAATATGTACGGCGTAGAGGTTGAGAATCTCTCCGCTGTAAATGCCGGTTTTCCTAAAAAGGACGGCTATGTTTATATTATCCCGCGGGGATATACGGTTTATAAGCACTCGATTGAGTCTGTAAAGCTTAACGAGGACGGGAGCTACACCGTGACCACAAGCGTTATACTTGATTCCCACGACGGCGAGGAAGAGGGTAAGGCGGTTACACTTTTTGTTAAAAACAGCGATTCACAGTTCGGTTTTAATATAATTTCTTCGGATATTATAATTGACGCTTTTGAAGTGTGAGGCTTATAAAATTTAAACAGGGGGACGGTTCATCTTAATTAGCGAATCGTCCCCTTTTATTATAAAGGAAAATTTTACAATTAGCTGAGAGTTTTAAAAGATTTTTTCGTCTAATAAATGTAAGGCAAGTAAATATACTTTAAGGAGATTAAACGAAATGAAAAGAATGGTTGTGTTAATAACCGCCGCTTTACTTATAATATCTTCCGTAGGATGTAAAAGTTTTAAAAGCATCAGCGGCATTACCTCAACCGTCACAGAGACGGTGTCTTCTAAAGTAATTAATGTAACCGAAAGCAGCGAGAATAAAAAGGAAGTATCGGCCGCTTCAAGTACTGCCTCGTCAAATAAATCGAGTACTTCCTCATCAAAAACCGAAAGTGTAAACACTACTTCTGAGGATTTAGTGCAAACAACAGAAGTGGAATCCTCCAAGTCATCAACTCAGTCGGCGGCTTCGGAGCAAAAAACTGTTTATGAACCCTTTGAAGAGGTAACCCAGGTATACAAGTTCACGAAAAAAATCGGCTTTACTATGCCCGACTTTTCCTACGGAACATATAAAGACACATCAAGCGGGAAAACCCTTCCTTACAGATTGTATGTTCCGGAGGATTATGACGCTACTGAAAAATATCCTGTTCTCTTCTGGCTTCACGGAGCCGGCGAACGGGGTGACAATAACACTTCTCAAATAGCCTATCTCTCAAAGTCCTTCAATGTCGCAGGGGATTTTTTGAATGATGCTATTATATTGGCGCCGCAATGCCCTAAATACGGTTGGTGGTATACTGATGAATATGAAAACAATGACGAGTTAGGCTACCTCGGCGCGGCAATGCGTTTGCTTTACAAAATAGAATCCGAATACTCCTGTGACAAAAACCGTGTATATGTTGCGGGGCTTTCAATGGGAGGATTCGCCACATGGTCGGTTCTTGAAAGCTACAGCGATCATTTCGCAGCCGGCGTTCCGATTTGCGGTTGGGGAAATCCGAACGCTGCAGAACAGCTTGCAAAAATACCTATTTGGATATATCACGGTGATGCCGATTCAACAGTTTCATATAACGCCTCTGTGGTTATGTATAATGCTATAAAAGATGTCGGCGGCACAATGATTCATTTCACAACCCTTAACGGTGTCGGGCACAATGCTTGGGATTATGCCCTTAGAGACAGGAACTTGTTCTGCTGGATGTTTGCGCAGAGAAAAGGCAAGGATGACAGCTATAAATTTGTCAGCAAGCTCAGTGTAGTTTCTCCAAAGGGGGAAACGGTTTTTACCGATGAGGATATAGATTTTTGCGAGCTTTCTTTCGATGGCGGCAATGCGCATTTGAAGGCGGAGCTGTACTTTAACGGCGCTGAACGGTTAAGGAGTGCATATAAAAACAACTTAAATAGAGAATTTACTGTTTATTACTACGGTCTTAAGCTTTATTCGTTTAAACCGATTAGGGTTCGCGATGATTTTGCTTTTGATTTTTCAAACTCCATGCCCGAGGAGGTTGTGATTGATTTAATGTATAAGTCGAATGACTCTTTAAATTGACGCAAATAAGATAAGATGACGGTTAGTAGCACAATCAGAGACGCAATCAGAGAACCGTCCCCTGATTGTTCAATACTGATTGTTCCAAGTGTCATGGGATGCTCATATTGCTGATGGATGTGATTTTAACTGTGGTAGTATGACATGGCCTACGCCGTAGAAAGGGAGTGCGATATGAGACGAATATTAGTAGTGCTTGTAATTGTTTTAAGTATGATATCTTGCTCAGCATGTGGTAAAAGCCAGGAAAATCAGGGGACGGTTCTCTGATTGACAAATACTGATGTTTATGTTATTGTATTATTGGTGATAAAAATGCCTAGACAAGCAAGAAAAAAGAGCAATAGCGGAATATATCATATAATTTTGCGCGGAATTAACAGGCAGCAAATCTTTGAAGACAGCGAGGATTACAATAAATTTTTGCGAGTCTTAGAAGAATGTAAGGCAATAAGCGAGTTTGAGATTTTTGCTTATTGCCTTATGCATAATCATATTCATTTATTGCTTAAAGAGGTCAAAGAACCTATAGGGCAGATAATGAAAAGGATTACAACTCGATTTGTTTATTGGTATAATATAAAGTATCAGCGTAGCGGACATTTATTTCAGGATCGGTTTAAAAGCGAGCCGGTGGAGAATGATGAATATTTTTTAACGGTTATAAGGTATATACATCAAAATCCCGTCAAAGCAGGAATTTGTAAAAATCCGCAGGATTATACTTTCAGCAGTTATAATGAATTTTTCAAAAATCAGACCTTGGTTGATTGCGATTTTGTTTTCGGAATGATTGAGAACGATGATTTTATCAAATTTAATAGCGAAAAAGCGTTTGAGCAATGTTTGGAAATTGAAGAAAAACCGAGAATAAAGGTGACGGACGAGCAAGCGCGTAAAATAATTGAGAAGTATTCGAAATGTAAAAACGCGTCTGAATTTCAAGCATTAGACATTAAAGCGAGAGATAGATGCTTGAAAAAGCTTAGAGAAAGCGGTTTATCAATACGGCAAATCAGTAGGTTGACAGGGGTTAGTTATTATTTAATTCAGAAAATGTAGTCTAAATCAGGGAACCGTCCCCTGATTGGCTGTTAATAATCAGTTAAAAAGGCAGAAAAATAGGGAGTGATTTGTTTTGACACATAATCAAATGTTCGGAAACGCAGAATGGGTATCACCGAGCGAGGAGTGCAGAAATCCATATTTAAGAAAATCGTTTAATATCGGCAAATTTAAAAGTGCGGTAATTACGGTTTGCGGTCTTGGCTTTTATAATTTCTACTTAAACGGAGAAAAGGCAACAGAGGATTTGTTTGCAACTTTTTATACCAATTATAATGAATTTGTAACACCTACCGAAAGAAAACTCGGGCATAGAATTATTTGCCGAAAATACGATATAACCGATAAGCTTTCCGTGGGTGAAAATGTTATCGGATTTATGCTGGGCGAAGGATATTATAACTGCAATCCGCCTTCGTTACCCTGGCGTCTTTTTCCGGTTTACGGCAGTGTTAAGCTTTGCTTTAATATTGAGGTTACATTAAAGAGCGGAGAAGTAGTAAACATTGTTTCCGATTCCGGGATGAAGTGGCACCCGTCCTTTATAACCGAGTGCGAAGGATTTGTATTGGGAGAAACACACGATTATAATTTTGAAGAGGTAGGCTGGAATAATGTAGGCTTTGATGACGGCAACTGGGCAAATGCGGTTACAGCCGAAGCCCCTGTTACGAATTTTACATTCACAGATTGCCCGCCTGACAGGGTAATACGCAAGATTATCCCCGAGGTTGTAAGTAAGACCGAGGAATACACCCTGTACGATTTAAAAGAGAATGTAACAGGTATGCCCGTTTTCTATAATGACGGTGAATTTTCCGGAACAGCAGATATAGCCGTATCTGAGGCGGAGACGCTCTGGGAGAAAAAACCGCCTAACTGCCGTAGTATGCGTCAGTATTTCAAGGCAACCCTTGATAAAAAGGAAAGATACTTTAAGCCTGAGCTTACCTGGCTCGGTTGTAGATATATTACTGTTCCCGCTGGTATTGAGCTTAGCGAGTTTCTTGTTGTCCACAGTGACATTAAGGTTACAAGCAGCTTTTCTTCGTCCGATAAGGTGCTTAATTGGCTGTACGAGGCGTATATTCGCACACAGCTTGACAATATGCATGTAGGTATTCCTATGGACTGCCCGACAGAGGAGCGTGCGGGATATACAGGCGACGGTCAGCTTTGCTGTGAGGCGGCAATGACAATGCTTGACGCTAAAGCCTTTTACCGTAAATGGATTGACGATATTGTTGATTGTCAGGATAAGAGGACAGGCAGGGTGGATTATACTGCGCCTTATATCGGAAGAGGCGGCGGACCCGGCGGCTGGGGCTGTGCTATTGTTGAGGTGCCGTATATTTATTATAAAATGTACGGCGACAGCGAGCTTTTGAAAGAGCTTTATCCCAATATGTTAAGTTATGCAAAATATATGGTTGAGCACAGCGAGAGCGGATTGGTTACATCGGACGAACCCGGTCGTTGGTGCTTGGGCGACTGGTGTACCGCAAGGCCTATCACCATACCCGAGCCATATGTTAATACATACTTCCTGATAAAATCTATTAACAGAATGCTTGAAATTGCAAAGGTAATCGGCGTTTCCGATACCGCATTTTTAACCGAAACCAAGAAAACGGCGGAAGAAGCTTTGGTTCGTGAATATTTCAACCCAGAAAGCGGAGATTTTTGCGGAACGCGGGATGAAAGGCTTAATTCCGTTTGCTTATCCGTTACCCGTGAAAGCATTGAAAAAAACTATCTTGAAAATGGTCTTGATTTTTGCGGTACATATCAGGCGACCAATGCCTTTGCGCTTGATTTAGGATTGGGCAACGAAAAGACCCTTGAAAATCTCGTAAAATACTATGAAGACTACGGAATGTTTGACTGCGGAATATTCGGAACGAAAATACTTCTGCGCGTCCTGTTTGAAAGGGGATATAGCGAGCTTGCCTTCAAGCTAATGTCGGGTGAGGGGAAATTCTCCTTCGGGGCGTTTATGAACGGCGGGGCAACCACACTCCACGAATATTGGATAGACGGCCGTTCCTTCAATCACCCAATGTTCGGCGGCTGCACAAAATATTTGTATCAGTATATCTTGGGAATCAGGCAGGAAAAGGGCAGCTGTGCCTTTAAAGACATTATAATTAATCCCGCAAAATTAAGTCTCTCTAAGGCTTCGGGCGAGTTTACAACTCCTTACGGCATTGTTAAGGTCGCAATATCAAGAGAAAATAATAAGGAAACATTTTCGGTTACTGTGCCCGAAGGTGTATCGGCACGGTTTGTTTACGACAATACCGAAAAGGCATTAGCCGCAGGCGAAAATGTTATAACAGTCTGAATTTAAGTTTTAGGGTCAATCATAGAACCGTCCCCTAATTGTTCCGTCTAGAACCATCCCCTAATTGTTCCGTCCCCTGATTGTTCCAAATCGGTTTTTTTACCGTAAATCCTTGCAATCTTCAAAAAATTGTGATAGTATAATTTTTAGAAAATGAAAAGAAAGAGGTAATGTAAATGGCCGGCAAAGTGATTGAGACTGATTTCAGCAAAGGAATTAAATTACAAAATGTGGCGGATTTTGAATTTTCTTCTAATCCCGGCGAGTCAAGCAGGATTATAGTATTTCCGCAATATACATACCAAAATTGGATTGGCTTTGGCGGAGCTTTTACAGAATCCGCAGGATATACTTTATCCAAAATGTCTGACGAAAAGCAGGAAGAGATGATTAATGCTTACTTTGGCGAAAACGGTATTAAATATAACTTTTGCAGAAATCATATAAACAGTTGTGATTTTTCTCTTGATAATTACGCTTATATTGATGACGAAAATGATGTGAATTTTGAAACCTTTGATATCAGCAGAGACAAAAAGTATATTGTTCCGATGATCAAAAAAGCTCAATCGGTTTCTAAAGAAAATATAAAATTTTTGGCATCGCCTTGGAGTCCGCCGCCTTTTATGAAAGATACAAAAGAGATGAATCGCGGCGGCAAATTGCTATCAGAATATCGAGAGGCGTGGGCTAAATATATTTCTCGCTACATAAAAGAATATAAAAAAGAAGGCATAGATATTTCTATGCTGACAATACAAAATGAACCTAACGCTACGCAGACTTGGGATTCATGTACATATGATGCCGCAGAAGAAAGTAATTTCGGAACCGAATTTTTAGTTCCGACCTTAAAAGCCGAAGGTCTTGGTAATGTTGAGGTATTGTTTTGGGATCACAATAAGGATAATGTGATACATCGAGCAGAAAGAGTGCTGAAAACTAAAGAGGCTATTGATTCCTTAGCGGGAATTGCTTTTCATTGGTATTCAGGCGATCATTTTGAGCAGCTGCGAATGTTCAAGGAAAAATATCCCGATAAAAAATTAGTGTTTACCGAAGGGTGTGTTGAAAATCACCAATTCAAGACTCCGATTAAAAATGCGGAAAGATACGCTCACGATATAATAGGGAATATAAATAACGGCACGGAAGCTTTTATCGATTGGAATTTGTTTTTAGATGAAAACGGCGGCCCTAATCATGTCGGGAATTATTGTTCTGCTCCAATTCAAGGAAACCTTGAAACAAACGAGATTATATACAATCCGTCGTATTATTACATTGGACATTTCAGTAAATATATTCCTTCCGGGTCAAAGCGAATCGGTGTATCAAAATTCAGCGACCAAATTGAGGCAACGGCGTTTTTGACTCCTGACGGCGACAGAGTGGTTGTTATATTAAACCGTTCTGACAGTATATGTAATTTCAGATTATGTGAAGAAAACTTGTTTACAGAACAAACAATAGCGCCCCACTCTATTAAAACTTATATTTATAAAATTTGAGCGAACGGTATTTCCTCTGATTTAAAACAATTCTTATTGTTGGGTTAATACTTATTACCGGTGAGCCTGAAAAAATGATTCATCATTTAATTAATTCTAATAATTGAAAATAACGGTTTTCAGGCAAGGGGCAATCAGGGGACGGTTCTCTGATTGTCCGCTGATTGTTCTTGCAAAACAACATACAATGTGCTATAGTTATTGTGAGCATAGGAAAATCGAGGCTCAAAGAAAAATTCTTGCGTTTGGCAGACATACTGCTGCGAAAGGAGAGACAAAAATGGATTTGTACGAAAAGGAATATGAGCTTGTTTTTGAAGAGAAATTCGAGGGCGGGCTCGACGGTAACAAATGGGTTGCCTTGGATGAGATGGTCAAGTCTCACTCCGCAAAAAAGGACAACGACTTTGTTCCTACTCACGTTATTACCCAGGCTGCCGCAAAGCACGAGGGTGCTGAGATGCACTACAAGCCTGAAAATGTAGCAGTTAAGAACGGCGAGTTGGTCATCACCGCCGGACGTGACGGTGACGGCTTCCAGGGCGGAAAATGCGTCTGCAACGGTGTTGTTTTTGCTCACGGCTATGTTGAGGTTGAAGTATTGCTTCCGGCTTTCCAAAAGGGCGTTTGGCCGAGATTCAGCATTGCCGCTACCGACGGAAATCAATTTAAGGTTGCCTATGATGTTGTTGCAATTCACGGTGACAAAGGTAAAAACGCTTATAATCTGTATGTGAATTGGATCGGTGATATTTATGAGAATGAGCAGTCCATTAATATTTTGTACGGTGCACCAAAGCGCTTTTATCCTGATGAAAATAGTGAGGAAGTATTGTCTCCCGGCTATCATAAATTCGGTATTGAGATAACCGATGATTTCATCGTTTTCTACTGCGACGGTGTGCAGTGGAACCGAATTGATGTCCGTCCTACTCCGTACGCGATTTTCGGCAAAAAAAACATGTGCAAGTTTACTGCCGAGATGTCAATCGGTCTGCCTAATATTGCAGCTCCCGAAGCGGATGCAGATTTTCCTACCGAATTTAAAATCCGCAGTATAAAGCTGTATCAGAACAGCGGCGATATACTTGTCAAAAGATAATGAGGTGAAAGCTATGAATCTGTACGGTAAGAATTATAAGCTTGTTTGGGAGGATCATTTTGACGGTCCGAAGATTGACGAGGGCTATTGGGATATTTCACATTACAATGTACCCGGACATGAGGAGCGTCCCGCATGGAGAAAGCGTGAGAATTGCTCTGTTAAGGACAGTATGCTTATTATTAAAGCTACTATCGAAGAGAACAAGGATTACGTCAGCGGTATGCTTCGCGGTAACGACCATTTGGCTTACAAGTACGGCTATGCCGAGATAAGAGCTAAAATGCCCAAAGGCGGACCCGGTATTTGGCCGGGCTTTTGGATGTGCCGTCCGGATTACAAGGGTATGCCGTCCGGAGGCCCCGAAATCGATGTTTTTGAAATGTTCGGTGATGATTCATATCTTGCTTGCAATTTGCATAGCTGGTGGACTGATGAGCAGGGCGTTAGACATATAAACTACCTTGACGGAGAGGGATATCCGAAAAAGGCTTACCTGCCCAACGGTGCAAAATTCTCCGATGATTTCCACACCATAGGCTATGAGTGGACTCCCGAATTGGTTGCTTTCTTTGTTGACGGCGAGCCATACTGCACCGTTCGTATCGACAATCCTGTTTTTGAAGTGTTCCAGGAGCCAATTTATTTCATTATTTCAATGGCGTTCGGTCTTGTTTTTACCAAAAAGCCGGATGACGACCGTACCGAGCCTATTGAGTATTTTATCGACTATATCCGGTTGTATCAGAACGAGGACGGCAAGCTGTATCACGTGGACGAGGACAAGAATCTCTGCGAGATTACCGACCCGTACGCTTTGTCTGAATTTAAGTAGAGGACAAAGAGGATAGTCTAACATCTAAATTTACATTTTAGTAAAAAATATCCCGCCGTAAAGTCTTTACATACGGCGGGATTTATTGTATAATAAAGTGATTACTGATTGAATGGAGAATTATTGGTGCAGAATATTCCAAGCACTGCCGAAAATACGGCTGAACAGGGAGCGTACGCCGAGCGAGCCGCCGCCCTTGCGCTTAAACTATACAAAAAAACGCCTAAAGCCTGTGTTATTACCTTCGGCTGTCAGCAAAATGTCAGCGATTCTGAGCGACTTAAGGGTATGCTTATAAAATGCGGATATATTATTACCGAGGATATGTCGGACGCGCAGTTTATAATATTTAACACCTGCGCCGTGCGCGAACACGCGGAGGACAGGGTATACGGTAATATCGGAACGACAAAGGCGCTTAAAAAAGCAAATCCCGATATTATTGTCGCGGTTTGCGGTTGTATGGCGCAAAGGCAGAGCGTTGCGGATAAAATAAGGCAAAGCTATCCTTATGTGGATATGGTTTTCGGCACGCAGGTGCAGTACAGATTGCCCGAGTTTATTTATAAGCGCCTGTCGGGCGGAAAGCGCATTTTCGATTTAACCCTCGAAAACGGCGAGATAATAGAGGATCAGCCCATTAAAAGGGACGGCACATTTAAGGGTTGGCTTCCTATTATGTACGGCTGTGATAATTTTTGCACCTACTGTATTGTGCCCTATGTAAGGGGGCGGGAGCGATCCCGCGAGCCGCAAAAAATCTTAGCCGAGGCAAAGGAAATGATTAAGGCTGGGTATAAAGACATTACCCTTTTAGGGCAGAATGTTAACTCCTACGGCAAGGGTATGGACTGCGGCGTTGATTTTGCCGAGCTTTTAAGGCAGATAAACGCTCTGGACGGCGATTTCAGAATCCGCTTTATGACCTCCCACCCTAAAGACTGCACAAAGGAGCTTATAAACACAATAAGGGACTGCGAAAAGGTAAGCAGTCATCTGCACCTGCCGTTTCAGAGCGGTAGCGACAAGATACTAAAGCGTATGAACAGGCATTATGACCGCAAAAAATATCTTGAGCTTATAAATTACTCTAAGGAGCTGATACCCGATTTGTCCCTTACCTCGGATATTATAGTAGGTTTTCCCGGGGAAACCTACGAGGATTTTGAGGAAACCTTAAGCCTTGTAAAAGAGGTTGAGTTTTCCTCGCTTTTCACCTTTATTTATTCCCCGCGGGAGGGTACGCCCGCCGCGGCGATGGACGACCCCGTCTCAAGGGAGGAAAAGGGGAAATGGTTTTCGGAGCTCCTGCGCGTGCAGGAGGAAATCGCCGAAAGGAATATGCAAAAGCACATCGGTAAAACCTATAAGGTGCTTTGCGATTCAGTCGGCAGTAGGGACGGCTATATGTCGGGTCACAATTCGGGTACGGCGGTTATAGAATTTAAGGGTGACGAGAGTATGCTCGGCAAATTTGTGACCGTAAAGGTAAATTCATATGACGGCGTGCTTTTAGGCACGGCAGAATAAATTAAACGAGAGGAATTTTTACAATGAATGTTATTGACAAGGCAAGAGAATTAGGCAGAGCAATCCAGCAGGACGAGCGTTTTATCCGCTACGCAAAGGCAAGGCTCCAAAACGATTCGGACAGCGAATTACAGGAGGCTATAGGTCAGTTTAATATTGTCCGTATGGAGCTTGACAGGGAAGTCAGCTCCGATAATAAGGACGACCTTAAGGTTAAAGAGCTTAACGAAAAGCTCCGTAAGGTTTACAGCGATATTATGTCTTCCCCCGCAATGGTGGAGTACAATACCGCAAAGGCGGAGCTTGACAGTATGGTAAACGAGGTCAATGTAATCATTTCAAAGTGCATTGATGGCGAAGACCCCGACACCTGCGACACAACCACAAGCTGCACAGGCAGCTGTGAGTCCTGCGGCGGCTGTCATTAATTAAAGAATATAAATACAATCCGAAGGCGGGGGAAGTAAAAAGTGGCTGAGCTGTCTCCTATGATGAAGCAGTATTTGGAAATAAAATCGCAGAATGAGGACAGTATTCTGTTTTTCAGGGTCGGCGATTTTTATGAAATGTTCTTCGATGACGCGAAAAAAGCATCCGAGGAGCTTGATTTGGTGCTTACAGGCAAGGATTGCGGCAAGGAAGAGCGGGCGCCTATGTGCGGAGTGCCTTATCACAGCTGTGAAGCATATATAGCGCGGCTTGTGGAAAAGGGCTACAAGGTCGCTATCTGCGAGCAGACCGAAAATCCCGCTACCGCAAAGGGTCTTGTAAAGCGGGATATTATAAGGGTTGTAACACCGGGTACAGTAATAGAGGACGCAATGCTTGAAGAAGGAAAAAACAACTTCTTAGCCGCTGTTTCTGCTACTGAGGAGGGCATAGCTCTCTGCTTTACAGACGTGTCAACCGGCGAATGTCACGCAACGGTACTGGGCGGTGACAATTCGGTAAACGATGTTAAAGACGAGCTTGCGCGTTTTAACCCAAAAGAGCTTTTGGTTTCCGAGGATTTGGAGAAGGCTTCTTCGGCATTATGCGCTTATATTAAGGAGAATTTCAACAAAACAGTAACCGAAAGACCTAAGGAGTGCTTTAGCGCCGGAAGAACAGTGCCCTTCCTTTTAAAGCATTTCGGCGAGTCAAGGCTCAAAGAACTGGCCATTGATACTAATAGCCCCATAGCCTCGGCTGTTGGAGCGGTTATAGATTATCTTTACGAAACGGGCAAAAACGGCAATATTTCGGTAAATAAGCTTGATGTGTATTCGGGAACGCAGTATATGCGGCTTGATATGACCGCGATACGCAACTTAGAGCTTACCGAGACTATGCGTACAAAGTCCAAAAAGGGGTCGCTTTTATGGGTGCTTGACAAAACAAAAACCGCAATGGGTAAGCGGCTTATAAGAAGTTGGCTGCAAAAACCCCTTATTAACATAACCGCTATCAATTTAAGACAAAATGCGGTAGAGGAGCTTTGCTCGGACACGGTTTTGCGGGGCGAGGCTATAGAGTATCTTTGGGGCATAAAGGATGTAGAGCGCCTTATGTCAAGGGTGGTTTACGGCACGGCTTCTGCCCGCGACCTTAAGGCTGTTGCAGATACGGCGCACCGTTTCCCGATACTTAAAAATTTGCTCTCCGGCGTAAACTGCAAAATGCTAAAGGAAATTTATTCGGATATTGATACGCTTGAGGATATTGCCGAGCTTATTGATGTTTCGATTGCAGACGACCCGCCCTTTTCTGTCCGCGAGGGCGGTCTTATAAAAAAAGGCTACAGCGAGGAGCTTGACCTGATTCGCGGCGATATGGACAGCGGCACATCATTCTTGACTGAAATGGAAAACCGCGAAAGGGAGCGCACGGGAATTAAAAACCTGCGTGTGCGCTATAACAAGGTCTTCGGTTATTATATTGAGGTGACAAATTCCTTCCTTGATAAAGTCCCGGAGGATTACATAAGAAAACAGACCCTTACTAATTGCGAGAGGTTTGTCACCGAGGAGCTTAAGGACATTGAAAAGCGGGTGCTTACCGCTAAGGACCGCATAGTTCAGCTTGAGTATGAGATATTTGACAGTATAAGGAAAAAAACCGCGAATGAGCTTAAACGGTTCCAGAAAACCGCCGCGGCTATCGCACGGCTTGACGCACTCTGTTCATTTGCAGAGGTCTCGGTAAATAACCGTTATTGCCGTCCCCTTGTAAATAACAGCGGCGCTATAATGATAAAATCGGGCAGACATCCTGTGGTTGAGCAGGTGATTAAAACTCCTTTTGTATCGAACGATACTATGCTTAATATGAAGGATGACCGCTGTGCTATTATAACAGGCCCTAATATGGCGGGTAAATCCACATATATGAGGCAGGTTGCAATTATAACCCTTATGGCGCAGATAGGTTGCTTTGTTCCCGCGGATAATGCTGAAATCGGCGTGGTTGACGCTGTTTTCACCCGTGTCGGCGCGTCGGACGATTTGGCGGCGGGTCAGTCTACCTTTATGGTTGAGATGAACGAGGTTGCCGATATTCTTAAAAACGCCACAAACAAGAGTCTGCTTATACTTGACGAAATCGGCAGAGGCACCTCCACCTTTGACGGAATGTCTATAGCGAGGGCGGTGCTTGAGTTTGTAGCGGATAAAAAGAAGCTCGGCGCAAAGGCGCTGTTTGCTACACATTACCACGAGCTTACCGAAATGGAAAATGAGCTTAATGGGGTTAAAAATTATAATATTGCAGTTAAAAAACGGGGCGATGATATAACATTTTTAAGGCGCATTGTTCGCGGAGGCGCTGACGACAGCTACGGAATAGAGGTGGCAAAGCTCGGCGGTATTCCTGAGGATGTAATAAAACGCGCCAAGCAGATTTTAAAGCAAACCGAGGAACAGGGGCTTGTAACCTATAAAACTGCCCCTGACCCCGATATGCAGCTGCCTTTGGAAATGCAGGGAGCGCAGGATATTCTGCATGAGCTTCAACTGCTTGATGTAAACACCCTTACTCCCATAGAGGCAATGCAAATACTGTTTGATTTAGTTAACAAGGCAAAGTCGGTTTAAGTAAAGGAGGCGAAAAAATGCCGAAGATTAATCTTTTGCCCAAAGAGGTGGCAGAACTTATTGCCGCAGGTGAGGTTGTGGAGCGCCCCGCATCTGTCATAAAGGAATTGGTTGAAAACTCAATTGACGCAGGGGCTAACAGTATCACTGTTGAAATTGAGAGAGGCGGTATCTCCTATTTAAGGATTACCGACAACGGCTGCGGAATTGAACACATCGATGTTCCAACGGCATTTTTGCGCCACGCGACAAGCAAAATTAAGGTTGATGCTGACCTTAATGCGATATCAACCTTAGGTTTTCGCGGTGAGGCGCTTGCGGCAATATCCTCGGTCTCTAAGGTCGAAATCTTCACAAAGACCAAAGAAAATGAGCTTGGCACACATTATATAATAGAGGGCGGCGAGGAAAAGCTTTATGAAGATGCCGGCTGTCCCGACGGGACTACAATAATAATCCGTGATATTTTTTATAATACTCCCGCCCGTATGAAGTTCCTCAAAAAAGATGTTTCCGAGGCCAACGCCGCCGCTGCTGTGGTGGACAGAATCGCCCTTTCTCACCCCGAAATCGCCTTTAAATTCATTCGTGACGGCAAGCAGACCTTAAGTACTGCGGGTGACGGAAAAACAAACGGCACGGTTTACAGCGTTTTAGGCCGCGAGTTTGCGGGAACACTCATTCCCGTTTCGGGAGAAAGGGAACGAATAGCCGTTTCGGGGCTTACCTGTAAGCCGATTTCCTGCAGACCTACAAGGAATTATCAGTTTGTCTTTTTAAACGGAAGACTTGTGCGCTCGGGTACTGTAACTGCCGCAGCGGAGCAGGCATATAAAAACAGCGCGATGATAGGTAAATTCCCCGGTTTTGTGCTGTATCTTACCGTTCCTTTTGATACTGTTGATGTAAATGTTCACCCCGCTAAAACAGAAGTGCGCTTCTCTGACGAACGAAGAATTTTTGACGCAGTCTATTCGGCTGTTAAAAATGCACTTACAGCGGGAGACACAAGACCCGAGGTTAAGTTTAAAGAGCCTGCATTTAATCCCTTTCAGCGTTTGAAGACCGAGGAATACCGCCAGCAGGCAATCAAAGAGCCGACTGTGGCGGAAAGGGCGTATCCCCGGGAAATAAGTTTACATAACAACAGTGATACCACAACCTTAAGAAGCCCGTCAAGACCCGCTTTTATGGATAGCTTTTCAACTGTAGGCGAACACGGCGAAAAGACCGAGCCTATTGTACCTAAAAAGAAAGAAGACATACCGATTACACCAAAGCCTGAGGTGAGAGTAGAACCTACCCGAAGGTCAGAGGTATCGGTTGACATAACAAAGGAAGTTGAAGACGAGCGCCCCGAAATTATACTTATAGGAGAAGCATTTTCTACCTATATTATTGTTCAGATGGGCGACAGCGTTTATATGATAGATAAGCATGCCGCCCATGAGCGCATCTTATTCAACGAGCTGAAAAGCAATCAGGGCGTAGCTGTTCAGGCGCTTTTAACCCCCGTAACAGCCGTGCTCGAGCGGGAGGAATATTCCGCGATTATACAAAATACCGATAAGCTTTTAAAGGCGGGCTTTGAAATCGAGGATTTCGGCAATTCTTCCGTGAGAATTTTGTCCGTTCCGTCTACACTTACCGCGTCCGATGCGGAATCTTTAATAAGCGAGCTTGCGGAAAGCCTTATTAAAAATCATTCGGCAGATGTAGAAAAGCTTAACGACCTCTATCACACAGTCGCCTGTAAGGCGGCGATTAAGGCGGGGAGCAGAACAAGTCCCCTTGAACAACAAAAATTAGCCGAAAGGGTGCTTTATTCGGAGGATATTATGTACTGTCCCCACGGCCGTCCCGTAGCCTTTGAAATTAAGCGGCGCGAGCTTGAAAAGCAGTTCGGCAGAATACAATGAGCAGGATTAAAACAGTTTTTATAGTGGGTCCCACTGCCTCGGGCAAAACCGGGCTTGGTATTTCACTTGCCGAAAAATTTTCAGGCGAGATAGTCTCCGCCGATTCAATGCAGATTTACAAGGGGATACATATTGCCTCTGCCGCGCCTGATGCGGAAGAAATTCGGGGAATACCCCACCATATGCTTGAGTTTTTAGATCCAAGCATCAGCTATTCGGTGGCTGATTATGTAAAGGCGGCGCGGAGGATTATAGCAGATATTGAAAACCGAGATAAGTGTCCTTTTGTTGTCGGCGGAACGGGGCTTTATATAAGCTCCCTTGCCGATAATACAGAATATACCGACGAAGAAACCGATTATTTGCTAAGAAGTAGCCTTGAAAGCCGCTTTGACCAAATCGGAGCTCGGCAGATGCTTAAGGAATTAGCCGAGTTTGACCCGGATACTGCGGCAAGACTTCACCCGAATAACCGCCGCAGAATAATCCGCGCCTTTGAGGTCTATAAAACCACAGGCAAAACGGTTACAGAGCAGAATGAGCTCTCTCACAAGGGCGAGGAATATATAGAGCCGTTATTGATAGGCATTAACTACCGTGATCGTGAAAAGCTTTATGACCGTATAAACCTTAGGGTTGAAATTATGCTGAAAAATGGGCTTTTAGAGGAGGCAAAAACCGCACTTTCAAAAAACGGAGGAGCGGTTCAGGCAATAGGACATAAGGAGCTTGCAGGCTATATTAAAGGTGAATGCACACTTGAAGATGCGGCCGAAAACCTTAAACGGCAGACAAGACGGTATGCTAAAAGACAGCTTACCTGGTTTAACAGGGACAAGCGCATAAACTGGATTTATCCCGATGAAACAGAAGATTTAACAAAAGAAGCCGCAAGTCTCATAAAAGAATTTTTAGGAAAGGAGGAAGCATAATGAAGGGAACAACGGTGCTTAAAGGCTTTGTTATTCTGCTGATTGCGGTTTTTGCAGTTCATCAGGCGGTTTCCTCGCTTTATAAGCCTGTAAGGACCGAAACGGCGGTTTACAGCGATATTTCGGACGGTCTTAACATTACCGGACTAATATTAAGGAACGAGACTCTCGTCACATCTTCTGGCAGCGGGGTTATGCATTTTGTAATCGGGGACGGCAGCCGCGTTGCAAAGGACGGGGTAATTGCCAATATTTACGATAGCGAATCCGCTTCGATTACTCTGGAACGCATTGATTCCGTAAATACCAAGATAGCGGATATAGAGGAAATGCTGAGCTACAACGATTTAGAGGCGGCAGACCTTGATATGATTAACTCAAAGATTAAGCAGAATTTGAATAATCTTATAGTAAGCGGTTCGGGCGGTAATTTTGACAGCTTTTCGGAAAAATCGGAAGAACTCCTTTCCTCTTATAACAGAAGGCAGGCGGCAATGGGCGAAACGGCGGATTTTTCAGCTCAGCTTACTGCCCTTAATGCAGAAAAGCAACAGCTTTCAGCCACACTGCCATCAGCAAATGGCTCTTTGACGGCGGCACAGTCGGGATATTTTGTTTCAAAAGCGGACGGTTATGAAAATCTGCTTAAATGCGATAATTTAGAGGCTATAACCCCCGAGTTTTTGAACGGCATTAAGGCCGAAGGTGTGGATAGTAATGTTGTCGGAAAAATTGTTTCGGACTATGAATGGTATATTGCGGCCCAGGTCACAATAAACGAATCCCTTAATTATAAGGAGGGGGACAGTCTTACAATAATAACCTCGGTAAAGAGCTATCCTAAACTACCAGTCACGGTCAGTAAAATTAATATATCCGAAAATGAGTCGAGCGCGGTTGTGCTTTTCGCCTGTAACGATATGAACAGTGAATTAGCTTCTATGAGAACAGGACCTATGACGGTTATAAAAAAGGAATACAGCGGCTTGAAGGTGCCTAAAAGAGCACTTCGTGTAGTGGATTCTAAACGGGGTGTTTATGTAATTTCGGGTATGCAGGTAAAGTTTGTAGAGGTAAAAGTTCTCTTTACTGACGGGGAATATATGATATGTGAAAAACAGACGAGCGACGATACAGTGCTGAGACTTTATGACGAGGTTATCGTGAAAGGAAAGAACCTTTATGATGGAAAAATTATCAGCTGAGGAATTTGATTTAAATTATGAAAGGGTTTTAGGGAGACTTAAAGCCGCGGCGGAAAAATCGGGGCGGGATATTAATGAAATAACCCTGCTTGCCGCTACAAAAACAGTTGATACAGAAACTATTAATTACGCAATTGAAAAAGGGATAACCCATATCGGCGAAAACCGTGTGCAGGAGCTGCTTTCAAAACACAGCCTTTTAAAACCTGTTCACAGTCATTTTATCGGCCATCTTCAAACCAACAAGGTTAAGGATATTATAGATAAGGTTGAAATGATAGAGTCGGTGGATTCTGTAAGACTCGCAAAGGAAATTTCAAAGCAGGCGTTAAAGCGCGGCATTACAATGGATATTCTGCTTGAAGTCAATATCGGAGGCGAGGAATCAAAGTCGGGCTTTGCACCGGAGGAGCTGGAAAAAGCGGTCGAAGAAATCTCAAAATTGCCGTCAATAAGGGTAAAAGGACTTATGGCAATACCGCCTGCTAACGATGTGCCTGAAGAAAGCCGAAAATATTTCCGTAAAATGTATAAACTGTTTATTGACATTAGGAACAAAAAAATGGATAATAGTAATATGAGCGTACTGTCGATGGGAATGTCAAACGATTTTGACATTGCCGCCGAAGAAGGTGCTACACTTGTAAGGGTGGGAACCTCGCTTTTCGGCAGACGCATATATAAAATATAATAATAAGGAGCAGAAAAAATGGGACTTTTAGACAGCATAAAAAATATAATGAATGTACCCGACGAGGACGAATTCGAGGATGAGATTCAAGATGTAGAGGAGGAAAAGCCGGTAGAGAAACCGAAAAAAGCACCCTCCTACGAGCAATCATATGCAAGACGCCCCGAACCTACCGTACGCACAGGCGGAAAGGGTAAAACCGTAAGCTTTAATCATTCGCAGATGCAGGTAGTCCTTGTTAAGCCCGACCGCTTTGAGGATGTAACCTCTATTGCCGACCATTTAAACGCGAAAAAAACGGTTGTTTTAAATCTTGAGGCGGCAAACCGCGATGTTTCCCGCAGAATTATCGACTTTTTAAGCGGTGTAGCATACGCTAACGGCGGCAATATCCGTAAGGTAGCAAACAGCACATTTATAATCGTTCCTACGGATGTAGATGTTATGGGTGAGCTAATGCTCGACGATTTTGACGATTCCGCTAACGGCTATTTTTAATGGAAACAGAGCTTTTTAAAGCCAGAATAAAGGACACAGCCGATATTTGCCTAAAAACATCAAAACCCAAATATTTAGGCTTTCTTTCTGCCGCTGAAGCAGTTTTGGCAGGGCAAATGCTTAAAAATTTGCCCTGCCGCACGGTGTTTTACGGCGGATACGACTCTGCCGAAAGGGTAATGCTTGGTTGTTTCCCCGACTGGATGGGGGAGGACTCCTTTCCGATAAGCGCGCTTACCTTTAAATACAGAAAAAGTGATGTGCTTTCCCACCGCGATTTTTTAGGCTCCCTTATGGCGCTTGGAATAAAGCGTGAAACGGTAGGGGATATTTTAACCGAGCAGGGCAGAGCGGTGGTTTTTGTAACCGATGAAATAAGTGAATACATAAAATCTCAGGTTACAAAAATAGGGCGTACCGGCGTAACCGTAATAAACGGATATACCAAACCTCTTCCGATTGGAGATAAGCTTGCCGAATTTTCGGGCACCGCCGCTTCCGATAGAATTGACTGTGTAATATCTGCCTTGTGCGGTTTTTCCCGTGCAAAATCCCTTGAAGCCTTAAACGCGGGTCTTGTTTCGGTTAATTCCGTGACTGTAAGCAAGCCCGAAAAATCAGTTGAAGAGGGGGATATAATATCTGTCCGCGGAAAGGGCAGGTTTTTAATCGGCTCCCTTGAAAACAGAACTAAAAAGAACAGAATTATAATTAATTATAAGAAATATATTTAGGAGGCAATAAAATGTTATCTGCTGCTGAAATAAGGAATGTGAAATTCACAAAATCAATGAGCGGATATAAGCAGGAAGAGGTAGATGTTCTTCTCGATAAAATCGAGTCGGATTATGCCCAG
>CAZRMP010000009.1:20294-33604 GCA_964601235.1 uncultured Ruminococcus sp.
AATTAAGGAGTACACCGCTAAGGTTGAGGCTTTGAATAAGGAGATAGAAACCCTTAAAAGCTCACAAAACAGTATCCAGAATGTACTTCTTTCGGCACAAAAGCTTGCCGACCAGATTGTTGACGAGGCAAAGCAGAAGAGCGAGCAGATTGTTAAGAATGCCGAGGTAAGCATTGAGGTAATAACCGCCAAAGAAAAGGAGCTTGCAACCGCTTTTGAGCTTAAGGCAAAGGAGCGCAAGGAAAGTCTTGAAAAAGAGCTTTCCGATATGGTTAAAACCGCACAAATTAAGGCGGACAGTATGAAGGCCGCCGCCGAGGACAGCGTTGCAAGGCAGCAGCTGCTTTACGATAAGCTTAAAATGGAAATGTCCGCATTTAAGGCGGCAATTTCGGCAAAATATAAGGAGCACCTTGAAATGCTCAAGGATTTGCCTGATACTGTTCCTATGGATCCTAAGCGGATTGCCGAGGTGGTGTCCGCGGCTGTTGATAAAACCCCTAAGCCTGAAAGCTTCATAAAAATGTCTGAAGCGCCGACTGATATTCCTTCAGTAACCGAGGGCACAGTCGAAGTAAAATCCGATAAGGGATTTATGGTGACGGGCGACACACCGGACAGTGAAGAGGAAGAATAAAATATTAAGTAAGCAGGGAGCGAAGTAATTGATTTCATATATAGCTGCGATTTTGTGCGGAGTTTTAACGCTCTTAGCCGACCAGTTTACAAAGTACTATGTTTCGTCTGATTTTGCTCTCGGGGAGTCTCGCGAGTTTTTGAACGGTTTTATAGACCTTACCTATATTCACAATCGCGGCGGAGCATGGGGACTTTTATACGGGCATACTTATATTTTAATTCCCATCACACTTATAATAATGACGCTTTGCATTGTTCTATATGTTAAGTACGGTAAAAAAAGCCGTCTTCTCCTTTGGGCAATAAGCCTTGTGCTTTCGGGCGGTATCGGCAATATGATTGACCGAGTATTCCGCGGGGGAAATGTAGTGGATTTTCTGCATTTTGAATTTTTCCCCACATTTCCGGTCTTTAACGTTGCCGACTGCGCCATAGTTGTGGGCGCGGGACTTTTGATACTGTATTTTATTATTGACACCATACGCGAGGAAAAACAAAAAAAAGCTGATAATTCTTCGGAGCAGAGCGATGGAAAGGATTGAAACGGTCTGTCGCGGTGAAACTGAGCGTATTGATGTTTTTACAGCTAAAGCTGCCGAGCTGACGCGTTCCCGCGCGGCTGGGATTATTGAGGGCGGAAACGTGCTTATAAACGGCAAGACAGCCGCTAAAAACGCTAAGGTGAAGGACGGGGACAGGGTGGAAATTACTCTGCCTGACCCCGAGGTTTACGATATTACGCCCGAAAATATTCCCCTTAATATTGTTTTTGAGGACAGTGATTTACTCGTTGTCGACAAGCCCAAGGGTATGGTAGTGCACCCTGCCGCGGGTAATTATTCGGGTACGCTTGTTAATGCGCTTATGTATCATTGCGGTGATTCTCTTTCGGGCATTAACGGAATTATGCGCCCAGGTATTGTCCACCGAATTGATAAAAACACAAGCGGACTTTTGATGGTTGCAAAAAACGATTTTGCACATAATAAATTAGCCGAGCAGATAAAAGAACATTCCTTTACCCGTGAGTATGAGGCGGTGGTTTACGGAAGCCTTAAAGCTGACAGCGGCATTATTGACGCACCAATAGGCAGACATCCGATAAAGCGCAAGCAAATGGCTGTGGTTTTTGAAAACAGTAAAAATGCCGTGACTCATTACGAGGTTATTAAGCGGCTTGAGGGCTTTACACATATCAAACTAAGGCTCGAAACCGGCAGAACCCATCAGATAAGGGTTCATATGGCTTATATAGGACACCCGGTTGCGGGGGATGAGGTTTACGGCCCTAAAAAGGTGATAAAGGAGCTTGGCGGTCAATGCCTGCACGCTAAAAAAATCGGGTTTATTCACCCGAGAACAGAGAAGTATATGGAATTTGATTCCATGCTTCCGGATTATTTTATAAATTTTTTAAAAGGGTTAGGATAAAATGGGTATTTTTTCGGGCTGTCTTTTTGCCTGCGATATTGACGGAACACTGATGTCAAGCGGCAAAATCAATTCAAGAAACATTGAAAAAATTGAGTATTTTATGAGCGAGGGCGGCTATTTTTCACTTTCTACGGGCAGAACTGTGGGCGCAGTCGGTCCCGTGCTTGATAAAATCAAACGGATTTCACCCTCGGTTGTGGCTAACGGCTGTATGATTTATGATTATGAGAATAAAAAAACGCTTGATGAGCTGTTTTTGCCCAAAAATGAGTATTATATCGTGAAAAAAGTGCTGGATATGGGGCTTAATGTAGGGATTGAGGCTCACAGCGGCGAAAAAATACTGACAATACACGAAACGCAGGAAACGCGGGATCATCAGGAATATGAGTGGTTAAACGGCGAGAATGTAAGCTTCACGGAGGCTTCAAAATACCCTTGGAATAAGGTGGTTTATCTTTTTGACAACGAAAAAGATTTAGCCTTGGTAAAGGACATGATAGCCGCCGAAAACGCTGTTTCCGCCTTTTCGGATACCTCTGCAGTAATTGCGGGAAGAAAAAGAAAGTATTATGAGCAGTTTCCTCAAGGGGTTTCAAAAGCAACAGAGCTTGACAAACTGAAAAAAATACTTAAAATAGAAAAAGGCTGTTATTTCGCAATGGGCGACTATTATAACGACCTTGAAATGATAAAAAAAGCGGATATTAGCGCGGTTCCTGCTGATACACCTGATGATATAAAGGCTTATGCCGATTTTATCGCCTGTAGCTGTGAGGACGGCGCTGTAGCCGATTTTATAGATCATTTAACAAAAATAAGGAAGGATTGATTTGATGGACGCGGCGGCAAAAAAACAACTTGAGAAAACTGCCTGTAAAGTAAGAATGGGAATTATCGAGGGGGTACACAGCGCCAAGTCCGGCCATCCCGGCGGCTCGCTTTCCTGTGCAGATATTTTAACCTACCTTTATTTTTCAAAAATGAATATTGACCCTAAGAACCCTAAAATGGAGGATAGGGACCGCTTTGTTCTTTCAAAGGGTCACGCGGCACCTGCGCTTTATTCTGTCCTTGCAAACAGAGGATACTTTGATACAGAGCTTTTAAAAACTTTGCGCCAAATAGGCAGTATTTTGCAGGGTCACCCGGATATGAAGCATATCCCCGGGGTTGATATGTCTACAGGCTCTTTAGGTCAGGGAATTTCTGCCGCTGTGGGAATGGCTCTTTCCGCAAAGCATTTCGGCAACGACTTTAAGGTTTATTCCGTTTTAGGTGACGGAGAAATCGAAGAAGGTCAGGTGTGGGAGGCGGCTATGTTCGCCGCTAATAAGGGACTTGACAATCTTACCGCTTTTGTCGATTACAACAATCTTCAAATTGACGGATCTATTGAGGAAGTAAACTCTGCCGCACCGATTGATAAGAAATTCGAGGCTTTTAATTGGCACACAATAGTTATTGACGGTCACGATTTTGACCAAATTGAAGCTGCCTTAAATGAAGCGGAAACTGTGAACAAGCCTGTTGCTATTATTGCAAAGACCGTTAAGGGTAAGGGCGTTTCCTTTATGGAAAATCAGGTTGGCTGGCACGGCTCTGCACCGAACGACGAGCAGTACGAGCAGGCAATGGCCGAGCTTAAAGCTTTGGAAACCGCATTACAGTAAGGAGGAGCAGAACAATGTCAGAGGTAAAAAAGGTTGCTACCAGAGCGGCTTACGGTAACGCTCTTGTTGAATTAGGCGCTAAAAGGGACGATTTTGTGGTGCTCGACGCTGACCTTGCCGCCGCTACACAAACAGGTATGTTCAAAAAAGCGTATCCGGACAGATTTTATGACTGCGGTATCGCAGAGGCTGATATGATAGGTATTGCGGCGGGTATTGCGGCAACAGGCAAAAGGGTTGTTTGCAGTTCCTTTGCAATGTTTGCGGCAGGCCGTGCTTATGAGCAGATAAGAAACTCTGTCGCTTATCCGCACCTTAATGTTATAATAGGCGCTACCCATGCGGGAATATCCGTCGGTGAGGACGGAGCTACCCACCAGTGTTGTGAGGATATTGCCCTTATGCGCACTATTCCCGGTATGACTATAATAAATCCCGCTGATGAGACCGAGGCTAAAAAGGCGGTTGAGGCGGCATTAGAAATTGACGGTCCTGTATATATGCGTTTTGGCCGTCTTGTAGTACCTGTTATATTCGGTGAGGATTATAAGTTCGAGGTCGGCAAATCTGCCGCGCTTAAAGAGGGAAATGATGTTACAATCATTGCTACAGGTCTTATGGTAGCCGAGGCACTCGAAGCTTATGAGCTTCTTAAAAAGGAAGGTATTACTGCAAGAGTTATCAATATGCATACCATAAAGCCCCTTGATAACGAGGCGGTTATAAAGGCCGCAAAAGAAACGGGTGCTATTGTTACAGCCGAGGAGCATTCGGTTATCGGCGGTCTTGGCGGCGCTGTAACTGAACTGCTTAGCGAAGAGTGTCCCGTACCTGTTTTGAAATTAGGTGTTTACGATACCTTCGGTCATTCAGGACCTGCACCGAAGTTGCTTGACGAGTTCGGTCTGCGCGCGGTAAATATTGCCGAGAAGGCTAAAAAAGCTTTTGCTATGAAGAAGTAAATAAGAATAAATTAAAACCGAGGAGTGAAATCCTCGGTTTTTTTGCAGCTGTTTATTATTTTCTCGTTATTGCATCGGCGGCGCAAAGGGCGCTCGACCATGCCCATTGGAGATTGAAACCTCCGCAGTCTCCGTCAATATCTAATATTTCGCCTATGGCATAAAGTCCCTTACATTCACGGCTCATCATGGTTTTAGGGTCGAACTGCCGGGTATCAAGCCCGCCGGAGGTCACCTGAGAATTAATAAAACCCGTGTTGCCTGTGACGGTAAAGTTAAAATTCTTAATGAGTACCGCTATTTTTTGTGCCGCATTATTATCAAACGCGGAAACGGACATATTAAGCTTATAGCCAGCCGATTTAATTAAAACCTGACCGAGCCGCTTATTCATCATTCCCGTGAAAAACTCGTCGGAAGTTCTAAAGCTAAGCAGAGAAATACGCTCTTGAAGCTCTGTTTGCAAAGCTTCAAGGGTTTTCTCAGGCATTAAGTCAAGGGATATCACAGGGCTTTGAGCAGTAGCCGCCGCACCTGAAACCTGAAGTATGGGCGGACCCGATAGCCCGTAATCACAGAAAAGCACCTCGCCGTATTCTTGCCTTAACAGTCTGTCGTTTGATTTAAGCCTTACATTTGCATTAACCTTGATTCCTTTAAGCTGACGCACTGTCTCGGGTTCGGTTTTAAGCTGAACTATTGCGGGATAGGTTTTCACCGTGCTAAAACCGGATTTCTTTAAAAGCGCGAGGATTTGCCCGTCACTACCGAGTCTTTCGCCGCCCGAAAGCAGACCCGCGGCAATAATGACATTTTCAGCCAAAAAGCTCATATTTCCGGATATAACCTTATAAAGTCCGCCTGACAGCTGAATATTTGTAACCTTAGTTTCGGTGCAAATGATTACTCCGACTTCCTCTGCGGCAAAGCGGAGACAGTCTACAACAGATGCCGCCTGTAAAGAGGCGGGGTAACCCTTATCCCCTTCAAAGACAAAATCAACACCTATAGCGTGAAAAAAATCTTCAGTTTTTTTACCGCTGTATAGAGAGAGAGCATACATAGCAAAATCGGTATTTTTGCCGTGGTAGCGCTCTTTTAGAATGTTTTTGTTGGTTATGTTACAGCGGCCGTTGCCTGTTGTTGCAAGCTTTTTTCCCACCCTCGGCAAAGCTTCAAGAAGCCTAACCGACAAGGCGGGATTTTTTTGTTTAATAGCTATAGCTGAGCAAAGTCCTGCCGCGCCGCCGCCGATTATAATTACATTATTTTTCATATATCAATGCCGTTCGTCAAAATTTGAATATGTTTCACAAAAGCGGGCCTGAAATGAGGGAGGCTCATCACCTGCGTAAAGATGGGAAATATCGCTAAAGCCGCAACAGCGGAAATAAGCTTTACCCTTTTCGCGTTCTTCGGTGATAAGTGTTGTGACCGAGGAAGTAAGGGCTACAAAGCCGTGCCATAATAGAACGGGAGAGATATTAAGAATATGCGACAGCAGTACACACTCGACCCCGAAATGGCAGAAAAGCGCTACGGTATCTCTGCTTTCTTTTTCTACCCTGTATAAATTACCCTCACGCACATAGCCGTATTTTTGGAGCAGTCGGTCTATTCCGTCTACCGCTGCGGTGTATTTTTCCTTAATATTACCGCTTGACATAAGGGGAGTATCTATCCATTTATCCTTGTCAAAAAAATCAGGTTCTTTAGTCCAATATTCAGGCATCAAATCCCAAGGTATTCTTTTTTCGCCCGTTTTAGGGTCGATTATGTAGCCCGAAAATTCTTCGAGCCAGCGCTGAATTTCCGCTTCCTTGCCGAAGGCGGTGAGGGTAGGTGCCGCCGTTGCTTTAGCTCTGCCCAAGGGCGAGCAGTAAAAGTCTTTTATGTCTTGCTTTACAAGTCTGTTTTTTAAAAGCTCCGCTTCACGGCGGCCTTTTTCGGTAAGCGAATCTATGGAGTAATCAGGGTCGCCGTGGCGTATTATTAAAAGCTTCATTTAAAGTCACCTGTATTTTTAATCAATAAGGGCAAGTATTGCGGGTTTGGGTCTCGCTCCTGCTTCTATTTTTACAAGCTCACCGTTTTTGAATACGGCAAGGGTAGGAATAGAAATGACCGAAAAACGCTCCGCAATAGCGGGAGCTTCGTCAACATTTACCTTGCATACCTTAATATCCTGCCTTTCCTCGGCTATTTCGTCGATTATGGGGGAGACCATTTTACAAGGTCCGCACCAAACTGCGAAAAAGTCTACTAAAACGGGCTTGTCCGAGTTTAAGACCTCCGCTTCAAAGTTTGCGTCATTTAAATTTATAACAGACATATCGCACTATCCTTTCTTATTTATTATTTGAAGAAAACAGCTGAAAATACAACTTAGTCGGTAATGAAAACATTACCGACTAAAAATTTAGGCTTCTTCACTCTCAATTTCAATGTCTGCAACGCATACATTAACCTGAGTTACTGCATTGCCGGTCATAGTCTGGATTTTATCCTTTATGTTGTTTTGTACCTTTTCGGCAACTTCCTTTGCCTTGGCGTTTTGCTTAACGCAGATGTAAACGCTGATTTCTATAGCGCCGTTAATGCTTTCAACCTTAACGCCCTTAAATGCGTTTTTGGTTTTAACAATTCCCTTTAGGTCGATGGATTTTTTTGAAAGTCCTGCTACACCCTCAACCTCTTTTGCAGCGATTTCCGCCATTTTTTCAATTACTTCGGTATTTACAGAAAGTCGTGTTTTGTTATTTTCCATGGATAAACCTCCGTTATTCAACATACTTTAAGTATATTATACCACATTTTTCAAATAACTCAACAGTTATTTTATCGGAATTATTTTAATATTTGAAAGCGGTATATTGGTTTCGGAGGTTACAATGTCCTGAATTTGGAGCGTTTGGGCAGAGGTAAGCCCCTCGGACTTAACAACTACGCTTATTCCCGTGTCGCTGATGACGGCAAGCGCTTTATCAAAGCCTTTTGCTTTAAGGAGTGCCTCAATATTGCTTTCGCTTTCCATTCGTCCTGCGATTTCCTCTACCTTTGCTATAGCCGATTTTTTATCTTCATCGGTAAGTTTACCGCTTTTAAGAGTTTCTTCGATTTCTTCCTGTGCCTCTTTACGGACCTTTTCGCGTTCCTTTTTTGTTTCACTGAAATAATCTGTATCAGCGGCATCCGCCTTAGCAGAGGTCTGCACAGCACCGCTGTCATCTCTTGTATTGCTTACATATGATGCTTCTCCTAAGTACTTGGTTGATGAGGGTGTATATTTCATATTAAGCCATATTGCCGCCGCTAATGCCAACACCATTGCGGTTACGGCTATTTGACCCTTTCCGAATACCTTGCCTTTTTTCATTGCGTTTTTCCTCCCGTTATGTATACTCTTTTTGATGTTATATTAAGTGCCGCGGTAACGGCATTTTGAATTTTTTGGTTTGTTTCCTCATCGTCTCCTCCTTCGCATACAATCGCTACACCGCGTACCTCAGGCATTTCGGTGGTTATAAGCAATGCTTGCTCACCGCCGTCAGCTTTTTTTACGGTAATATAGGTCTGTTTAAGCTCACTGCTGGTGCTTTCCGAATTGTTTTCGGTTTTATTAGCCGAAACGCCCTCCTTTATATCGGCATAGGAATATTTTATACCGCTTTCAAGGGTTATAACTACCTTTGCGTTATCGCTTCCCGTAATGCCTTTTACAATTTCTCCAACCTTTTCTTCCAGTTCGTCACGGTATTCCTCGGCTGTTATCTCGTTTTCCTTGGGCATTTTGTTTTCTGCCTTTTCACCGCCGCCTATAAAGGAGGATAGGCAGATAAGTACTATCCCGATAATACCCGCCGTGATAAGAACCTTTGGATTTTTAATTTTTTCGATCAGTTTATTTATTACATTATTCATTTACTATCTCTACCTCTATGTTTTCTGCCGCTTCGCCTAACGCTATGCGTATTCTTTCCTCTGTGCAGTCCGAATAAATTATAACTTTACTAATTACTATGCTGCCGTCCTCGGTTTTATCCGTACAAACTGTAATTTCGGTAAAATTTATTTCTGAGCTTTTTAGCGCCTGTGTATAAACATATCTTGCAGACTCCTTCATTAACGCTTCGTCTGAGACTTTTGACGATATATTAAAGCTTATATCATAATTTAAACCGCTCTTTAATAGACCTGCCGCAGAAATTACCGTCACAAGAAAAACAAGACTTAATACATATTTTACCGGCTTTCCCATATTACTGTCGGGACAGATAAGATGTACCGCACCTATAAAAACGCAGGCAGTGCAAAGGGAGGTTAAAAATGTTGTAAAACCGTTCACACAGCACGCACCCCCGTAATTACCGTGGCGAGTGAAATTATAAACATAGCACCTACAAGAAGTATAATTCCGATTAAAACCGACATCATTGAGTCCACCGACCTTAAAAGCCCTGCGATTCCCCCTAAAGAGAAAATCTCGGACACCGCTGAGGAAATAAGCAACACCGCCCGCCATAAGAGCAGTTCAATTATAAGAGGCAACAGAGTCACAGCGCAGGCAAGCACACCGTAAATTCCGATTGATGACTTTAAAAGCCCCATAGAGGCGGTGAGGGTATTAATCGCTTCGGATAACACTCCGCCCGCCACGGGAATTGATGAGCCTATAATAAACTTCGCAGTTTTAAATGCCAAGGTGTCCGCGTGAGCGTTTACAGCTGTCTGTATACCAAGTATTCCAACAAAGATTACAGAAATAAATGCCATTATCCAAAACGCAAGCTTTTTTACGGTTTCGGCAATGCCAGATTTTTTAATAAGTGGAGAGACAGCAGAGCTTAAACTTAATGCAAGATATCCGCCCATTAAGGGGAGTACTGCAAAACTTGAAATATAGGTTACCGTTTCCGATGCCGCAAGCATTAATGCGCTCATTGAGGCGGCGGTGACTGCCGCTCCGGACGAAGCGACAATAACAGCAAAAACAGGAATAAACGAAAGCATAAATACACCTATGCCTTTAAGCGCATTTACCGAGGTGTTTATAACAGAGGAAACAGGGACGGCTATAATGGCGGCTGATGCCGCCGCAGCGGCGTAAACCGCCGCAGTCATAGCACTGCTTTTTAATTCTACAGAGGAGAGGGCGGCTGAAATCAGTATTATGGCGATTATTCCCGCTCCCGCCTTAAGGGGTGCTTTTGCGCCTGAGGAAATAAAGTTTAATATATGCTTAAAAACATTTTCTGCCGAAATATTATTTACCCAATTGTAATCAGAAGGGTCTATGCCGTTTTGAGTAAAATAATCCTTTGCGGGGTCGGGGAGCGAGTCTTCCAAATCTTCTGCTCCGCTGTTTTTAAACTGCTCTTTGTAAAACTCATCGGATGGGTCGATTTCCTGAGCATTAACTCCTGTGCCAAGCAACGCATACAAAAGGCAGAATAGTATAAGTGTTTTAAAAATTTTTCCTGTTTTCATAATCTTCTCCGTGATTTATAAGACTGTTATTTTAAAAAGCTGAGCGCCGTCTCTAAAACAGCGGATACAAGCGGAAGGGAAATAATAAATATAGCGCATTTTCCCGCAAGCTCCGCCTTTGAGGCTAAGGAGGCTTGACCGCTGTCTCGGCATACATCGGCGATAAAGCCCGTTACATAGCCTATACCGAGTGCCTTTAGGGCTACCGCAAAGTATTCTGTATTAACACCGCTGTTTACAAGCTTTGAATTTATGTATTCTATTGGTGCTAAAACGCCCCTTAAAATGTAAAGTATAACGGCCGTACCGCCCGCTAAAGCTACCATAAGTGCGTATTCGCCCTTTTGCTGTTTTAAAACAACAGCCAGAACAGCGGTTATGATACAAATTGCAAGTATTTTAAAAATTTCCATTTTTACAGCCCAAATATGCTTTTTACAGTTGTGAAAAGGTCTGCAATTGCGTTTACAATCATCAAAAGGACCACCACAAGTCCCGCCAATGTAGTAAGCATAGCCTGGTCCTCTCTGCCTGAACGGACAAGTAATAGGTTAAGCACCGTTACTATAATTCCTATGGCCGCTATTTTGAAAATAAAATCCACATCCATTTATTTCACCTACAAAAAGAATATACAAATAAAAATTCCGCACAAGACGCCGAGTGAGCTGTAAAGACGGCACATTTCACTGCATTTTTTTTCGGCCTCATCACATTTTTTCTCGGTAAGCGCCATATAAAGTCCGATGCGCTCATATTCACTCTCGGAGTCCGACATACCAAGGTCTCGGAAAAAATCCTCTAAAATATCGGTTTCCGCTTTTTCTAAATACATGGTATTAATAATTGCTTTGTCCTCTGAAATAGTTACGGTATCGGCGTTAAAGCTTATGTAGAGAAGATTCTTAATTTCACCTGTACCCATTCGTATGCGCTCCCGAAGCTCGGACATTGAACGGTATATATTAAGTAGCTTTTTATGTCTGCTTTTAAGTGCAAAGGACTTTAAAAACCCTGCAAGGGAGCAGACAGAAAAAATTGTGATAAGACCGAAAGCCTTAAACAGCCACGCCACGGCAAAGCTCCTTTACCGAAATAAGCCTTATAGTTCCTGTGTGAAGGGCGGGGAGCAGGGCAACCTTAGAGACCGCTCCGCTTTCTATTAATGCCGCGGTTACGCTTCGCCGCATTAAATCATCTACAGAACCTATGTGTGCGGTGGTTATTACCGTTACCCCCGCACAAAAGCTTTCGCTTACCCGATTTAACTCTTCTTTAGTACCTATTTCGTCAAAGGCGACAATATGGGGAAACATTGTCCTTACCGCCATTTCTATGCCCGCCGCCTTGTCCGCTGTTAACAGAACATCGCAGTCAGGGCCTAAATCGTTGCAGGCTTTACCGCCTATACCTCCCGAAATTTCACCTCGGCTGTCAATAACTGCTACACGGTAGTGGCGACCGCAAATGCCGGCGGACAACTGTCTTATAAGATCGCGAAGCACGGTTGTTTTTCCGCTGCCGGGGGGACCTGCAATAAGAAGTCCGCCGCCGTCAAAGCCTCTTACAATATCGTTAGCCGCTCCAATAATTTCCCGCGCAATCCTGATATTAACAGAGGTTACATTGTGCATAATTCCGCTCTCCGAAAGAGTGCCGCACACACCCGCACGGTGACCGTTATCCATCATAATAAATCCGTTTTTAAGCTCGTTTTCGTGGGCATAAACCGAGCTTTTGCAAAGCAGCCTGAAGCTTTCTTCTATATCTGTTTTTTCCGATTTTAAAAGGTCGTGGGTAATTATAAAGGAGGTTTGTCCGCTTGTCCTTATAAATACCGTTTCGCCGCCAACCGTAAGCGCTACCGGCAGTCCCGCACGCAGTCTTATTTCCTCGGCATTTTCTTTAACCGTTACGGGCAATTCGTAAAGAACCTTCCTTATTCTCGGAGCGATGCCGTAAAGCACGCTTTCAAATCTTTCTGTTTTATTCAAAGAACATCACCTCACACTAAATACTATGACGGGGTTGTCCTTGATAGAACGCTTAAAAAAATAAATTTTATTGTGAAATTACGGAATTTTTTTATTAATTTGCGGAATGTTATTAAAAGAAATCATTAGGAGGTAAATTATGAAAAAACCGATTTCATTATTATTATTAATTATCTGTTTGCTGTCCTGTATATCCCTTGCAGGCTGCGGCAAGAAGAAAACAACAAGCGCTGAGGTGTATTTCCTAAACTTTAAGCCGGAATCCGCCTCGGTCTATGAGGAGCTTGCTAAAAAGTATGAGGAGGAAAAGGGCGTTAAGGTCAAGGTTGTGACCGCCGCCGCTAATAACTACGAGCAGACCCTTAAATCCGAAATTGCAAAGTCCAGCGCCCCGACAATCTTTCAGGTAAACGGCCCTGTAGGCTATGACGAATGGGACGATTACTGCCTTGATATTAAGGACAGTAAGCTTTACAGTATGCTCAGCGATAAAGACCTTGCCATTAAGGACGATGGGGGAGTGTATGCAATACCCTATGTTATAGAGGGCTACGGCATTATCTATAACAACGCTATTATGGAAAGGTATTTCGCGATGCCTGATAAGAAGAGCGAGCTTAACTCTGCCGACGAAATTGATAGTTTTGAGAAGCTTAAAATAGTTGTAGAGGATATGACCGCGAATCTTCAGAAGCTCGGTATTGAGGGGGTTTTCGCATCTACCTCCCTTTCAAGCGGCGAGGACTGGCGCTGGCAGTCGCATCTTTTAAATGTTCCGCTGTATTATGAAATGTTTGAGAAAAACGACGCCGCATCCGACCTTTCCCTTGCTATGTATAAGGCGGATACAGTTGATTATAAATACGCTGAAAACTTTGAAAATTTATTTGACCTTTATATAAACAATTCAATCACAAAGCCCACGCTTTTAGGCTCTAAGTCGGTTGCGGATTCAATGGCGGAGTTTGCCCTCGGCAAGGTGGCAATGGTACAGAACGGCAACTGGAGCTGGTCGCAGATTTCGGGCGTTAAAGGCAACACCGTAAAGGCAGAAGACATTAAGATGATGCCTATGTATACAGGTATAGAGGGCGAAAAGGGTCAGGGCATCTGTATAGGTA
>CAZRMP010000010.1:0-1883 GCA_964601235.1 uncultured Ruminococcus sp.
AGGTAGCTGTTAAGGTTACCCCCGAAGAGGTTGAGGCTGAAGTTAACTCAATGGCTGAAAGAAATGCCAGAATGGTATCGGTTGAAGACCGCGCCGCACAGAACGGCGACACCGTTATTATCGACTTTGAGGGCTTTAAAGATGGCGTTGCTTTTGAAGGCGGCAAGGGTGAGGGTCATTCTCTTACACTCGGCTCAGGCCAGTTTATCCCCGGCTTTGAGGATCAGATTGTGGGCAAAAATATCGGCGATGAGTTCGATGTAAATGTAACCTTCCCCGAGGATTACGGCGCAGATGACCTTGCAGGTAAGCCGGCCGTATTTAAGGTTAAGCTTCACGAAATTAAGGTTCGCGAGCTGCCGACGGTTGACGATGAGTTTGCAAAGGATGTAAGCGAGTTCGATACACTTGACGAGCTTAAGGCAGACCTTGAGAAAAAGGCGCTTGAGCGCAAGACAAAGGCGGCGGACGAGGCTGTGGAAAACGCTCTTGTTCAGCAGATTGTTGACAGCATTAAGGGCGAAATCCCCGAGGCTATGTACGAAAACCGTCTTGAGCAGTTAACAGAAGATTTTGCTTACAGACTCCAGAGTCAGGGCTTAAACCTTGAAACATATCTTAAGTACACCAATTCAAATATTGACGAGTTCAAAAAGTCCTTCCGTCCGCAGGCTGAAGGTCAGGTTAAATTCCGCCTTGCCCTTGAGAAGATTGTTGAGCTTGAAAATATCACCCCCAGCGATGAGGAGCTTGAAGCAGAGTTTGCTAAGCTTGCCGAAGGCTACGGCGTAGAGGTTGAAAAGGTTAAGGCGGTTATCCCCGCGGAGGAGATTTCCAAGGATTTGGCGGTAGGAAAGGCTATCGACCTTGTTAAGGAAAATGCGGTTATAACCGAGGTTGAGGAGAAAAAAGCGGAAGAATAAAGCTTAGAGGAATAATTGTAATCTTTGATTATTAATCTGTTCCGAAGTCCATAATTTATTTAGGCTGACGAAAGTCAGCCTAAGCACATTTTTAAACGGAGGTATTTATTATGGATATGACTTTAGTGCCCTATGTACTGGAACAAACGAGCAGGGGCGAGCGCTCCTACGACATTTTTTCAAGACTTTTAAACGACCGCATAATTATGCTTAATGATGAGGTTAACAGTGCTTCGGCGGGCGTAATTATCGCGCAGATGCTTTACCTTGAGGGTCAGGACCCCGATAAGGATATAAGCTTTTACATCAACAGCCCCGGCGGCTCTGTAACAGACGGTATGGCTATTTATGACACTATGCAGTACATTAAGTGCGATGTAAGCACCATTTGTATGGGTATGGCGGCAAGTATGGGCGCATTCCTCTTAGCGGCGGGCACAAAGGGCAAGCGTTTGGCTCTGCCCAACAGCGAGATTATGATTCACCAGCCCCTCGGTCAGGCAAAGGGTCAGGCGACCGATATTCTTATCCACGCCCACCATATTGAAAGAATAAGGGCTAATATTAATGAGATTTTAGCCGCCGAAACAGGCAAGCCGCTTGAGCAGATTCAGCTTGACACCGAGCGCGACAACTTTATGACCGCGGCTGAGGCTGCCGAGTACGGTCTTATTGATAAAGTAATTTCCAAGAGATAGAGGTAGTATAATGCCGAATGACAAGGATATGGAGATACGCTGCTCGTTTTGCGGCAAAACTCAGGACGAGGTAGCAAGGCTCGTTGAGGGCCCCGGGGTTTATATCTGCGACAGCTGTATTGAATTTTGCAACAGCCTGCTTTTCGATGATGAGGCAGGAGCGGCTAAACGCGGCAAAAAGAAAAAGGCGGAGGAATTTGTACTTCCGAAGCCGCAGGAGATAAAGGAACAGCTTGACCGTTATGTTATCGGTCAGGACGAC
>CAZRMP010000010.1:1893-30476 GCA_964601235.1 uncultured Ruminococcus sp.
AGCGTATTTTCAAAAACGATAATTCCGATGTGGAATTAAGTAAGAGTAATGTTTTGATGTTAGGTCCTACGGGGGTTGGCAAAACCCTGCTTGCACAGACTTTGGCTCGAATACTTGATGTTCCGATTGCGATTACCGACGCCACCACCCTTACCGAGGCGGGCTATGTCGGTGAAGATGTCGAGAATATTTTGCTTCGCCTGATACAGGCGGCGGATTACGATATTGAGCGTGCCGAGCGGGGAATAATCTATGTTGATGAGATTGACAAGATTGCCCGCAAATCGGAAAACGCCTCTATCACCCGCGATGTAAGCGGCGAGGGCGTTCAGCAGGCTCTGCTTAAAATACTTGAGGGTACGGTTTCCAATGTCCCCCCGCAGGGCGGCAGAAAGCACCCCCAGCAGGAGTTTATCCAGATTGACACAACCAATATTCTGTTTATCTGTGCTGGCGCGTTTGACGGAATTGAAAAGGTTATAGAACGCAGAATCGGCGGCAGCAGCTTAGGCTTCGGTGCAGATGTTAAGTCGCCTAAATCCTTTGAGGCTCAGGCGGTGGGTATGACTGCAACCCATCAGGATTTGGTGAAGTTCGGTATGATACCCGAGCTTGTGGGTCGTCTGCCTGTAATAACCGCCCTTAAGGGAATGGATAAGGAAACCCTGATAAGGATTATGACCGAGCCGCAAAACTCGATAATCAAGCAGTATCAGGCGCTTTTCAAAATGGATAATATCGACCTTCGGTTTGACGACGGCGCGCTCCAAAAAATCGCCGACCTTACCATCGAGCGTAAAACGGGAGCGAGGGGACTCCGCTCTATTATCGAGGGAGTTTTACAGCCCTTAATGTTCTCTTCCCCCTCGGAAAGTGATATTACCGAAATCACCATCACCGCAGACACCGTTGAAAACGGCGAGGCGGTTATAACAAGGAAAGCTTCTTAAATCTTAGACAATAAAGAACTGTAATAAAAAGATTGCAATCAAGACAAAAGGCCGAGATTGCAATCTTTTTTGCGTTATAAAAACAGAGTACAGCCCTGTTTTTTGAAATGTTCGATTTTTTTATCTATAAGCTCCTCTGACACATTAAGCTCGTCAGCCAAACAGCTTTTGCACATAAACTCGGTGCTGCCGCGGTTTATAAACTTCTTATAGGCTCCGATATCAATGCTGTTAAGCTCTTTTCCGCAACGAATACAGCGCGTCATTATGCGTCAACCACCTTGCAGCGGTATACCAATGAATCAAACGCCTCTATACACCTAATTAATGTTCCGTTTTTAACGGTTACGGTTTCTCCGTTCCAAACTTCGCGCATTTGGAGAGTTTTTCCCGTGCTTTCGGGAAGTCCCAGCTCATCAAGGAGAAACTTTACAGTCACCTTTTTATCAGTCAAATTGAAGAATCCGACCGCTATATCACCGTTTTCAAGGGTGCGGGCATAAGCTTTAATATTACTGCCTTCAAAAAGTGAAAGCTTGAATACCTGACGGCAATCGGCATCCTGATTAATCTTGATAAGCTCTTCATTTGAAAGAATATCAAGGGTTTCCTTATTCATATTGCGTATGTCACAGCCTATCATAAGTGGAGAGCCGAGCAACGCCCAGATTGAAAAATGGGTTTTATACTGTGTATCGTTAAGTCCCTCAAGACCTACATTACCCTTTCCGTACATTCCTACAATGAGCATATCCATATCATTAAAGCAACCTGCACCGCCGTAGGAAAGAATATTGTCCTGAATCTCGGTGAGATTTCTTACCGATTCCCAGTTGTCAACAATATCGCCTGTTGAACGCCACATATTAGCACCCGTTTCACGAATCCACTCGGCGGTATTGTCCGCACCCCAGGTACAGGCGCTGAAAAGAATGTCGCGACCGCAGTTTTTAAGCGCAAGACCCATACGGCGGTAGAGATATTTGCCGTGGATTATATTGCTGTGATAGCAATAGTCATATTTAAGAAAATCTACACCCCACTCGGCAAAGGTTTTCGCATCGATGAACTCGTGTTCAAAGCTTCCCGGATAGCCCCCGCAGGTAAGATTTCCCGCGCAGGAATACATACCGAATTTAAGTCCCTTTGAATGCACATAATCGGCAACCGCTTTCATTCCGTGAGGGAATTTTTTGGGATCGGCTACAAGACGCCCGTTTTCGTCGCGCTCCCTAAGCGACCAGCAATCGTCAATTACAAGGTATTCATATCCGAGCTCTAGAAGTCCCGTTTCCACCATTTTATCGGCGGTGTCAAAAATCAGTTGTTCGTTAATGTTTCCCCCGAAGGTGTTCCATGAATTCCAGCCCATAGGCGGTGTGTTTTTAATCATTGCTATTGACCTCCATAGAAAAATATTGTAAACTGATTATATATTAGAACACCTTTAATTGCTATAGTTTTTTTTTTCAGAAATATGGAAAATCGTTTCATCTTAACGGAGGGGAATATGCAGGATTCAAAAGTCTCAAAGCTTATATGCAGCAGTTGCGGAAGACAGAACTGTGCCGATATGCATTCTTGCGGGCCATGTTTTAGAACGCAGTATATTGTTCATTATATAATTCGCGGCAGCGGTTATTATATTTGCGAAGGAAAAACTCATTATATAACTGCGGGTCAAAGCTTTTTGATACAACCCTTTACCGAGGTGCATTACTACCCCGATGAAAATGACCCTTGGGAATATACCTGGATAGAATTTTCGGGCGAAGGATTTTTGCTTTTGCTCGATAAAATTAAGTTTTGCGACGGCGGTTGTGTAATAGATTATATTAAGCCTGAATTGATTTTGCCGCTTTATGATTATCTTTGCAGTATATGGTATCATACAAGCAGAGTGCTGTTTGATTACACCTCAAAAAATATTGCACTTGCCATTCTTTCGGTCTATTCCGAGCTGTTCCCGATAAGCGGGCAAAGAATGTGTGAGAGCATTTATTTTGATTCCGCGCGCGCAATAATCCGCAGTTCATACCACAAGGCGGAATTTGGGATTGAATCGATATGCAGAGAGCTAAATATAAGCCGCGTAACGCTGCACCGAAGCTTTGTAAAAAGCTGCGGCGTTTCACCCGGCGCGTATCTTGCGGAGTATAGAATAGAACGCGCCAAAGAGCTTTTAAAGAGGGGAGTCGCGGTAAAGGCGACCGCGCTTTCCTGCGGATTTGCAGACCCTCTGTATTTTTCTAAGGCGTTCTGCAAGGCAGAGGGAATTTCGCCGCGGGAATTTCGCCGCCGTTTTGAAATAAAATAAGGCTGTTGCGGCAGAGGCTTGATATTTAAAACTTCTTGTATTCATTTGGAAAATAATACTTGTTATCCATTATATCATATGCTATAATTATTTTGTGAAAGGGGACGGCACCCATAACAAAAAACGGATTCACAAGCGTATTTTACGGCAAGGGGGATGACACCCATAGAAAAAAACATTATTGTTGTAGACGAATACGGCAACGAATATGAGGCAACCTACCCGAAAAGGGCAAAGGGTCTTGTTAAAAACGGCAGGGCACGCTTCATAGCTGAAAATAAAATATGCCTTGCGTGTCCGCCAAAGAATGAATTGGAGGACAATGATATGTCAGAAAATACAAATCAAAGCTCTAATATTCCGAATAATGTTGCAGACGCGTTATCAAACCTGATGAATTCCGAAGCAGAGAAAAAGAAAGAAAAGCTTTCTATGAATTATGTTTTGGAGCAGATTGATAAGGTGCAAAGCCAACTTACCGATTTGAAAAATACGGTAAATAACATAGGCGGTGTAGTCGATTCGGACTACGATGGAGAAACCGCTCACGATGAGGTTGGTCTTGCTAAAATCAAGGCGATAACAGAGGTCTTTCATCATCGGGAAGAAAGTCTGCAAAGCTTGCTTGCGTTTTATCGGAAAATGTATGACGATTTAATTCAAGTCCCGAGCGAACGCGAAAAAATAGTTGCAATGCTGGTCGGACAGCTTGAAAATTCAAAAGTTCCCGATACAACCAAGGACTATATAATGGAAACCTTGCAGGTTGCATTACAAGATCTATCCAAAAATCTCTAAGAGCGATTAAACAAAAGGACTGCCGAAAGGCAGTCCTTTTGCGTGCTGATTAGATATTAGACGGCGGGAGCAAGCCCCCGCCCTACGCTTTTTTAACATTTAATATCTAAATTCGTAGGGGACGATGCCCACATCGTCCCGTTAAAATCAAATTTTAGAATAACCGAAGCCGTTTACAAGCGCGTCGAGCTTTTTGCCCGCGCGGCACTGGGGGCACTCGTGGGCGGGGAAGCTCTGGTAGTCGGGCAGGTCATTCGGGTTGAATACCGAATAAACGGGGAAGCCGCCGAAGGAATCAACCGTTGAGAAAATCGCCGAAATTCCCACAACGTCGCCGCCGTAGTACTTAACCGCCTCTACAGCCGCCTGTGCGGTGTAGCCTGTGGAGATAGAAGCCTCCAAAATAAGCACATGCTTGCCGCGAATCATAGAAGCGGTATTGTCGCGGAAGATAAGCTGACTGCCCGTTGTATGCTCGGGGGTTGTGACATAAATGGTCTGGTGGGCGTTCATATTTGAAAAATCGTCTTTAGTCAGCGACTCTGCAAGGCAGGTGCCTATAACCTGTGTGCCGTCAAGGCAGAGTATGGTATCGATAATAGTGTTGTGGTGATAGTAGGTAAGCAGTTCTTCGGCAACCGCCTTCGCCTCGGAAAGGCGGGACTTCTGCGCGGTAACATCGATATAATAGTTAGTATGGCTGTGGCTGGTGGCAAAGTGCCCCTTTGTTATACGAAGAAAAAGATTGTTTCTCTTTGTACGGATTTTATAGCTTTCGTTTGTCGGCATAAATAAACCTCCCAAAAATTTCTAACTCTATTTTAAGCATTTTTCATTAAAAAATCAAGTGATTAGAGCGAATTTTATTCAAAAATACATATAATTCATAAATTCTTCATTAATTTAATATTCTTTAGTGAATAGGATGGGGTTTTTGTGAAGGGAATATTTGAGTTTGGTGAAAAATTGATTTCGGGGATGCTGCCTTTTGCTTTTCTTATAATCTGCGGCGTGTATCTAACGGTTAAAAGCGGATTATTTCAGTTTAAGTTTTTACCGCTTTCGGTAAAACACGCTTTGGGCGGTATGTTTTCGCGGAAAAGCTCAAAGGACGGCATAAGCCCCTTTCAGGCGGCGTGTACCGCCCTTTCCTCAACCGTCGGAACGGGAAATATTGCGGGGGTTGCGGGGGCGATTGCCTTGGCCGGCGCGGGCGCGGTATTCTGGATGTGGGTAAGCGCCCTTGCGGGAATGGCAGTAAAATCCGCCGAAATAATTTTGGCCCTTAAATTTAAGGATAAAAAGGACGGAGGGCCTATGTATTATATAAAAAAGGGGCTTGCCCCGTACTTAGCTCCCCTTGCGGCACTTTTTAGCTTGGCGGGCATATTTTCCGCCTTTTTCAGCGGAAATATCACCCAAACAGGCTCGGCGATAGCCGCGATTAACGCGGGAAAGGGCGTAAAGCTTGTGTTTGGAATAGGCTTTGCAGTAACGGTCGCCGCCGTTATAATAGGCGGTGCAAAGCGAATAGGAAAATTCACCGAAAAGGTAGTGCCGCTGATGGCGCTGCTCTATATTTTTATGACTTTCGGTGTAATTCTTATGAATATTAACGCCCTGCCGAATGCTTTTGCGATGATAATTAAGGGGGCGTTTAAACCTGCGGCGGTAACGGGCGGAGCGTTAGGTTCGGTGATTAACACGGCGGTAACGGGGGCTTCTCGGGGCGTTTTTTCAAACGAGGCGGGACTCGGCACTTCGGCTATCGCCCACGTGTCAGCCGAAGAAAACGAGGGGGTAAAGCAGAGCCTTTACGGAATTTTTGAGGTTTTTGCGGATACCCTTGTAATATGCACCCTTACCGCATTGACAATTTTAACGAGCGGAGTTAATATAGAATACGGAAAAACCGCCTCAACCGAGCTTGCGGCGAGGGCGCTTTCCGACACCTACGGAAGGTGCGGCACGGTTTTGCTTGTTGTTATGATGTGCCTTTTCGGTCTGTCCAGCGTTATCGGCTGGGGACTTTACGGTGTTAAATGCTCGGCTTACCTTTTCGGCAAAAGGGGAGAAAGGATGTTTACCGCAATTTACCCCTTTTTTTGCGTTGCGGGTGCAGTTTGCAGAATTGATACGGCGTGGCGGCTTTCGGCGTTTTTTAACGGAATTATGCTTTGCGTAAATGTTTTTGCGGTGATGACGCTTAGCGATGTTGCCACTAAAGAAATGAGGAATATGAATGATAAAGACAAGGATTGAATTTTTACAGAATAATTTAAAAGAGGGCGAGGCGGCGCTAATCTCGTCGGACGCGGATAGGCTTTATTATACGGGCTTTGCCTCCTCCGCGGGCTATGTCGCCGTAACAAGGGAAAAGGCGGTATTTTTAATTGATTTTCGCTATTTTGAAAAGGCAAAGCAAACAGTTAAGAGCTGTGAGGTAATTTTACTTAAGAACTTTTCAAAGCAGTTAGGGGAGCTTTTTTCTTCCCAAAAAATAAAAACGGTCTACCTTGAGACCGATACTGTAAGCCTTTCCGCCTTTTCGTCACTTAAAAGCAGAATGCCCGATTTTGAATTCAGCTCGGACGGAAAAATACAGAGCCTTATTACAAAACAGCGCAGTATTAAGTCGGCTGATGAAATAGCCCTTATTAAAAAAGCCCAGAAAATGACCGATGAGACCTTTAGTTATATTTTGGGTAATATCGGCGCAGGCCGCACCGAGCGTGAGGTTATGCTTGATATGGAGTTTTATATGCGGCGTTTGGGAAGCGAGGGGGTCTCCTTTGATTTTATCGTGGTTTCGGGCAAAAATTCCTCTATGCCCCACGGCGGTCCCACCGATAAGAAAATTGAAAAAGGCGATTTTATCACAATGGATTTCGGCGCGGTCTGCGGCGGCTACCGTTCGGATATGACCCGCACGGTCGCTGTCGGTAATGCAAGCGACAGGCAAAAAGAGGTATACGGCATTGTGCTGAAAGCGCAAAAGGCGGCTATAGATTTTATAAAGCCCGGTGTTGTCTGTAAAGAGGTTGACCGCGTAGCGCGGGATATTATTTCGGGGGCGGGCTACGGCGATTGCTTCGGTCACGGACTCGGTCACAGCGTGGGGATTGAAATTCACGAAAATCCTGCCTGCAATACCGTTTGCGAAACGGTGATGGAAAGGGGAATGATAATGACTGTAGAGCCGGGGATTTATATTGAAAACGAGTTCGGAGTGAGAATTGAGGATATGGTTTTTGTGACCGAAAACGGATGCGAAGATATTACCGAAAGCGAAAAAGAGCTTATTATACTTTAATAAGGGTAATTATTGCAAACACTTTAATAAGGGTAATTATTGCAAAATTTAATAAGGGTAATTATTGCAAAATTTTCTTGATATATGTACTATAATATGCTATTATAAAAATGTATAATTTTACAATTTGGTAAAGGCAAGGAGAGTAAAAAATATGAAAAATAAACTTGTAAGTAAGCTCCTAAGCATTATTTTGTGCGGTATGATGCTTGCGGGAGTTTTCACTCCTGTTACTGCGGCGGCAAAGTCGGCGGTACCGCCCTTTTCAATAAGCGGTACGCTTGATGCTGATTATGATATATTGCCTGACAGTGACGAGCTTTTAGAGAAATATTTTCAAAAACAGCTGTACGGAGATATTTCTTTTTACGGCAATACCGCAGGCAGTCGCCTCAACGAGACCGAAAAGGAAATTTATAACAAGCTCAAAAACCAATTGTTTACGGTTGCCTCGGGTTCTAATGTTTCGACGGAGTTTGGTATCACTTTGGATCAAGTATTTTCTTGGACAGCTCAAGAGCTTGGGGTAACCGCGATAATCCGTGACGGAGCTTTCACCCCTGAAGCGGAAACCGCCTTAAATCAAGAGATTGCTTCAATATTAAATTTGAATTTGCTCCTTAACTCACTGCTTACGGATTGTCCTTATGAGCTTTATTGGTTTGATAAAACCGCTGACAATGCACTCGGGTTAGAATACGGGTTTGAAGGAACAAGCAGCCTGGTTTCGTTGAAATCTTTTACCTTCTACTTTGCTGTTGTCAAAGATTATAAGGGAGAGAGCGAATGCACAGTTAACACCGCCAAAACTTCGGCGGCAAGTAAAGCGGCAGAAAAAGCGAAGGCTATTGTTGAAAAATATGCCGACAAAACCGATATTGAAAAGCTTAATGCCTACCGCGCTGAAATTTGCAAGCTTGTATCCTACGACGAAACCGCCGCAAATGACGGCGTGTCCTACGGCAATCCGTGGCAGATTATTAATGTTTTTGACGGTAATCCCGATACAAATGTTGTTTGCGAGGGTTACGCTAAGGCATTCCAGTATCTTTGCGACCTTTCTGAATTTGATGGAGATGTTGTCTGCAACACCGTTACAGGAGTTATGAACGGCGGAACGGGCGCAGGACAGCATATGTGGAACGTGGTCGAATACGGCGGCAGATACTATTTGGCGGATATCACCAACTGTGACGAGAACACTATAGGCGCCGATAAAAAGCTGTTTATGGTTGGTACTGCCAACTCTGTTAATAACACCAAATATACCTTTACCATTGACTCAAAGGAAATTTGGTATGAGTATGACAGTTCTTTGAGCGGTTTGATATGCGACGGTTATCCCACCATTTGTGAAACCTCGCTTTCAATTGCAGATTTTAGCGGAGCCTGCGGCGAAAATGCAGTTTGGTCGCTTGATACCGATACAGGAGTACTTACAATTTCCGGCAGCGGGAATATGAATGATTTTTCATATTCAAATCCGGCACCTTGGTATTCGCAAAAGGATAGGGTAAAATCTGTTAATATCGAAAACGGAATTACAAGCATAGGCGACAACGCATTTGAGTATTTCTTGAATGTTACAAGCATATCTATACCCGACAGCGTTAAAAGTATAGGCAGCGATGCATTTATAGGTTGCAGAAGACTTGAAAGCATAACCATACCTGACGGCGTTACAAGTATAGAATACAGCACTTTTTCCGGTTGCAGCAGTCTTACAAGCGTAGATATACCGGACAGTGTTAAAAGTATAGGCTCAGGCGCATTTAACGAATGTGTCAGCCTTAAAAACATAACAATACCGAAGGGCGTTACGAGTATAGGCAGCGGTGCATTTGAATATTGCAGCAGCCTTGAAAGCATAACTATACCGGACGGTGTTACAAGTATAGACGACTATGTATTTAATTCTTGCAGTAATCTTACGAACATAACCATACCGAGCACTGTTACCGAAATATGCTATTTCTCATTTTTAGGTTGCGAAAACCTTGGAAGTATAACTATACCGAGCAGTGTTAAGAGTATAGGTGGATATGCATTTGAGGATTGCAGTGGCCTTACAAGCGTAATCATAGACGAAGGTGTTGAAAATATAGGATACGAAGCATTCCTTAACTGTCCTTTAATCACCTCGGTTACCATACCTAAAAGTGTGGAAGCTATTGGGAAATACGCATTCGGCTACACCTCCGATAAATATAGCGAAGAATATACAAAGATTTCTAACTTCACAATAACCGGATACGCAGATACAGCGGCAGAAGCTTACGCTAATGAGAACGAATTTAAATATCTTCCCCTTGACAAAGAAACCCTAATCTTTGAAAACGGCGAATGGTATTACTTCGTAAACGGTCAAAAGGCGAACGAAACTACACTTTGTTACTTTGCAGACACCTGGTTATATGTGGAAAACGGTAAGGTTAACTGGGACGCAAAAACGCTTTGCAGTTATAACGGAGATTGGTTCTATGTAGAAAACGGAGCGGTTAATTGGAATGCGACTACACTTTGCAATATGTATAATACTTGGTTCTATGTTGAAAACGGCGTTCTTAACTGGAACGCAAGAACGCTTTGCTACTATGGCGGAAACTGGTTCTTTGTGGAAAACGGTACGGTAAACTGGAACTCCACTACGCTTTGTTTCTATGACGGTAATTGGCTTTATGTTGAAAACGGCGTATTAAACCTTGACGCCACAACACTTTGCAATTTTGCCGACACCTGGTTCTATGTAGAAAACGGCGCGGTTAACTGGGACGCGACTACACTTTGCAATTACTATGGCACTTGGTTCTATGTAGAAAACGGCGTGCTTAATTGGAACGCAAGAACGCTTTGCTACTATGGCGGAAACTGGTTCTATGTGGAAAACGGTACGGTAAACTGGAATGCGACTACGCTTTGCAATTACTACGGCACATGGTTCTATGTAGAAAACGGCGTGCTTAATTGGAATGCAAGAACGCTTTGCAATTACTACGGCACCTGGTTCTTTGTGGAAAACGGCGCGGTTAACTGGAATGCAAGAACGCTTTGCTACTACGGCGGCAACCTGTTCTTTGTAGAAAACGGTACAGTCAACTGGAACGCAAATATGGTATGTATGTATAACGGTAATTATTATAATATCGTAGGCGGCGTTGCTGTAATTTAAAAAATAGCACCTAACTTAAACGCTCCGACTGATGTCGGAGCGTAAGTCTGTCGAAAAAGTCGACTTTTTGTTCCTTTTGCTTATGAGAAATACTGCTTTATTCTTGTTACCCTAATCGGGATTTATCGGCACAAAATTCAAGGATCGTCCCAAAACCAAACTACCTGATAACATCAATGACTACCAAAAATCGGAGGCTGACCGAAAACAATGAAAAAAACTGCGTCATTTTTTCTTGCGGCAATCATTTTTGCGGAAATAATATTATTTTCGGGCTGCTCGGTAGGGAAAGGCAATAATCTTAAAATACTAAGCGCTGAAGGTACTGAGCTTGCCATGCTTGATAGCATATCAGAGGATTTTTCCCAATTAGACGGAAATGACCGCCGTGCGTATATCCAATCTGTCTTATCGGAAAGCGAGGAAATTATAGTTGATTTGCTGGGCTGTACTCAGGAAAAAGCGCGTGATTATCTGATTGAAAACGGCTGCGTTATTTATACCGCCTTTGATGAAAAGGTTTTCGACTCGGTAAAATCGTCCTACGAAGCAAAAGGCATCAACAGTCTTAAATTCGGTTGTGCCGTCACCGATTTGCACGGCGGCATACTCGCCCTGTACAGCGCAGGAAATAATGAAGAGGGTTATGTGAATTACGCCACCGAACAAACCCCGCCCTACTCTTCATTTAAGCCCCTTTGCGTTTACGCCCCCGCAATAGATAAAGGGCTGGCAACCTGGTCATCGGTTTATCTCGATTCCCCAATCAAAAAGATAACAGAGGAAAACAAACAGGTTGATTGGCCGTCTAATGCAACGGGAATTTATGCAAATAAAAACATAGATATTGCCTACGCAATCAAAACCTCTTTAAATACCGTAGCGGTTCGCTGTATGCAAACGCTTGGCGTAAACAATTCTCTTGATTTTTTGGAGCGCAGCTTCGGGCTGACACTCGAGTTTGAAAAAAAGAAGGCGGAAACCTACGGCGAGGACGAGGTAATAGGCAATGTCGCGCTGGGCTACCTTAACGATGGAGCAAGCCCTGCTGATATGGCGGGTTATTACCAAATATTTGCTAACGGCGGATACTATTTTAAACCTCATACGGTGCTTAAAATATGTGATAAAAACGGAAACACGCTTTATAAGGACGGTACTAAACCTACTCGGATAATAAAAAGTTCTACGGCGTTTATTATGAACCGTTTACTGCAAAATGTAGTGTCTGCGGGCGGAACGGGCGAAAAAGCGCGGTGCGAAGGCGTTTATGTCGGCGGAAAAACAGGTACCGGCGACCTCGGAAACTGGTTTGTAGGTTTTACCCCGCAATATACCTGCGCGGTTTGGCACGGAACAGAGCTTGTGAGCAATAATTCCTGTGAAATCTTTTCAAAAGCCGTAAGCGGTTTTGAAAATAAAAGGGGAATAGATTTTCCAAGCTGTGACGAAATAGAAAAGGCGGCATACTGCCGTGAAAGCGGAATGTTGCTTGGGGAAAAATGCAAGGAGGTAGATATGGGATATTTTGCTTCGGGTAATCTTCCCGAAGTGTGTGACAAACACAGCTAACATTTTTTAAGGAGTGGTTTAAAATGAGAATCATTAAAAAGCAAGCAGCTTTGCTGTTAGCGGTTTTAATTACGGTTCTTTCCCTGCCGCTAACGGCAATGGCGGAGACGGAAAATCCCGTGAACGCGCAACCCGAAATTACATATTCATCAATCGAAGTTGTCGAAGTAAAACCGCTTACGGAGCATCAAAACTGTTACACCAACGAAAACGGCGATTTTATATACTACCCGCCCGAGGTTTCTGTAAATGTTACCGATAATTACGGAAATTCTTTTGTTGTTTCTTCCGTAACAGACCAAAACCTCACATTTTCCGATAATCAGTCGGACGAGCCGTGGACTGTAGGCGGAAATAATAGCTTTACTGTTTATTACGGCAATCTTTCGGCTAATGCTCAGGCAAAGCTGATTAAATCATCGCTGTTTGAGTATATTGAACAGGGGGACGGTTTATATATAACCGATTACACCGCTTTGGGGGAAGAAAATCTTGAAATCCCGTCACAGCTTGACGGTAAGGCGATTACAGGTATCCTTTCGCTCGGAAACTTTGAAATAGCGTCAAGCCTAAAGAATGTCGTGATTCCCGATTCGGTCACAACAATAGGCGAAAACGCTTTTGTTAATGCCTGTAACCTTGAAACCCTCACAATCGGCTCGGGGGTTAAAAATTTAAATTCGGATATGTTTAAAGGCTGCAAAAGCTTAAAGAACATATCTGTATCAAAGAAAAATCAAAACTACTGTGATATAGACGGTATAGTATATAATAAGCAGGCTACGGAATTAGTAGTATACCCCATTGCAGGGGGCGAGAATTATAATGTTCCCGCAAGCGTCACAAACATTAGTGTTCTTGAAAACAATGCAGGCCTTTATGTGAATCTTATTTTTTCAGAAGACTCGAAAATGTTTGTAACTATAGACGGCGTCACCTATAACGCAGACAAGACAAAGGTAATTTCCTGCGACAAAAGCAAGTCGGGAACATATGTTATGCCGGACACCGTAACCGAAATAGAAGAATTGGCTTTCGAGGGCTGCACAAATCTTACCGAGGTATCGGTTTCTGATAATGTCACGAAAATCGTTTACGGAACATTCGCAGACTGCACCTCTCTCGCCAAGGTGACCCTTCCCACAAGGCTTACCGAAATCGGTGTAGGAGCCTTCATAGGCTGCTCATCCTTAACAGGTATTGAACTGCCGTCTTCCCTTAAGTCAATAGACTTTTGTGCATTCAAAAACTGTGGGCTTGAATCGATTTCTATTCCCGACAGTGTTGAAACGGTTGGTGCCCAGGCATTCAATGACTGTGAAAAACTTACAAGCGTAAAGCTTTCAAACAAACTTTCCTCTATAAGTTATAGCACTTTTGGCTATTGTACTTCTCTTACCCAAATCGATATTCCGGACAGTGTAATTGAAATAGGCGATGGTGCATTTTATAATTGTACCAGCCTTCCGGATATAACAATACCCGACAGCGTTACGAGTATAGGTGACGTTGCATTTTGCTATTGCAGCAGCCTTGCAAGCGTAAAGCTTTCAAATAAATTATCCGCTATAAAGCTTGAAACTTTTGGATACTGTACCTCTCTTGCCCAAATCGATATTCCGAACAGCGTAGTTGAAATAGGCGACTATGCATTTCTCCGTTGCAGCAGCCTTACAAGCATCACTATACCGGACAGCGTTGTATCGGTCGGTGAATCTGCATTCGGCTCTTGCGAAAAGCTTACAAGCGTAAAACTCCCCAATAGGCTTTCTGAACTAAGCTCTTATATTTTTTACAATTGTGATTCTCTTACGGAAATTGTATTTCCAAGGGGTGTTACCACTATCGGTTGCGGTTCGTTCTCAAGCTGCAATAACCTGTCATCGGTTAGTATTTCAAATACAGTAACCACGATTGTCTATGATGCATTTTTTGATTGCGAATCCCTTAACACCGTTACAATTCCCAAAAGTGTAATATCCATAGGAGAAGAGGCATTTGGATATTATAGGGATAAAAACAATAATCAAATTGCTAAAATACCAAACTTCAGAATTAATGGTATGGCAGGTTCTGAGGCTGAAAATTACGCCAAGGAAAACGGATTTGAATTTGTTTCTCTTGACAGAGAAACCTTGGTAGAGGAAAACGGCGTTTGGTACTATGTGGTTGACGGCGAAAAGGTTAATACTACTACACTCTGTAGTTATGCCGGTGCATGGTTCTATGTGGAAAACGGTAAGGTTAACTGGGATGCGACCACACTTTGCTATTTTGCGGATACTTGGTTCTATGTAGAAAACGGTATGGTTAACTGGAGCGCAAAAACGCTTTGTAATTATAACGGCGATTGGTTCTATGTAGAAAACGGCACGGTTAATTGGAATGCAACCACACTTTGCTATTTTGCAGATAATTGGTTCTATGTAGAAAACGGTGCGGTAAATTGGAACGCAAGAACCCTTTGCTACTTTGCTGATGCTTGGTTCTTTGTTGAAAACGGTACGGTTAACTGGAACGCAAGAACACTTTGCAATTTTTCGGACACTTGGTTCTATGTAGAAAACGGCATGGTTAACTGGAATGCAACCACCCTTTGCTATTTTGCCGATACTTGGTTCTATGTAGAGAACGGTATCCTTAATTGGAACGCAAGAACCCTTTGCTACTATGGTGAAAACTGGTTCTATGTAGAAAACGGCTCGGTTAATTGGAATGTAAGAACGCTTTGTTACTTTGCCGATAACTGGTTCTTTGTGGAAAACGGAACAGTTAATTGGAATGCTTATACTGTCTGTGAGTATTACGGAAATTACTTTAATGTTGCAGGCGGAGTAGTAGTATTCTAAAAATTTTATAAATATTAAAAGCTCCTTCCCGATTTTCGACAGACTGAACGCTCCGACTGATGTCGGAGCGTTCTTTGCATATAGAACTATATTTTTTGCTGTTTTAGAATCCCCATAAGCGAGTCTTTGACCGTATTTGAAAGGTATTTGATTACCTTATCACGATTGTCAAGCTTGCCCTCTTTGATTAGGTTAATCAGTATACCCGAAAGCGCCTCGACATAAAAGCTGCAAAGGAAATTTTTGTAGTCGCTGTCAAGCTTTTTGGTTGAAAGTTCTTCGGCCTGCGTTATAAATGCCATAACGATTTCGGTAAAATCGGCGCAGAAGAAGCGTTTTAATTCGTCCCTGCCTATAGAGTCGTAGGCGCAGTTCAATATGTAATCGTTTTTCTCCACATAGTCGAGTGCAAAGCCTATTGCCTCCTCAGAATCTTTGGTAAGGTTATGATTCTTTACAATTTCGATTGCCTCATACTCTAAGGTCCATTTAAGCAGGGCATAAATATCCTCAAAATGATAATAGAATGTGTTGCGGTTAATGCCGCAAATTTTAATAAGCTCGCTTACGGTAATTTTCCCGAAGGGCTTTTTCTTCATAGCCTGTTTTAAAGCCGATGCAAGCTTCTTTTTTGTATTAAGAGAAATTTCTTCGTGAGTCATAAAAAACACCTCTTTTTTCATTATACAGCTGTTTTCTAAATATTCAACCGATAATTCCATACAAATGTATGATATTTGTCTATTTGATTTTTAACAAATTAGGTGTATAATGCTTCCTAAAAGGAGTGAAAAGATATGCCCTAAGAGCTTTGGGCAAAAATACTATGCGAAAATTCTATTCATTTATTGTAAGGAATCCCAAAAAGATAATTGTGTTTTTCCTTATACTGGCGGTGTGCGGAGCGGTGCTTCAGAATTTTGTTGAAGTTAACTATAATATGAAGGACTTTTTGCCCAATGACAGCCCCTCTACCGTATCGCTTGATGTTATGGAAAGCGAGTTTGACGGGGGTATTCCCAACGCCCGCGTTATGGTAAAGGGAGTGACTGTTCCTAAGGCGCTCGAATACAAGCAAAGGCTTAAAAACTGTGAGGGCGTTGAGGATGTTTTGTGGCTTGACGATTCGGTAAATATCTACGCGCCGCTTGAAACAGCCGACAAAGATACTGTCGAAAACTATTATAAGGATAACAACGCCCTTTTTACCGTCACCGTTACCAAGGACGATAAGGTAGGAACGGTCAACCGCATACGCGAAATTGTAGGCGAAGACGGCGCTATGTGCGGCGACGCGGTATCAACCGCGGTTGCGACCACGGGAACGGTGACCGAAATCAGGCTGATTACAATATTTGCCATAATTGCCGTTCTTGCAATCCTGCTTCTTACCACCCGCTCCTGGGCGGAGCCGTTTGTGGTTATGGCGGGACTTGGGGTAGCTATTATGATAAACAGCGGCTCTAACCTTATTTTCGGTGAAATTTCATTTGTGACCAATGCCGCGGGAGCGGTTTTACAGCTTGCGGTTTCGCTTGACTATTCGGTTTTCCTGCTTCATAGGTACGAAGAGTGTTTAAAGGAACGGGGCGACCGCAGTGAAGCTATGATAGACGCACTGTGCAAGTCTACATCATCTATTCTTTCAAGCGGACTTACAACCGTTATCGGATTTTTAGCGCTTATGTTTATGCGGTTCGGCATTGGTCCCGACTTAGGACTGGCGCTCGCAAAGGGGGTCGCTATAAGCCTTGTAACCGTGTTTGTATTTATGCCCGCGCTTATAATCAAGGTTTACCCGCTGATACAAAAGAGCCGCCACAAAAGCTTTATGCCCTCCTTTATGGGCTTCGGCAGGTTTGTCACCCGCATTATGATACCAATGGTTTTTGTTTTCATAATTGCCGCGGTGCCCTCCTTTATGGCGTCAAACTCTAATTCATACTATTACGGCGCATCGCATATTTACGAAAAGGGTACACAGCTCGGCGACGATACTGCGGCAATTGAAAATGTTTTCGGTAAGAGCGATACCTATGTTGTGCTTGTGCCCAACGGAGACGCGGCGTCCGAGAGAAAGCTCTCCGACGCGCTTCACGGTATACCCGAAATTAAGAGCATAATTTCCTATGCCTATACCGTGGGTGCGGAAATACCTAAGGAATATCTCGATGAAGATACCCTTTCACAGTTGGTGTCCGATAATTATAACCGAATGGTGTTAAGCGTAGACACCGATTACGAGGGCAAGGAAACCTTTAAGCTGGTTGAAAAAATACGCGATACCGTCAATGAGTATTATCCCGACAGCTATTATTTAGCGGGCGAGGGCGTTTCGACCTACGACCTTATGGATACGATAACCAAGGACACACTTAAGGTAAATTTAATAGCAATCGGCGCGGTGTTTGTAATACTTCTGCTTACTATGAAATCCCTGTCTCTGCCGTTTATTCTGGTATTTGCTATTGAGGCGGCAATATGGATTAATATGGGAATACCCTATTTTGCGGATTCTACGGTGCAGTATATCGCTTACCTTATTGTTTCGTCAATTCAGCTGGGCGCTACGGTGGATTACGCGATACTCTTTACCGACCGTTATTCGGAGTACAGGCGTACAATGCCGAAAAAACAGGCGATAGTAAAGACGGTCTCTACGGTCACCACCTCGGTTTTGACCTCGGGAAATGTACTTTCTTTGGTGGGCTTTCTTTTGAGCTACATTTCCACCCACGGAATACTCTCCCAGTTAGGTCTCTTTATAGGCAGAGGAACCCTGCTGTCAATGACAAGCGTGTTCTTTGTACTTCCGGGACTGCTTTACATTTTTGACGGAGTGATAAAGCACACCACAATCGGTTTGAATTTTTACAACCCTCAAAAGGAGGAAAAGCTAAATGAAAAAATTTAAAAAACTTATACCCGTATTGCTCGCTTTGATAATAGTGATTTCCTCGTTTGGTACTTTAGCCGCGGGTAGCGAGCCTACAGAGAAAGAAGAAGTGATTTATATTAACCTGAACGCCGACGGTGAGGTAAAGGATATATATTCCGTTAATATTTTCGGTGGAGGTGAGGTCACCGATTACGGCGACTATTCCTCTGTAGAAATGCTCAACACGACCGATAAAATCGGCAAGAGCGGGGATAAGATTACATTTTCCTCCTCTGCGGACAGGGTTTATTACAAGGGAAAGCTTGATAATGCCGAAATTCCGTGGAATATTTCGATAAAGTATTTTATTGACGGAAAGGAATACACGGCGGGCGAGGCTGCGGGGAAGTGCGGCAAGCTTGAAATTCGCTTTAAGGTTATAAAAAACGAAAACTGTAAGGGCAATTTCTATGATAAATACGCACTGCAGGCCGCTTTTACCCTTGACACCGAAAAATGCCGCGATATTAAGGCGCCCGACGCTACCGTTGCGAATGTGGGGGCTAAAAAACAGCTTTCCTACTTGGCGCTACCCGGCAAGGGTATAGATACCGTTATAACAGCCGAAACCCAAAACTTTGAAATGCCGGCGGTTTCGGTAAACGGCGTTTTATTGGCAATTAACATAGAGGTGGACAACAAAGAGCTTACCGATAAGGTAAACGAGCTTACCGATGCGATAAAAGCGCTTGATGACGGTGCGGGCGAGCTTTCTGACGGAGCAAAAGAGCTTAAAAGCGGCGGCAACGCGCTGAAGGGCGGCGCTAAGGATTTAAGCAACGGCGCTGAAGCTTTGAGTGGCGGCGCGGTATCGCTTAATGACGGAGTTGCCTTAATCGGCAAGGGACTTGACGAGCTTAACTCAAAATCCGCTGAGTTAAACGGTGGCTCGGCACAGATGAACAGCGCATTGCTTGAAATACAGAGACAGCTAAGCGCCGTAACGGCTTCGACTGAGCAGATAGACGCGCTTGTAAACGGTTCTGCTCAGGTGAAGAACGGTATAACCGCTTTGTCGGAAAGCGTAACAGAATTACAAAACGGCGTAAGCTTTGCGGCGTATAAGGCGGTTATGGCACAGAACGGTCTTAATATTGACGATTTGCAGGTTTTAAATAGGCAAACAATCAATCAGTTACAGGTGTTGGCGCAGTTAAACAGCGAGAACGCGGCACTTTATCAACAGCTTATAGAGCTTATTTCAGCCAACAATGCCGCTATAGGCGGTATGGAGAGCTATTTAAGCGGAGTAAACGCTAATATTGCCGAGCTTTCCGCAGGCGTGGAAAGCCTTAAAACTAATTATGAGGCGCTCGACAGCGGAATTAATGCTTTAGCAAACGAGGTCAAGGGGCTTCTTGTGAAAATGACCGCCCTTAAAGGCGGAATAGATACCCTTGTGGCCGAATACGGAAAGCTTGACAGAGGTATAAATGAATACACCGACGGGGTCGCAAAAATTATCGCAGGGTACAGCGGTATAGTTTCGGGCGCAAACGAGCTTATGACGGGCAGCAAGACCTTGGCCGCGGGTGCGGCAACCTTGAGCGACAGCACGGCGGGGCTTGTAAACGGTATTACTAAGCTTAGTGACGGCACCGACGGATTAAAGAGCGGAACTGCCGAAATGCGGGAGGAAACAAAGGATCTCGACAGCGAAATCTCCGATAAAATAGATGAGATGATTAAAAGTATAACGGGCGGTGAGACTGAAACACGGTCCTTTGTAAGCGATAAGAACACCAATGTTAAATCGGTGCAGTTTGTAATAGCAACCGATGCAGTAGAAATTGACGAAATACCTGCCGCGGCAGATGTAAAGGAGGAAAAGCTTAATTTCTGGCAGAAAATTTTAAGACTTTTCGGATTATATTAAGCTAATAATATATGGGAGCGGTTTTAATGCCTGCTCCCGTAATTTTTGACAAAATTCTGCAAAAAGCGTTTTACGGAATTCCAGTTGACATTCAAAGCGCTACTTGGTATAATATTTATAACATTTTATTAAATAGAAAGAGGATTATACGCATTATGAATAAATACGATTATCTTCTGGTTGGCGGCGGCCTTTTTTCCGCCGTATTTGCATATCAAGCTAAAAAGAACGGTAAGAAGTGCCTTGTGGTTGAAAAAAGATCGCATTTAGGCGGTAATATTTACTGTGAAGATATATGCGGTATACATGTGCATAAATACGGCGCGCATATTTTTCACACCTCTGACCGCCGAGTTTGGGAGTTTGTAAATTCCATTGCGGAATTCAACCGTTACACTAACTGCCCTGTTGCGTGCTATAAGGGCGAAATGTATAATATGCCCTTTAATATGAATACCTTCAGCAAGATGTGGGGAATAAGAACCCCCGCTGAGGCTAAGGCTATTATCGATAAACAACGCTCTGCTATAAAGGGAGAGCCTAAGAATCTTGAGGAGCAGGCGATAAGCCTTGTGGGTGAGGATATTTACCGCAAGCTTATTAAGGGCTATACCGAAAAGCAGTGGGGAAGAAGCTGTAAGGATTTACCGAGCTTTATTATTAAGCGTCTGCCTGTGCGCTATATTTACGATAACAACTATTTCAATGACCTCTATCAGGGAATACCGATAGGCGGATATAATGTACTGACGGACAAGCTCTTTGAGGGTTGCGATGTTATGCTTAATACCGACTATAACTCCGACCGTGAAAGGTTTGACGCTATGGCGGATAAGGTGCTTTATACGGGTACTCTCGATTCGCTTTTTGACTACTGCTACGGCAAGCTTGAGTACCGCAGTCTTAAGTTTGAAACAGAGACCTTGAATGAAGAAAATCATCAGGGTGTTGCGGTGGTAAATTATACCGAGCGCGAAATACCCTATACCCGCGTTATTGAGCATAAGCATTTTGAAAATACAGAAAGTGATAAAACCGTTATAACCCGCGAATATCCCGCCGACTGGAAAGAGGGTATGGAGCCTTATTATCCTATAAACGATGAAAAGAATACCGAGCTTTTCGCTAAATACAAAGAATTGGCGGACAAAAAGGAAAATATGCTTTTCGGCGGCCGCTTGGCTGAGTATAAGTATTACGATATGGACAAGGTTATAGCCTCCGCTCTAAACCTTACAGATAGGGAGTTTGGTGAATAATGGGAGAAGTTAAGGTTAGCATTATAATGCCTGTTTACGGCGTTGAGGATTATGTCGGCAAGGCGATTGAGAGTATTCAGAAACAGACCCTTACCAATTGGGAGTTTTTCTGCGTTGATGACGGTACTAAGGACAGAAGCGGCGAGATTTGCGATGAATACGCAAAAAATGACCCGCGTATTATAGTTATTCACAAGGAAAACGGCGGAGCGCCCAGCGCCCGCAATGTAGCTATTGATAAGGCAAAGGGCAAGTATATGTATTTTATGGACTCGGACGATTGGACCGAGCCTACAATGCTCCAAGATATGTATAACATTGCCGAAGAAAATAATTCCCAGCTTGTAGTGGCGGGCTATTATATTGATACCTATTATTCGGATACCGAAAAATTTGTTCAGGAGCAGTTCTGCAACGACAAGGTTTTCGGCAGTCAGCGCGAATTCAGGGAAAACGCTCATAAGCTATTCGACAGAAACCTGCTTTACACACCCTGGAATAAGCTTTACCTTTCAAGCTATATTTTAGAAAACAAGCTTTATTTCCCACAGACATTTTGGGATGATTTCCCCTTTAATTTAAGCGTTGTAAGGGATGTTGAGCGTGTTGCGGTAACATCTAAAAAGTATTACCATTTTATACGCAAGCGTCAGGAAAGCGAAACCGCTAAATACCGCGCGGATATGTTCGACAAGCGGGAGGAAGAGCACGATTGGATGCTCGACCTTTATAAGCATTGGGATGTTGATACCCCCGAAACCCGTGAATTTTTAGCAAGGCGTTATATTGAGCGTGTTATCGGCTGTATAGAAAATGTGACTAACCGTAACTGCACACTCTCTGCAAAGGAAAAAAAGGCGGAAATTAAAAAAATGATAACCTCCGACCGCGCGAGAGAAGCGGTTAAAACCGCAAAGCCGAATTCAAAGTATATGAAGCTTATGTTAATGCCTGTTAAGTGGAACAATACTTCACTTACCTACTTAGAGGGAAAATTGATTTCAAGGGTTAAGTCAGGAAATACAAAACTCTTTGCAAAGTTAAAAGCAGGAAGATAAATACGGTGGAGGATAAAATGATCAGCATAGTTATTCCCGTGTATAACGGTGAAAAATATATTCCCGAGCTCATTGAAAATTTAAAAGCCCAGAATGCTTCAAGGGATACTCTGGAATTGGTATTTGTTGATGACGGCTCTGCCGACCGCAGCCTTGAAGTTTTAAATTCTTATAAGGCAAGCGCCGAATTTTCCGTATCGGTTTATTCGCAGGATAATTCAGGGGTAAGTGCGGCGCGCAATCTCGGGATAAAGTATGCCAAGGGAGAATATATCACCTTCCTTGATGTTGATGATTTTGTTACAGACGATTATTTCACTACCATAAACAGCGCGGCTGAAAAAGGCGATTTTGATGTTTTTGTATTCAGCAGTATAAGGGTAAGAGGCTCTGAAAAGCCGGAAATAACCGATGATTATTCCGCACCGAGGAAAATCAGCAATGATGATATGCTTTGCAAAATGGTTAGCAATCCTACTCAGTACGGCGTATATAATTTGCTTTGTAAAAGCGAATTTATAAAAAATAATTCTTTAAGCTATGCCGTAGGCTTTAAATATTATGAAGATTATGATTTTATATACAGAGCCTTTGCTTTGGCAGACGGAATACTTATGACCGAAAAGCCCCTCTACTTTTATATGATGCGCGAGGGCTCGGCAATGCAGCGCTTTACAAAGGATAGACTCGTTTGCATTAAGCTTATGGAAGAACTGGAAGCTTGGCTTGAAAGCGTCGCGCCGACTTTTTATCCTACATTTAAAAAATGGGGCATAAACCGAATTTATTGGTCTATACTTTGGCAGGCTTCCCTTGCTTTCGGGTACGGTGATTTCAAAAAATTCGCAGATATGATAGGTGCCGAAAGTAAGCTTTCTAAACTTAATGATTATCCTGATAAGAAGGTTAAGCTTAGCTCAAGGCTTTTCGGAATAGGAAAACCGCTTTACTATCTTGCGGCTAATATATTAGGCTTTTCCCATTCAAAGGTAGAGAAGGCAGATATAAATAGCTTTGAAGGCGTATTTAAGGATAATTAAGGGAGAAAACAGATGCCTGAAAGAATATTAGTGTATGGGATGACAGATAATCCCGGCGGAATAGAAACATATCTGATTAATCAGTTGCGCGCCCTTGACCCCGATAAGGCTGTTTTTGATTTTGTGACTGATTTTCCTTCTATGGCATATGCGGACGAGGCTAAGGCTATAGGTTCTAAAATATACTATATTCCGGCAAAAGGTAAGGGTCTTTTTTCACAGTTAAAGGCTATGGCAAAAATTATGCGGGAGCATCCCGAATATAAAAAGGTCTACTTCAACGCGCTTGACGCGGGCGTTGCCCTTACCGAGCTTGTGCCTTGGCTTTTCGGAAGAACCGTTATTACACATAGCCATAACGGAAGTACCGATAAGGTAAAATTGCATAAATATTGCAAACCGCTCCTTAATCTCTTCACTTCAAAGCGTTTTGCCTGCTCTAAGGTCGCGGCGGACTATATGTTCGGTAAGCGTGAGGTGACGGTAATACCTAATATGATTGACGCCAAGAAATATGCTTATTCGCCCGAAATAAGGCAAAAAAAGCGTGAAGAGCTTGGAATTGAAAAAAATTTTGTGGTTTGTCACATTGGCCGTCTCTCAAATCAAAAAAATCCGTTGGGACTTATCGATATTTTTGAATCTGTTTATAAATCAGATAACAGTGCAGTTTTATTAAGCGTAGGCAGCGGTGAGATGGAGCAAGAGGTTCATCTCTATGCTTCCGAAAAAAATATGGACGGACAAATCCGATTTTTGGGTCGCCGCAGCGATATAAGCGAGATACTTCAGGCGGCGGATGTTTTTATTCTTCCGTCATTTTACGAAGGTTTGCCGATTGTGGCAATAGAGGCTCAGGCGGCGGGATTGCCTTGCATTTTATCCGAAAATATATCTGCAGAAACCGCGATTACCGATAATGCTTATTTTTTAAGTCTTGATGAGCCTCTTTCGGTATGGGTTGAAAAGATACTATCATTTAAAAATTTCAACAGAGTTTCAAAAACAGGTGAATTGGCGGTTGCCGGTTATGATTATGACCATCCGTCACAAGCTCAGATTGAACTTAGAAACTATTTTGAGGCAGGGAATGAGGTCGGTTCGAAAAAATGAAATACTATGTTGTTGAAAGGATTTCGTCTGCTGAACGCACGGCGTGGTCTAAAGCCAGAGCTGACGCTGAAAGTATCGCCGAAAGGAAAGGCTTTAAGCCTATCGAAGTGCAGGGTACAGGTAATGAACGGGCGAATTCATCTGTTTTAAATAAATTAAATGAGCACAGAAAAATGGGTGGGTTATGGAAAAGCGCCTTAAAAAATCTTAAGAAAGGCGATATTCTTTTTGTTCAGCTTCCGCTTGTAAATAATTATTTGTTTATGAAATCGGTGGTTAAAAATCTAAAACAGCGCGGCGTAAGGGTTATAGCGCTTATTCACGATTTGGAAACCCTCAGAATGATAATGGATAAATCAATTTCATTTAAGCAAAAAATGCGTATGCGAGTTGAGGAGATAGGACTTTTAAAGGAGTGCTCCCGTCTTATTGTTCACAACGATAAGATGCTTGATTTTGTTAAGGAACTCGGCATTAATACACCTATGACGGTACTCCAAATATTTGATTATCTTATCTCTCCGTCCGAAAGCGGTGTGACGGTTGAAGAGCTTGCTGATAAGCGTATGAATGAAATCCCTGAGTCGGTTATTGTTGCGGGAAATCTTGACGAGCATAAATCGGGATATATTTATGAAATTCCGGATACCGTTTCTGCCGAGCTTTACGGGGTACATTATAAAGAGAACGATAAAAAGAACCTGCATTATAACGGCTCTTTTCCTGCGGACGAGCTTCCCTATGAACTGTGCAACGGCTTTGGGCTTATATGGGACGGTTCAGCATGCGATACCTGTATAGGCGCATACGGTGAGTATTTGCGCTATAATAATCCGCATAAAACCTCGCTGTATTTGGCTTCGGCTATCCCGGTAATTATTTGGGACAAGGCGGCTTTAGCGGAGTTTGTTGAAAAATACGGAGTAGGTTTTACGGTTTCGTCTATAAGCGATATACCTGATAAACTAAATTCTCTTACAGATGAGCAATATAAAAAAATTTATCAAAATGTTAAAAATGTTTCTAAAAAACTTTGTGACGGTGAATTTTTATGTTCGGCGCTCAGTGAAGCTTGCGGGGAGGATGTTTAATATATGAAATTTATTCAAAATAATACTGTAAGGAATAAGCTTGAAACGGTTTTCAAGGTATTGCTTTTAGTATATTTATTTCTCGGCACCTGTAATCTTACTTACGGCACGCCTATAATATCTCTGGTAATGTATCCGACTTTTTTACTGGGCGGTCTGCTCGTGCTTTGGAGATTGTTGGTTGCAAAACGCTTTATTAAGTTTCCGGGGCTGATATGGCTTGTTTTAATGCTTGTAAGCTATGCCTTTTCGGCTGTAATGAATTTTCGCTATATCGGTAAAAACAGTATCGCCGTATTAATATTATGGTCCTTTTACTTCCTGCTTGTTTTTGTCAAGGACCCTGATAGAAAAAGGGTTGATATAGAGCACGAAATTCGCTTTATTTCGACATTTTATCTTATTTGCGTTACGGCTTTGACCCTTATAAGCCATTGGATGCTTTTAACCGGTTATTCCGTTGCATACCGCGACCCTAATAACGAAAATTATGAGGTTGCCTCGGGATTCTTTGCAGGCAGACTTTGGGGTGCCTTCCAAGATCCTAACTTAGGCTCGGTAATGTGCGGTATTGCCATTGTGATTTCAATATTCTTTATGTGGTATTTGAAGAAAAAAATTCTCACTGTGCTTCTTTGTATCGATATTGCTTTGATGCTTTTCTATATTGCGATGTCGGATTCGCGCAACGGTATGGTAACCTTAGGCTGTTTGGCGGCTGTGGCGCTATTCTTTTATTCTTACCGCAAATATGGTAAAGATAAGGGCTTTAAAGGCTTGCTCAAAAAGGCCGCCTGTGTAATTGCGGCAGGAGTTGTGTTTGTAGGCGGTGCCGCAACACCTAAGCTTATTCAAAAGGTTTATAATACCGTTTTGATTGAAGAGGTTTTAAATAACCCTTCCGATGATAAAGGAGATAAAAACGAGAATAAACCGCTTTTGGTCGACCGCGGCTACGACCTCAAGGAGGATGTAAGCAATAGGAGACTGACTATTTGGCAATCGGGAATTGAAATCGCCATGATGCGTCCTTTTACGGGTGTGTCTTTTGAGGGACTGGTTCCCTTTGCTAAGGAATATGTACCTGACTCTTATCTTTTAACTAACGGCGTTTGGGAATTTAACACCCTTGATAACGATTACTTAAATGTATTTGTCGCTCAGGGCTTCCCGGGAGTTATTGTTCTGGTATTGTTAGTAATAAGTGTGCTTAAAATACTGTTCTCAGGTATATGGAAGGTTTCTAAAAAGAATTTCCCGATAGTCTTCATTTGCACGGTTATTGTGTGTTCACTTGTAGTAAGTGCTTTGTTCCAAGGCACAATGTTTTACCAGCAAACGCCTAATACTATGCTGTTCTGGCTGCTTTTAGGCTCGGTTGTATATTTGCTTTCGTTAAAGGACGAAGCTCAGTCTGAAATCTGATATTATGAAGCATTCTACAAAATTTAATTTCTTAATGAATTCCCTGCTCACTGCGTCTGCCTTTATTTTCCCGCTTATAACCTATCCGTATGTATCGCGAATATTAGGTCCTGAAAATATCGGTAAGGTATCCTTTGCAACCTCGGTTGTTTACTATTTTTCGATGTTTGCCCAGCTTGGCATACCAACCTACGGAATAAGCGCCTGCGCCCGCGTAAGAGATGATAAAAAGAAGCTTTCGCAGACGGTGCAGGAAATAATGCTGATTAATTCGGTAATGACGGTTATAGTTTATGCTGTTTTTGCGGTGGCACTCTTCACTGTACCGAGATTAAGCGCAGAAAAGCCTCTGCTGTTAATTACCGGTCTTACCGTGCTTTTCAATACTATAGGCGCAGAGTGGTTGTATAAAGCGCTTGAGCAGTATTCCTACATCACTACAGTTTCGATTTTGTTTAAAATAGTTTCGGTTGTCGCAATGTTTGCCTTTGTGCATTCGCCTGATGATTATGTCATTTACGGCGGTATATCCATCATTGCCGCAAGCGGTTCGTGCCTGATGAATTTTATACGCCTAAGGCGTTTTGTATTCGTTCGACCCATAGGGGGATATAATATTAAGCGTCATTTAAAGGCGATATGGGTATTTTTTGCAATGTCGATTGCGACTACCATTTATACAAATCTTGACACGGTTATGCTTGGATTTATTAAGAACGATACCGATGTCGGATATTATACAACGGCGGTCAAGGTGAAAAATATTCTTTGCTCGCTTGTTACTTCTCTCGGAACGGTGCTTTTGCCGCGTATGTCTTGTCTTGCAGAGGAGAAGAAGTGGGATGAATTTTATGCGGTTGTAAAAAAGGCTCTTAATTTTGTCATTATTCTGGCATTACCCCTAAGCATATTTTTCATTATTTTCGCTCAGGAAAGCATAATACTCCTTTCAGGCGGTGAGTTTTTACCCTCTGTTATCCCCATGCGGATAATTACTCCTACCGTTCTTCTCATAGGAATAACCAATGTCCTGGGAATTCAGGTTTTAGTGCCGCTGGGTAAGGAAAAGTATGTGCTTTATTCCGAAATAGCGGGTGCGCTTATTAATTTGGCGGCAAATGCTTTATTGATTCCCCGTCTTGCTTCTTCGGGTGCCGCAATAGGTACTCTCATAGCAGAGGCGGTTGTTCTCGCTGTCCAGTTCTATTTTCTCAGAAAAACGGTTGCCCCTATTTTTGCACGGCTTTCGTATGTGAAAATTATACTTGCCCTTGCGGCGGGATGCGTAGTAGCAATTCCGATAAAAATTTGGGCAAATTTAGGCTTGTTTTTAAATTTGGCAGTAAGTGCGGTGCTGTTTTTCGGTCTTTACGGACTTGTTTTGTACCTCACAAGGGAATCGCTTGTTAGGGAAGTCGCCGATCAAATCTTAGGCAGATTTCTTAAAAAACATAAGTGTTAGATGTACGATTAAGGTTCAAAATCTTTGTTGCAGCGCAACAGTATAATAAAAGGGCAGACGCATGGAACAACACCATGTATCTGCCTTTTTTATATGTTTTTATCCGTTATTTTGTTTTGCGGTGTTTATGGACGATATAAGTATTCGTTTAATTTCAAGACAATCGTCTATTAATGTATCACCATACTATCCCGTGCCATACAAAAACTCCGTTTCAGATAATAAATAAGAGATAATAGATAATAGTACAAAAGCGGCACTAAAACTTTTTCACAATTCACTATTACTTATTACTTCCAAAGCCCCAAAGGCGGGATTTAGTGAAGAGTGAAGAGTGAAAAGTGAAGAAGTAA
>CAZRMP010000011.1:0-28994 GCA_964601235.1 uncultured Ruminococcus sp.
TAAAGCGTCTGCCGCGATATTATAGGTTTTTAGGCGAGCTTAAGGCTGCGGGTTTGACGAGGATTTCTTCACGCGAGCTGTCTGAGAAAATGGGGCTTACCGCAAGCCAGATAAGGCAGGATTTAAACTGCTTCGGCGGTTTCGGTCAGCAGGGGTACGGTTATAACATTGAGCTTTTGCAGTCCGAAATAGGGCATATTTTAGGCCTTGATAAACCGAAAACCGCTATACTTATCGGAATAGGTAATTTGGGACGGGCTGTTACAATGCATATCAACTTTGAGTCGAAGGGATTTCGGCTTGTAGGACTTTTCGACAGTAAGGAATCCCTTGTGGGTCAGGTTATTAAAAATCTACCTATAAGAAGTACCGATACTATAGACGAATTTTGCAAAGAAAATCTACCTGACGCGGCCATACTCTGCATACCTAAAAGTGCGGCAATGGTAATGGCGGATCAGCTGGTTGGTCTTGGTATAAAGGGCTTCTGGAATTTCAGCCATTATGATTTGGCGCTTAAATACCCGGGGGTAAAGGTCGAAAATGTGCATTTCGGAGACAGTCTTATGACCCTTTCATACCGCCTACATAACGAGTAACAAATAATATAAACAGAAAAAGCCTGAGGCGCTTAAAACGAACCTCAGGCATTAATTATTTCTTCTTGGATTCCTTATATTTTGATTCAATAAAGCTGACAACCTCGTCATAGTCAGGCTTTGGAAGATTGCGGATAATTTTAATAATATTTTCCTCTTTATGGGTCACGATAAAGGGCGCGGGACCATAAGCACTGCTTTTGATTGGAAAATTGTCCTGATTAAGCGTACTTTCCGATGTTTCGGTTCCTGAAAAATCAAGCTTTTGGTTTTCATTATTATCGTAAAGCAGCATCTCGGGAGTAACGCCGAAAATTTTTGCAAGTTCGGTCAAACGTTCTGTAGTGATTTTGCCTTTGCGTTCCATTTGTGAATATGTGCTGCATTTCATTCCCATTTTTTCGGCGACCTCGGTTTGATTGAGGTTGGCCATTTTTCTGTACAAAGCAATTCTTTGGTTGATTGTTTGTTGCATATTGAATTCCTCCGTATATTTTATTTTTTACTTGACTTAACATTCGGTTATTGGTATAATCATATAGCAAACGCTGGAGTGGCTCAGTTGGTAGAGCAGCTGATTCGTAATCAGCAGGTCGTGGGTTCGAGTCCCATCTTCAGCTCCATTTAACCGCCTTTTTACGCCGTAAGCGTAAATAAGGCGATTTTTTTATTTATATTAACTTCCAATCTAATTTTATTTATTTTGTCGAAAAATGTCAAGTGAATAATTGTAAATTGAGTATGTTTATTTTGTATGACGGGTATTTTTTACTGATAAAAATTACAGTTTTTTCGACCGGGTTAACCTCGCTGTATCTTTTTCTTGTAATTATTCCATAATTGTTATATAATAGTAGAATAGATTGGAGTGGTATAGCTTGTTAAGCAGACTGTTATCGGGGAATGTTGATTTCGCGAGTATAATTGTATATATTTTGTCGTCGCTGACCGTAATTTTTCTTACTATGCCTGTGCACGAATTTGCGCACGGCTTCGCCGCTACTAAATTAGGCGACCCTACGCCAAGGTATCAGGGCAGAATGACCCTTAACCCCTTTGCACATATTGATTGGATTGGCGCGGCATGCATATTGCTTTTCGGCTTTGGCTGGGCAAGACCCGTGCAGGTTAATTCAAATAATTTCAGAAACCCGAAAAGGGGTATGGCTGTTACGGCCGCAGCGGGACCCATTGCTAACCTGATTGTTGCCCTTATAGCACTTTTTATTTATAATATTTTAATGATAGCAGCGTTAAAAAGTGTGGTTTTATATTATATCGGATTTTTCTTTTATTACATTGCACTTATTAATGTATCACTCGCGGTATTCAATCTTATTCCGATCCCTCCTCTTGACGGTTCGCGCCTTTTGTCGGCATTGCTCCCTTACAAGTATTATTATGCCCTTATGCGTTATGAGCGCTACATCTTCTTAGGGCTTATTGTGATTTTATGGATAGGTGTTTTAGATGTTCCGCTAAACTTCCTTACAAATGCGGTTATGCGCTTTTTGAGCTTTATTGCGGGATTGCCGTTCGGGTTTATAGGGTGAAAAATGGAAACAACATTAAGCTATAAATTAGAGGGCTTTGAAGGCCCGCTCGATCTGCTCTTGCAGTTGATTGCACGCAATAAGCTTAATATTTATGATATTGAGTTAAGCGTACTTATAGACCAATATCTTGAGCAAATAGAGCTTTTTAAGGCAGAGGAAATGGAGCTGGAAAGTGAATTTCTTGAAATGGCATCACGACTGCTTTATATTAAAACCGTAAGTCTGCTTCCGAAGCACGATGAGATAGTACAGCTTAAGGAAGAGCTTACAGGCGCGCTTCTTGAATATATGGTATGCCAGCAGATGGCGCAAGAACTATCCCAAAAGCAGGACGGCTTTGACCGCTTTGTGCGAAAACCTGAGGAGCTTGAATTTGATAAAACCTACGAGCTTTCCCACTCGGCTGATGTAATGTACCTTTCGTATTTAGCGGCTGTAGGTAGGGGACAGAGAAAACTGCCGCCTTCAACCGCCCCCTTTACAAAGATTGTTGCTAAAAAAATTGTTGCCGTTTCAACCAAAATTGTGTTTGTTATAAGAAATTTGTGGACGGGCGGCTCAAAAAAACTTTCCTCGCTTTACAAAACGGCGCACAGCCGTTCGGAGCTTGTTGCAACCTTTTTGGCGGTATTGGAGCTTTGTAAGGCAAACCGCGTTCGGGTTGACGGAGATTCTGACAGCGCGGAAATTACACTTATTAAGGAGCATAAACGCAAATGACAACTGCTGAGCTTGTACCCGCATTTGAGGCGGTGCTTTTTTCCGGCGGAGAACCTATAAGCATAGACCGTTTTTCGCAGGTCTTTGATATTAAACCCGAACGGGTTGTAGAGGTTATGGAGGCGCTTTCAAAAAAGCTTAACGGAAATGACCGGGGCGTTGGACTTGTGCGAATGGAAAACACCTATCAGCTTGCGACCAAAAACGAATACGCGGGATATATAAAGAAAATGTTTGATATTAAGCGGCGCACACCGCTGTCGCCCGCGGCACTTGAGGTGCTGGCGGTTGTGGCATACAATCAGCCTGTTACTAAGTCGTTTATAGAGCAGGTAAGAGGGGTTGACTGCTCGGGCGTTGTTACCACCCTTGTGGAAAAGGGTCTTATAGAGGAGCGGGGAAGGCTTGAGTTGCCCGGCAAGCCGCTTTTGTACGGTACAACCAAAAACTTTTTGCGCTGTTTCGGTATAAGTGATTTATCGGAACTGCCGCCGCTTCCTAAAAATGAAGACGCAAGCGAAGAGGTCGGCGAGCAGATACCGCTTGACGGCGAAACCGAAGAGGAATAATATCATTTTTTTGCGCGAGACTAACAAAAAGGGGAGAATGCCTTGATACCTTTAATTATTATTCTTGCGGTTTTGGCGTTTATCGTCCTTTTGCTTTTTATTCCGATAAGCGTTTATATAAAATATGACGGCGACTTTTTTGTAAAGCTTAAAATAGCGGGTATTAAGGCATATGAGGTCGAGCCTAAAGAGGATACAGAAGACCCGAAGCCCGATACCGAAAGCGATAAAAAGGTAAAAAAGCAGACCGAGAATGCCTTTGATAAGCTTAAGAAGAATCACGGCTTTGCGGGAGCGGTCAAAGAAATATTTACGCTGGTAAAAGCCGTTATTGAGAGGCTTAAAGGTGACTTTAGGCATATTGTGATAAGAAGGCTTTGCCTTGATATTAAGGTTGCGTCAGGCGATGCCGCGACCACGGCCATAGAGTACGGTGCGGTCTGTACCGCAGTTTATCCCGCGCTTACCCTTATAGACGGAATAGCTAATGTGAAAATGAAAAGTATAAATGTTGCGCCCGATTTTAATTCCGATAAATCCGGTTTCGGATTTTCGGTTATAATAAGGGCGAGGGTATTATTTTTAATTATAATGGCTTTCGGAGTATTTTCCGAATACAATAAATTTAAAAAGAGGAATGAGTTATGAGCGAAAACAGCATAAAAAATATTATGGATGTAACAATGGACAAGCTCCGCACTATGGTTGACGCTAACACTATTATCGGCGAACCGATTGTTGTAGGGGATATTACCCTGATTCCCGTATCAAAGGTTTCCTTTGGTGTGGCCACAGGGGGCAGTGATTTCCCGAGTAAGACACAGTCGGGACTTTTCGGCGGCGGAGGCGGTGCAGGTGTTACCCTTTCACCCGTTGCATTTATTGCGGTAAGCGGTGGGAACGCTAAAATGATGCCCGTTTATAACGAGCTTTCCTCTGCCGAAAAGGCTATTGCTATGGCACCCGAGGTACTCGAAAAGGCAAAAGAGCTTTTCTCAAAGGACAAAAAGGAAAATAAATATTAATTCGTAATATAACGCCGACGCACCTAATAAAATTAAGGGTGGGGAGGCGGATTATGAAAAGAATTATTTGTTTTTGTTTAACATTTTTTATTCTTTCGTTTATGCCTGTAGGCGCGGTGGGCACTTCCGCAAAGGCGGCGGCGGTGATAAACGGCGACACGGGAGAGGTTATATACGCCGAAAATGCAGACGAAAGACTGCCTATGGCGAGCACTACCAAGATAATGACGGCGCTCTTACTTTGCGAGAACGCCGATTTAAATGAGGAAATAACCGTTACGGCGGATATGCTTAAGGTCGAAGGCTCTTCTATGGGATTGCTTGCGGGCGATAAGGTGACCTACCATGACCTGCTTTACGGTATGATGTTGGCATCAGGTAATGACGCGGCAAATGTCACCGCCGTTTCCATTGCCGGCTCGGTCGAAGAATTCGCCAAAATGATGAATCAAAAGGCTTATGAAATAGGACTTTGCAATACAAATTTCGTAACGCCGTCGGGACTTGATGCGGAGGGTCATTATACCACTGCAAGGGAGCTTGCTTTGTTAGCGGCTTATGCCTTAAAAAATGAGGATTTTGCAAAAGCGGCGGCAAGCGAATCGGCGGTGCTTAACTACGGCAACCCGCCCTACAGACGGTTGCTTACCAACCATAATAAAATGCTTAAATTATTTGACGGTGCCGTTGGGGTTAAAACGGGCTTTACAAAAAAGTCGGGCAGATGTCTTGTCAGCGCGGCAAGAAAGGACGGCAAGCTTACAATAGCTGTTACGCTTAATGACCCTGACGATTGGAATGACCATATAAATCTGCTGAAATTTGGGCTTGATTCGATAAATCAGACAAACTACAGTCCAAAAATATCCTGCTATAATATACCCGTAATAGGCTCTGATGAAGAGCAAATCGAGGTATTTATCGAGCCGTATACGGTAAATACCCTTGAAACCGAGAATATAAGCTGTGAGGTGAATTTGCCGAAGTTCCTTTATGCCCCGATTGCCAAGGGGGATATATTAGGAACGGTAGAATATAAAATGGGTGACGAGATTATAGGCTCGGTTGAACTTACTGCACTAAGGGATATTTCTGTTGTCAGCGAAAGAATAAGCTTTTATAATGAAATTAAGCAAAATATAATCTACATACTCAAATGCATTTAGGAGAGCAAAATGAAGGATAACAAAATAAGATTGCAAAAGCACCTTTCCGAGTGCGGCATAGCCTCCCGCAGAAAGGCGGAGGAGCTTATTGCGGCGGGAAAGGTTAAAATTAACGGACATATTGCCGAGATTGGCGCTAAGGTTGACCCAAAGCGTGATAAGATTACTGTAAGGGGCAAGGCGGTTGTTCCTGTAAACGAAAAGGTTTATATAATGCTTAACAAACCTCGCGGATATGTCACTACAATGAGCGACGAATTAGGCCGTAAAACCGTATCGGACTTGGTGGCGGACGCGGGTAATAGGATTTTCCCCGTGGGTCGGCTTGACCGCGATTCCGAGGGGCTTTTAATTATGACCAACGACGGTGATTTTGCTAATACCCTTACCCACCCATCCTCTCATGTTAACAAAACCTACCGTGTGACGGTAAAGGGTGCAGCCGAGGAAGAACAGCTCCTCAAAATGAAAGAGGGAATAATGCTTGACGGCAGAAAAACCCTGCCCTGTGACTGCTTTGTTGCTGAGCGAAAGCCCGACAGAACAGTACTTATCTTCATTTTAAACGAGGGCAGAAACCGCCAGATACGCCGTATGTGCGAGGCGGTAGGTCTCGAGGTTTTGAGACTCAAGCGCACCGAAATCGCAGGTGTAAAGCTTGGTATGCTCCCTCAGGGAAAATGGAGACCCCTAAACGAAAGGGAAATGCGGAGGCTTACAAATATTACCCAGAAGGGGCGTGACGAGGAATGATTGCATTAGCCCCCATAAGCGACAAAGATGAAATTAGCCATCTCTTTTCGGAAAGCGGACTTGCCTTTTCCGAAATTTCAGGCTGTGTTAAGGCAAAATGCGGCGAGGATATTCTCGGTTTTTGCCTTTATGATTTAGATGAAAACGGGATGATAATATACAAAATAGTTCCCGAAAACGATTTAAGCCTTGCGGACGGAATAATAAGAAGCACTCTTCATGTCGCCGCAGAGCGCAGTATTATGAACGCATTTTACAGCGGCGAGGATATAGAAAAGCTGTGCGATAGGTTAGACTTTATTATTGATCGAGAGGAAAAACGCCTTAATATAAATAAGCTTTTTGAAAGCTGCTGTTCCTGCAAAAAAAGTTAATTGAAAATTTTTCCTGATATTGATATTTGGTACAGTATGTGATATACTGCTAAATGCAAAGCTTTTGACCTTTTAGGTCTTAATCTTAGGCGGAATGGAGGTTATCGTAATGAAATATGTTTGCCCCTGCGGTTATGTATATGACCCCGAAGTCGGTGATGAGGAAAACGGCATCGCTCCCGGCACTGCGTGGGAGGATGTACCCGAGGATTGGGTATGCCCCGTTTGCGGCCTTAGCAAAGATGCATTTGATGCTGAATAATCTATCGACAGCAAAGTGGCTGTAAAAAAACAGTCTAAAAATCCGAGATTCACATAATAAGTGAGTCTCGGATGCTTTTTTAACCGGCAAAAACCATTATTTCTCCGGCAAGAGAGGTTCAAATCGCCTTCCTATAAAAGCCTCCCAAGCCTCACGGAACGGCACACATGCCGTTCCCTACAATGGGTAAATTAAATTTTGTAGGGAACGACCTTAAGTGTCGTTCCGGTATTATCTGTATAAATATTAAACGGACAGTCCGGAAGCCTGTCCCTACAATGGTTAATTTCATTCGTGTAAAATAATATTTTAAAAAAAGTATTGCATTTTCGGTCTGTTTGTGGTATTATAACTTGTACTGTGAGTTAAGTTCGAATATAACGGTTTATATTCAGGACGCGAAATGTTAGGAGGTGTCACAATGCCGAACATTAAATCCGCAAAAAAGCGCGTTTTAGTAAGCAAGGCTAACTATGAGCATAACAAGGCTTACCGTTCCGCTTTAAGAACAGCTATTAAGAAGGCTGACGCTGCGATTGACGCTAAGTCTGCCGATATGGCTGAAACAGTAAATGCCGCTGTTAAGAAGATAGATCAGGCCGCTGTTAAGGGAATTATCCACAAGAACAACGCCGCAAGAAAGAAATCTGCCTTAGTTACACGCTACAATAAGGTAAACGCTTAATTAAGATTTTGAGATTGAAAAAAGCACCGATTTTTATCGGTGCTTTTTGTTATGTATTCTATGACTGCATCTGTTTTAATTTATAAAACTGTCCCTTCTTTGCCATAAGCTCATCGTATGTACCGTATTCTACACAGCGACCGTTATCCACAACCGCGATTTTATCGGCGTTTTTGATTGTGGAAAGTCGGTGCGCGACAATAAAGGTGGTGCGGTTTTCGGTGAGATTTTCTATCGCTTTTTGAATTTCTCTTTCGGTGACAGAGTCGAGGGCGCTTGTCGCCTCGTCAAAAATTATAACCCGCGGATTTCTGATAATCGCTCTGGCTATTGAAATTCTTTGCCGCTGTCCGCCTGAAAGCTTTGCTCCGTGCTCGCCTACCATAGTATCAAGACCGTCGGGCAGTTTTTCGATAACGCTTTCAAGTCTTGCGGCTTTAACAGCGTAGTTTAACAGCTCGTCTGTGACGTGGCGTCTGCCGTAGGTTATATTTTCCCTTATAGTTCCCGAAAACAGAATTGAATTTTGCGGAACTACCGATATAAATCGGCGGTATGAGCGCATATCAATCTTTTCTGCGTCTATTCCGTCAATTTTAAAGCTTCCGCTGTCAAGCTTATTAAAACCGATAACAAGATTGAGCACCGTGGATTTTCCCGAGCCTGATTCTCCGACAAGAGCCACGGTCTCTCCCGGCTTTACCGTAAGTGAAAAGTCGTTCAGAACGGGAGTTTTATCATCATATTTAAAACAGACATTTTTAAATTCATATCCGCCCTTTAAGCTTTCAATTTTTATCTTGTTTTCATTATCTTCCACATCGTGTGAAGATAAAATCTCGCCTATCGAGCTTATGGATTCCGTACCCCTTGCTATTATGGGCAAAAGCGCCATAATGCTTGAAACCTGCGCGATAAGGGAATTGAAGTAGCTTTGGTATAACGAAACATCGCCGATTGTTATTCTGCCGCGGTAGGCTAAAAATCCCGTAAAAAACAGGCAAATCATTTGAAAAAGAGAAAACATAACCCAGTTTGCCGAGCCGAAAATTGCATATATTTTGTCCATTTTATAACCGCTTTCGGCAATGCGGGTGACCGAGTCGGTAAGCTTTTTAACCTCGCAGTGTTCAAGCGCGTGCGCCCTTGTTACGGGGATAAGCTCTTCCATATCAAGAACATCCGAGGCGGTATTTTCAATTTCCTTTCGGAAATTATGGCTAAGCTTCCTCATTCTTTTCTTGAAAATATTGTTCAGCAGTACCGCAAACGGAATACATACAAGAAACATAAAGAATACGGTTATGTTCTTGTTGATTACAATAACAAGAGAAATCGTCATATTTGTAATTACGGTAATTGCCGTGGTGAAAATCTGGCTTGTAAAGTTTTCTATCGCTTCGACATCGCGCATTACTTTAGACTGAATTTTGCCTGATTCGATTTCCTTGTGAAAGGTTATGGAAAGCTGCTGAAGCTTTCTTATCATAGCACCGCGCAGTCCCGCTTCAACGCTTCTTTGCGCGCGGCTTAAAAACATCATATAAATAGTATGAGTGGGTATATTCTGCAATAAAATCAAAACGGTAACGGCGCCGTAAATTACAAATTGGTGCAGAGCATCAGCAGGGCGCTGGGTTGCAATATCAATTACTGCCGCGGTTATTAAAGGTATTATCCATGTCGGCGAAGATTTTATTAAAAACATAATCGCCGCAAGGATCAGGTTTTTATAATTACCTTTATAAAACCTGAAAAGAGTGGAAATAGTTCCGCGATTTTTACCGGAATAGCAGTTGAGGACTGTTTGTTCTTCTTTGAATATTTTGTCTTCATCAAACCTTGGCTTTTCCTGTGTCATTGCGAACACCTCGGCAATATTGAATTTTTGTTTACAAATAGTATAATATTTAAGTCCAAATGTCAACAGTTAGTTTAAATTATTTTCAAAATTTACTTTATGTCCTAAAACAATTAATTTTTTTAGTTTAGATTGACATAATTATTTATATAATTCAAGCCTTGCCCGATTGTGAGCAAGGCCTTTGAATTGAATTTTTAATGGCAGGAACAGCAGTCGCCGCCGCAGGAAGCGCAGTCGGGAAGTCCCTCGGGCTTTTGAAGCTCGGGGTGCTTCTGATAATAGTCGTAAAGCGCCGCCTTTACGGCTTCTTCGGCTAAAACCGAGCAATGTATTTTGTGTGCAGGCAGACCGTCAAGCGCCTCGACCACCGCCTTGTTTGAAAGCTTTAGCGCCTCTTCTACGGGCTTGCCTTTTATCATTTCGGTCGCCATAGAGCTTGTGGCGATAGCCGAGCCGCAGCCGAAGGTATTGAACTTTACATCGGTGATTATTCCGTCCTCAATTTTAAGGTACATTTTCATAATATCGCCGCACTTTGCGTTGCCGACCTCGCCTATAGCGTCGGCGTTCTCAATAGTGCCTAAATTCCTCGGGTTTCTGAAGTGATCCATCACCTTTTCACTGTATAACATATTTTCTCTTTCCTTCCTGTAAATCTTTCCAAATCGGAGACATCGAGCGCAGATATTCGACGACCTTTGGCACTTCTCTTACGATGTGCTCGGCTTCCTCCTTGGTGTTGTACTCGCTTAAGGATATTCTAAGGGAGCCGTGGGCGACCTCGTGGGGGAGACCTAAAGCCAACAGAACATGGCTTGGGTCAAGGGAGCCCGAGGTGCAGGCAGAGCCCGAAGAAGCGCTGATGCCCTTGTCGTCAAGCAATAAGAGGAGCGACTCGCCCTCGATACCCTCAAAGCACATATTAAGCGTTCCCGCAAGACCGCGCTCTAAGTCGCCGTTGATTTTGGAGTGGGGGATTTTTGAAAGCTCCCGCGCTATCATATCCCGCAGAGACTTGACATAATTGAAGCTTTTATCGAGGCTGTCACAGCTTTCCTTAAGCGCCGCCGCCATTCCGACTATCGCGGGGACATTCTCGGTTCCCGCGCGCTTTCCGCGCTCCTGTGCGCCGCCCTCGATAAGGTTTAAAATCGGAATACCTTTTCTTACATAAAGCGCTCCCGCCCCTTTAGGACCGTGGAACTTGTGGGAGGCGATAGAGAGCATATCGATATTCTGCGCCTTTACATCAATTTTAATATGTCCCGCCGCCTGTACTGCATCGGTGTGAAAAATTACGCCCTTTTCTCGGCATACCGCACCGATTTCGGCTATGGGCTGAATAGTTCCTATCTCGTTGTTGGCAAACATTATTGTGACAAGGGCGGTGTCCTCTCTTATCGCGCTTTTTAGCTCGTCTACTCGCACAAAACCGTCGGAATGAACGGGGAGAAGGGTTACTTCAAAGCCCTCTTTTTTAAGCTTTTCGAGGGTGTGCAGTACCGCGTGATGCTCAAAAGCGGAGGAAATTATATGCTTTTTGCCGTTTTTCGCGCCTAAATACGCCGCGCTTATGATAGCCTGATTGTCGGCCTCGCTCCCGCCGGAGGTAAAGGTTATCTCCTTCATATCGCAGTTAAGGCAGTCGGCTACGGTTTCCCTTGCCGAAAAACAAGCTTCCTGTGATTTCTGACCTAATGTGTAAAGGCTTGACGGGTTGCCGTAAAGCTCCTTAAAATAGGGGAGCATAGCATTAAATGCTGTATCGCTTACCCTTGTTGTCGCGGCGTTGTCCGCGTATACATTTATCATATGTCTCACGACCTTACTTATTATTTCGTTAATACTTTAACACATAATTCCTATAAAGTCAATAGGAATTTAAAAATAAATAATGTCAGCTCTCCGCAATCAAGTCCTTTAAGGTGACGCTTTCAAGATAATCGCTTATTAGCTTATCGAGTTTTTGCCAGACGGGCATTGTAGGGCAAAGGGCCGAACGCCGACATTCCTCGTCGCCTGTAAGGCAGGCGCAGTTGACGGGGTGTATTCCTCCGGCTTTTTATGAAGCTTATATCCGCCGCTTTTGCCTCGCAGACTCTCAACAAGTCCTGCCTTATTAAGCATTGACGTAATTGCCTCTAAATATTTAAGGGAAATTTCCTGCCTCGCCGAAATATCCGCAAGCGAAATATAGCCATCTTCCGCGTGCTCGGCTAAATCGGTCATAACGCGGAGCGCATAACGGCCCTTACTCGAAATCATCATAGGTATCACCTCTCTTTTATGGTATCACAGTAGGAATTAAAAGGCAATAATTTCTTTTCCGAAATCGGTGAATTAAATGCTTGACACTAAGCATATTAACAGTTACAATATTAAAGAAATGTTGTTTTAAAAATTTTTCATATATTATTTTGAGGTGAGCTTTTTGAACCGACGGTATCTTTTGGGTCTTGCGTCGGTGCTTTATTTTGTAAGTCTTTGCGCGCTCGCGGCTATAGCTGCAGGCGCGTTTAACCTGATAACCTTTGCCCACGGCGAAAAAGTTTTTACGGGTATTCTTGCGGTGGTAAGCGGCTACGCCGCCGCCGTCTTAAGGGCGTTTTCTGTAGGGAAAAAAAGCCGCCGCGAGAAAATCATAAAACACCAGCTGATATTTACCTTTGTATTTTATCTGATTATGCTTATTGATTTTACGCTTATAGACGAGGGTATGGGCAGGAATATTTTTAATGTGCTTTCGTGGAATGAGGCCGCGTTCAGGGATTATATAGATACAAGCACCAACTTAATGCCGTTCTATACGGTTAAGCTTTTTATTAACGGATATAAAAACGGCAATGTTGCGTTTTCGGTAATGCACGAAAATATTTTCGGCAATTTTATAGCGTTTATGCCGCTCAGCTTTTTCTTAGGGTGTCTTTTTAAACGCTTTAATAAATGGTATTCTGTCCTTATCACGGTTACCCTGTCGGTAGTGGCGGTGGAGCTTTTGCAGTTTCTGTTTTTGACCGGGTCGAGCGATATTGACGATGTTATTTTAAATGTGGCGGGGGCTATTTGCCTTTACGCGGTTTTGCGGATAAAGAAAATAAGCCGTGTGATTTCAAAATTCACCTTTGGGGTGTGGAAGACAGTTGAAAGCAAGGATTAATTATCACTTTTTATTGATTTTTCTCGCCGCCGCTCTTTGGGGTACGGCGGGACTTTTTGTGAGGACGGCGGGGAAGTACGGACTGACCGAAATGCAGTTGGTTTTTTTGCGTACCTTCTTTTCCGCTCTGGTGCTCGGAATAATACTTATTATTAAGGATAAATCGCTTTTTATAATTAAATTAAAGGATTTATGGCTGTTCGCCGCGGCGGGAATTTTAAGTATTGTACTTTTTAATTTCTGCTATTATAAAACAATGTCCCTTACCTCGCTTTCGGTGGCGGCGGTACTGCTCTATACCGCGCCGTTTTTTGTGGTTATAATGTCGGTATTTATCTTTAAACAGCGGCTGACCCTTAAGAAATGCGTTGCCTGTGTTACGGCGTTTGTAGGCTGCTGTCTTGTTACGGGCGCCTTCGGCACGGGTGAAACTTTAAGCGCCGCGGCGCTTGCTTTCGGTCTGCTTACGGGATTTGGATACTCGCTTTACACCGTTTTTAGCTCTCTTTTGCTAAACAGGGGCTACAGCTCCTATACAATTACATTTTATACCTTCACCTTTGCTCTTTTCGGCTGTATACCCTTTACCGATTTTAAAAGTGCGGCTTCGGTTTGTGTAAACGCTCCCGCGGTTATCCCCGTGGCGTTTTTAATGGCGGTTTTTAATACGGTTATACCTTATCTTCTTTACACTGCGGGTCTTTGCGGGGTGGACGCGTCCATAGCCCCTGTAATCGCTATGGTCGAGCCTGTGGTCGCTACTCTTATAGGGGCGGCGGTCTACGGCGAGGAGCTTACCCTGTCGGGTGTTGCAGGAATACTTATTGTTTTAGCCTCGGTGTTTGTATTAAATTACAAAGGGCGTGTAAAAAATGCAGAGTCTTAAAATAAAAGCCAACGCGAAAATTAATCTTTCACTTTCGGTTTTAGGAAGGCGTGAGGACGGCTACCATGAGCTTGATACGGTTATGCAGAGTATCAGCCTTTATGATACCGTATATATCGAAAAAAGCGATAAAATCACGGTAGAGTGCGGAGAGTTCGGTGGAGAGGACAATATCGCCTTTAAGACCGCGAAAGCATATTTTAAAGCTAGCGGAATAAATGCGGGAGCGGATATTAAAATCGAAAAGCGCATACCCTCTGCGGCGGGTATGGGCGGCGGCAGTGCGGACGCGGCGGCGGTGCTCGTAGGGCTTGACAGGCTTTATAAAACCGAGCTTCCCTATGAAAAACTCTTAAATATCGCGGCAGGCTTGGGCGCAGATGTCCCCTTTTTAATCCGCGGCGGCACGGCAAGGGCAAAGGGAATAGGCGAGCTTTTAGAGCCTCTTAAACCCATCGGCGGCTGTTACTTTTTGATTGCAAAGGGGGAAGACAAGCCCTCAACAGGTGAAATGTTCAGACGCCTTGATTCGGCAAAATACAATAAGCCTGATATAAATAAGACTGTCTTTGCGCTTAATTCGGGAGATTTGTCTGCTGTTTTAGCTTCGATGGACAATTCCTTTGCCGCGCTGTGGCAGGAAAGCTATGTTAAAGCCGAGCTTTTGAAAAGCAAACCTGACGCGTTTTCCCTTTCGGGGAGCGGCCCTGCCTGGTTTGCGGTGTATCTTGATAAAGAAAGGGCGGCAGCCGCCGAAAAGACGCTTAAAGCCCTTGATATTCCCGTCTTTATATGCGAGCCGCAGGATAAATCCTTGATATTTGAATAAAAATAATAATTCCCGTCAATATTTCTTTTAGAAAAAATTTACGGGAGTTTTTATTATGATTAAAAAAATGTTTTCGCGCCGCGGGGCGGAGCTTTCGGTAGTTGTAGGACTTTTGTGTGCGATTTTCGCATCAATGGCGCATTTCGAGGCGGCGTGCGACGATTTAAGGCAAAGCGTACTGCGGTTACATATAATCGCAAATTCCAACAGTGAAGAAGACCAAGCCGTAAAGCTGCTTGTAAGGGACAAAATTTTAGAAGAGTCTACGGATATTTTCACGGGGGAAACCAACCTTCATAAAGCGGAGGAAAAGGCGGCGGATAGATTAAATGAATTTTGCGAAACGGCAGAGCGGGTTTTATCGGAAAACGGCTTTTCTTACGGCGCAGACGCGGAAATAGGGTACAGCTATTTTGAAACAAGGGAATATGAGGATTTCACCCTGCCAGCGGGAAATTACCGCTCGCTTATAATACGCTTAGGGGAAGCGAAGGGCAAAAATTGGTGGTGCGTGATTTTCCCTGCGGTTTGTATACCCGCGGCAACTGATGCGAGCCTTTCGGACAGCGCGTCAAATACAAGCGCTCAAATTGCGGAGCATCCGCAAAAATATATTATGCGTTTTAAAACGGTCGAAATTTACGAAGATTTAAAAAAGTTTTTAAACAATAAATAAAATGCTTGCATTTTGAATTAATATGTGGTATTATCAATATGTTATCGATTTTGAAAGGGGTGACGAAGATGAAGGAAGGTATTCATCCGCAGTATGAAAAGGTTACTATAAAGTGCGCTTGCGGCGCGGAGTTCGAGACACGCTCTACTAAAAAGGATATCCGTTTGGATATTTGTTCTAAATGTCATCCGTTTTTTACCGGTAAGCAGAAGCTGGTAGACACCGGCGGTCGTGTTGACAGATTTAAAAAGCGTTTCAATATGGAATAACAAGCCTTTTACTCCGCAGTCGCTTTATGCGACTGCGGATTTTTTATAATGCGTAATTCGTAATGCGTAATTCGGAATTAAATTGTTTATTCTATGATATGGGGTGAAACATGGAAAGCTATATAACGGTATCGGGGGAGTCGGTGGGGGAGTACTCCGAAAAACGCTCCCGATTTATCGCAACATTGCGGCATACCGAAACCGAAGAGCAGGCGGCGGAGTTTTTAGCCGAAATGCGCTCTAAATACTGGGATGCCAGGCATAACTGCTATGCTTATTCGATTTCACGCGGTGCGCTTAAACGCTTTTCGGACGACGGCGAGCCCCACGGAACGGCAGGCAAGCCGATACTTGATGTTATAGATGGCTCGGGACTTACGGATATTACGGTGGTCGTCACCCGTTATTTCGGGGGAGTTTTGCTTGGTACGGGCGGACTTGTCCGCGCATATTCCGCGGCGGCAAGGCAGGCTCTTGCGGCGGCAGAACGGATTAAAATGACCCCCTGCACCGTATATAAAGCGAGGTGCGGCTATTCCGAGCTTGAACGGCTTACAAAGCTTATATCGGACTGCGGCGGCAGTTTGGAAAACACAGTTTATACCGAAAATGTGGAGCTTGAATTTTACCTCGAAAATCCCGCCTGCGAAGATTTTTTACTAAAGCTTAAGGAGACCTTTGCCGCACGGATAACCGCCGAAGAAATCACTAAAAAAATGCTTGGGGTGGCGGAATGAAAAGAAAAGCGAAAAGGATTTTTGTTGTTTTAATTTCGGCGGCGGTTTTGCTTGCCGCGGCGGTTTTTGTTCCGAATTTTATTGTTGTAAACAAAACCAAAAGCAATATTGTTAGTTTAGAAGAAGCCGCGAAGCTGTCCGACATCGACTGCGCGGTTATATTAGGCGCGGGCGTGCGGGACGGAAAACCCACCCCGATGCTAAGGGACAGACTGCTTACGGGAATAGAATTATATAAAAGCGGCGGGGCGAAAAAGCTTATTATGAGCGGCGACCACGGCAGCGAAGAATATGATGAGGTTAATATAATGAAGTCCTTTGCGGTGGAAAACGGCCTGCCTGACAGTGATATTTTTATGGATCACGCGGGCTTTTCAACCTATGATACGGTATACCGCGCTAAAGAGATTTTCGAGGCGGATAATATAATTATTGTCTCACAGGAATACCACCTTTATCGCGCGCTTTATATTGCGGAAAAATTAGGGGTAAAGGCGGTCGGCGTTTCGGCTGATCTTAACACCTACCGCGGGCAGACAAAGCGGGATTTACGGGAAATTTTAGCGCGGGATAAGGACTTTTTCAACTGTATAATTAAGCCTGAGCCTACTTATTTGGGCGATAAAATACCGGTAAGCGGCAACGGAAATTTTACAAACGATTAAAATTTTTAAATATAAAAAGGTTTTTCGACATTTTTGTCTAATATAGTAAATGTAAGGGGCTGATATTACGGAAAACGCGAGAACGGTTACAGAACAAAACGAAAAGCTTATTTTAAGCGATAAAGCGGCGCTTTGCGTAAATTCTAAGGGCAGAAAAGCCCCCGAAGAGGAATGTGAGCTTCGCACCTGCTATCAGCGCGACCGCGACCGTATTATTCATTGCAAGGCGTTTAGAAGACTAAAACATAAAACGCAGGTTTTTCTCTCTCCCGAGTCCGACCATTACAGGACCCGCCTTACCCACACACTTGAGGTTTCGCAGATAGCGCGGACAATAGCACGGGCTTTGCGCCTTAATGAGGATTTAACCGAGGCGGTAGCCTTAGGCCATGATTTAGGCCACACACCCTTCGGCCACGCCGGCGAGCGAGCTTTAAAAGAGCTTACCGATATAGGCTTTACCCATTACGAGCAAAGCGTTAGGGTTTGCGAAAGGCTCGAAAAAGAGGGCAAAGGTCTTAACCTTACATATGAGGTGCTTGACGGAATACTGCACCACACCACAGGCGAGCAAGCGCACACCCTTGAGGGCAGAATAGTCCGGATGGCGGACAGGGTGGCGTATATAAATCACGACATTGACGACGCGGTGCGGGCAGGGGTTATATCCGAAAGCGATATCCCTACCGAGATTGCGGACAAGCTCGGTCACACTAAAAGCGAGAGTATAAGCACCCTTGTTACTTCTATAGTTAAAAACAGCGGCGATGATATAAAAATGGATCAAGAAACCGCCCGCTATTACGATAAACTGCACAATTTCCTTTTTGACAGCGTTTATAAAAACCCTGTCGCAAAATCGGAGGAAACAAAGGTTTTAGGAATTGTGGAGGGACTTTTCAATTATTATTTAAATCAGCCCGAAAAAATGCCTAAAGAGTATTTGAAAATTGCCGAGACCGATGGGAAAATACGCGCGGTCACCGATTATATTGCGGGAATGACCGACCATTATGCGATTACGGTTTTCTCGGATATTTATATTCCCAAAGCGTGGTCTATTTAGTTATTAAATAATGCAAAGGAGGCGGTTTTGTGATACCCGAGGATATTATAAATGAAATTAAATACCGAAACGATATAGAAACCGCCATTTCCTCATATGTTAATTTAAAGCGCAGGGGTAAAAATTTAGTAGGTCTTTGTCCCTTCCACAGCGAGAAAACCCCGTCATTTACGGTCTATCCCGAGAGCAGTTCGTTTTATTGCTTTGGCTGTGGAGCAGGCGGCGATGTTTTCACCTTTACTTCGCTTATCGAAAACCTTGATTACATTGAGGCGGTAAAGCTGTTAGCAGAGCGCTCAGGGCTCACACTTCCGCAAGATGGTTACGATGACTCAATGCAAAAGCTTAAAAATAAGATATATGATATCAACCGAGATACAGCGCGTTTCTTTCATAGCTTTCTTATGTCGCCTGAGGGAAAATGGGCGCTGGATTATCTGACGGGCAGGGGGCTTACCCTTAAAACCATAAAGCATTTCGGCTTGGGCGCCGCGCCTGATTCTTGGGATATGCTGATTAAGCACCTTAAGGAAAAGGGCTATAGAGAAGAGGATATGTTGGCGGCAGGCGTTGTCGGCAAAAGCCAGCGGGGCACTCTTTATGACCGCTTCAGAAAACGGGTAATGTTTCCCATTATAAATATAAGGGGCAATATAATCGCTTTCAGCGGCAGAGCTATGCCGGGGGAGGATAAGCAGGGCGGAAAGTATGTAAATACTTCGGATACCCCCGTTTATAAAAAAAGCTCCAACCTTTTCGGAATGAATTTTGCTAAAAACGATTGCTCGGAGCGGGTCATACTGGTCGAAGGCAATATGGATGTTATTTCGCTTCATCAGGCGGGCTTTACAAATGCGGTAGCGCCTCTTGGTACGGCTTTTACTACAGAGCAGGCAAATCTGCTTGCCCGCTACACAAGGGAAATCATTTTAACCCTTGACGCAGACGCGGCGGGTCAAAAGGCGATAAAAAGAGCCTCCCAGCTGCTTGAAAATACAGGTCTTAAAACTCGGGTTGTGGTAATACCGGACGGAAAGGACCCCGATGAATTTATTAAGAAAAACGGTCCCGACCGTTTTCGCGCGCTTTTAGAGGGCGCAGTCAGCGATATTGAGTATAAGCTGCTTACCGCCGCAAAGGATATAAACCTTGAAAGCGAGGACGGAAGACTGCGTTATCTTGCCGCCGCCGCCGAAATTGTTGCCGGTTCGGACGATGTTATGACGAGGGATATTTATATCGGCAAGCTTTCGGAAAAATACGGTGTTTCAAGGACGGCGCTTAATGCCAAGGTTGAGGAAATCAGGAAAAAGAATGTCAGGATAAACCAAAAGAAGCAAATATCCGATATTATAAGACCGAAATTTACAAGGGACGACATAAACCCCGAAAGACGGCTGTCGCCAAAAGCTACAACGGCTGAGGAAACGCTTATTACAGTACTTCTTAAAAACCCTGATTTTTATAACTACGCAAGGGAGCAGCTGCCGCCCGAAAAGCTTATAACCTCCCTTAACAGGAGGATTTATGAGATAATTATTTCTACACTTGACAGCGGCGGTTCGCTTGATATTTCGGTATTTGCTCAAAAATTACTGCCTGCGGAAGTAGGTTATATAGTTTCCTTGCAAAACAGCGAAAAAGCGGGCAAAAACCCCGAAATTGTATTAAAGGATTGCATAAGGGTAATATTAGAAGAGGATACGCTTTTATCGGCGCAAGGCTCTGAAAATACATCTGTTGAAGATTGGGCACAAGCTCTTAAAACTATTATTGATAAAAAAGCGAAAGGACAAAAATAATGGAAAAGAACAAAAAAGCAGAGGAAAAGGAAATTAATAAATCAGAGGCAGTCGCCGGGGAAGAATATAATCCCGAAGAGGAAAAAGATTTAACCATAGATGATATCGAAAACGCCCCCGATGACCTTGAAGAGCTTTTCATTGAACCTCCCACACTGGAACTCGATTTTGATGAGGAACCGACAGAGGACGAGTTAAAGCTTGAGGAAATGGATGTAGATTCACTCAATGAAGACTTAAGCTTTGATAATATGAATCTTGACGATCCGGTTAAGCTTTATCTTCGTGAAATCGGCAGAGTTCCGCTTTTGTCTTCGGATGAGGAAATTGAACTTGCGGTAAAGATTTCCGAGGGTGACGAAAAGGCTAAGCAGAGACTTACAGAGGCAAATTTGCGCCTTGTTGTAAGTATTGCGAAAAAGTATGTCGGCAGAGGTATGTATTTCCTCGACCTTATTCAAGAGGGAAATGTGGGACTTATTAAAGCGGTAGACAAGTTCGATTACCAAAAGGGCTTTAAATTCTCAACCTATGCTACCTGGTGGATAAGACAGGCGATAACAAGGGCTATTGCCGATCAGGCGCGCACAATACGCATACCCGTGCATATGGTGGAAACCATAAACAGACTTAAAAAGGTGCAAAGCCAGCTTTTACACGAAAACGGTTTTGAACCCAGTGAGGAGCTAATAGCCGAGAAGATGCAGCTTCCCGTAGAGCGTGTTCGCGAGATTATGCGCGTAGCCCAAGAGCCCGTTTCAATGGAAACGCCGATAGGTCCCGAGGAGGATTCCCGCCTTATGGACTTTATCAGGGACGAGGACGCTTTAGCACCTGACGAGGCGGCCCTTAAAACGATAACAAACGAGGATATTGACGGTGTGCTTAAAACCTTAACACCGAGGGAGGAGTCGGTAATAAGGCTTCGTTTCGGCCTTAAGGACGGCAGATGCCATACTCTTGAAGAGGTAGGCTCCGAGTTTAATGTTACAAGGGAGCGTATCCGCCAGATTGAGGCAAAGGCTCTCCGTAAGCTTCGTCATCCCGTTCGCAGTAATAAATTTAAGGACAGATAGGATTAATTTGTATTAAGGAGCATAAAAGTAATGGAAATTTCATATAAAACTAAGGGAGTCTGCTCAAGGGGTATACTCATTGATGTCGAGGACGGTATCGTAAAGAAGGTCAAGTTTGACGGCGGTTGCAGCGGTAACACTCAAGGGGTTGCTACCCTTGTGGAGGGAATGAAGGTTGACGTGGTCATAAAAAAGCTTGAAGGGATTAAGTGCGGCTTTAAAAACACCTCCTGCCCCGCCCAGTTAGCAGAAGCGTTAAAGGAATATAAAAACGCAGAGTGAAAAAAGCTCTGCAAAAAAGGGTGAATAGCTTTGTATTCGGATAATGATATTAAAATTGCGGGTGACAAGCCCTCGGTTGATATAAAAAAGAATAGGGAAAGCGCAGTTTCCGCAGCTAACGAGCCTAAGGCGCAGGATATTAAGAATGCGAAGGAGCTTGGAAAAATTATTGCGGAAAAATTCATTAAGGACGCAAGGGAAACTGCCGTTTCGGATGACTTAGCCGATGCTTCGGATTTTGAAATGATTATTCAGCGCCGACTGCTCCTTTCCTTTGCCGCCACGGTAGGTTTTGAGGAATACTGCGGGGATGACGCACTTGCGGGAATAGCGCAGAAGAGCTTTATTGATACGGTTAAAAAGACCGACGAGGAGCTTTATAAATCATCAAGCGATACGGGTGCCTTTTCCTTTTACTATGTGGCATACAGACGGGGCAGCGAGATAGAGCGCAGAATGGGGCAGACCTTTGCAATGCTCTGCGCCCATGACGGCGACCCTGTTTATCAGGAGCTTGGCGAGGCGCTTTACTGCTGGTTTATGTCGGCGGTAAAAAATAGCGCTAAGGAACTTAATTTAATATAGGTTTATGATAGTCTAACATATTTTCTCCTCCCTTCTCATAGCTTTGAAGAGGGAGGAGATTTTTTATGCCTATTATTTATTTAAGCCCGTCAACGCAGGAGTTTAACCCTTATGTGGGAGGAGGAAACGAAGAATATTATATGAATCTTATCGCCGACGCGATGGAGCCGTATTTGGCGGCGAGCGGTATTCAGTTTGTAAGAAACACGCCGGATATGACCGCCGCGTCCTCAATCGCCGCATCAAATGCAGGAAATTACGATTTGCATTTAGCCTTACATTCCAACGCTGTAGGAAGCGGACAACCGACAATAAGGGGCACCGATGTTTATTATTATCCTACAAGTGTCGAGGGTAAGCGGTTTGCGGAAATTGCGGCAAATAATTTGCAGATGATTTACCCATTGCCCGGCAAGGTGAAAACCGTTCCGACCACCACCTTGGGCGAGGTGGCAAGGGTGCGGGCACCGGGCGTGCTTATTGAGCTTGCCTACCACGATAACCCGGAGGACGCAAATTGGATAAGGAATAATATAAATACCATAGCGCAAAATCTGGTGCTTTCGCTTACCGAGTTTTTCGGAATACCCTTTAATATGCCGCAGCCTATTATGACGGGTTATGTATCTACTAAAGGCTCTAACCTTAATATCCGCTCAAAGCCTGATATTTCAGCCCCCATAATCGGCAAAGTGCCTAACGGCTCTGAGGTGATTATATATAACCGACTGCCCGACTGGGATTTAATAGGCTACGGCGGTACGGTAGGATATGTAAGAAATAGTTACATTGCATAAAATTAAGCTGTAAAGGTTTATTATATCAACGGAAAATGTCAAAGATAAATCATGTGATTTTGATTTGGACATAGCTATTAAGCTTTATGTTCAATTATTTTATAAGCTACGGTAAAATTGCCGCTTTTTTTGCCGACTATAATATCGATTGCCGACCTTGCTATTTCGGAAACGGAATATCCGACCGAATCAATATTAAATTTATACTGTTTGATAGCGTCCAAATTGTCAAAACCCACTATTTTGGTATTTTTTGCCTTGAAATACACCTGAAACGCATAATAGTCAGTAGAGCAAATAACGGCAGTTTTATCGTTATAGCATTCTTCAATTTGGTCAATATCGGTTACCAAGCTGTACTTTCGGTCTGAAACCGCATTCAAAAACCCCTCATACCGTGATTTTTGTGCATAGGCATCTTTATATTTTAATGCAGGCGAGAAATAAATTAAATCCGTATAACCTTCTGATAATAGTTTTTCGGTCATATCCCGCATTGCGCAAAAATCGTCTATGCCTACATAAGGAACCGAACCGATATTATTACCCACGGCAACAATCGGGATATCAAACAAACTCAAATAGTTGTTAAATTCGCTTCCGCTGTTTACGGAGCATAGGATTATCCCCTGAACCCCCATATTATACATATTTCTGATACATTCGATTTCGTACTGCTTATCATAATGGGTCATCATTATTACGGCGCTGAAGCCGAGCTCTCTTAAAATAAACTCCGTTTCGGTTATAAGCTTGGAGAAATATTCATTATTAAGATTAAATACAATGATTCCGATTTGACCCGCAGTTTTGAGTTCAGTCTTACTGTCTACATATTCTCTATATCCGTACTGTTTCGCGGCATTAATAATCCTCTGCTTTGTTTTGGCGTTGATATCCGTTCGGTTATTAAGCGCCCTGTCAACAGTGCCCTGCGAAACACCGCATATTTGGGCAAGCTCTGCAGTAGTTATTCTAAGGTGATTCATATAAGTATCTCCCACAAGCTAAACTTCAAGATATATTATACCTTGCATAAATTTAAAGTCAATAATTTATAAAAAATCCAAAGAAACAGGTTGCTCCCGATTCCTTGGACTTTTGTTTTACTTATCGTAGTGCTTATATCCGGGGTGCTTACCCGTTACATGGTAATAATTTTCCCTGAGGTATAAAAGCTTATCAATCTGCTCTTTTGGTATCTCCTTTGCACCGCCTAACATATGCGCAGTAAGGGATATTTTAGCAAAAAGCTCCAGCGTTTCCATTCTGTAATAGGCAGTTATAAGGTCACAGCCCACTGTCAGTGCTCCGTGATTTTGTAAAAGTAATACATCGTGCTCCTTTAAGTAAGGTACTATCGCCTCAGGCACCTCATTTGTTGAGGGCGTGCCGTAAGGAGTCAGTGGAATTGAGCCTATCGCTATTACCGTCTCTATCATACTGTATTCATCAAGGCTTTTACCCGCAACCGCATAGCCTGTTGCCGTAGGCGGGTGGGCGTGAACCACCGCGCCCACATCGTCACGCTCGGTATAACAGCGCATATGCATCTTTATTTCGCTTGACGGCTTGTAATTACCCTCAGCCGCAACAATATTCATATCCTTATCTATTATCACAAGCTTTTCGGGGGTTATAAAGCTTTTGGAAATCCCTGTTGGGGTAACTAAGAAATTTCCGTCAGGCAGCTTTACAGACACATTTCCGTCATTGGCCGCCACCCATCCGAGCTGCCACATCTTATGGCAGATATCACAAATCTGCTCACGTATCTCTGTATATTCCATATTTGCACCTACTTTTTAAACTGTGCGCCGTAGTTAGCGCAAGCCCTGTAATCCGCGCTTTCCTTGTCCATTCCGAACGCATTCCACGCCGCAGGACGGAATATATCCTCCTCGGGCACATTATGCATACAAACGGGAATACGGAGTATCGAGCAAAGGGTGATTAAATCTGCACCTATATGGCCGTAGGAAATCGCGCCGTGATTAGCACCCCAGTTATTCATTACATCATAAGCCGACTTAAATGCACCCTTGCCTGTTACTCTCGGTGTAAACCAAGTGCAGGGCCAGGTGTAGTCGGTTCGCTTCCAAAGCGTATCGCTGACCTCATCAGGCAGAGCCACCGTCCAGCCCTCGGCTATCTGCAAAACAGGACCTAAGCCCTTTATAAGGTTAAGTCTTATCATTGTAGCAGGCATTTCCGCCTTTGTCTCAAAGCGGGAGGAGAAGCCGCCGCCCCTGAAATAGCCTAAATCGGCATAGTTCCATGTAGTATTCTCCATTATCGCCTTTTGGTCTGCTTCGGTTACCTCATACCAAGGTTTCATAACGGCGTTGCCGTTCTCGTCCTTTGCAGAGCCGTTAGCGTCAAGACAGCAAGCGCCCGAATTTATAAGGTGAATAAATCCGCCCGCCTCTTTAGCGTGTCCCTCTAAATCATAACCTGTAACACGCTTTACGGATTTTTCATTCCAACAGGTACGAACATCCGCAAACATCTGGGCGCGGTTTGTGAGTAGCTTCATAAAGAGCATACCCAGTCCGTTAAGCACATCGTTTTCGGTTGCAAGTATGTAAGGCTCTCTCGCTCCGTTCCAGTCAAAAGAGGTATTAAGAAGTGCCTCGGGGAAATCACAGTTGGGATAAAAATCTGTCCACTGTCTTTGTCCCTGAAAGCCCGCGGCAATCGCGTTGTGTCCTACCGACTCTTCCTCACAGCCCTTTGGAAGATTTTTATTACCGTTCATCAGGTCCTTTATGATAACGCACATCTTAACGGTAAATTCCCAGTCTTCCTTTTTCTGCTCGGCGGTTTTCTGCAGGTTTTCGGGGTTTTTATCAAAGCCCATCTTGCAGTATTTCCTTGACCATTCGAGGGCTTTTTTATATTCTTCCTCGTCATATATACCCTCGGTCATTCGGCGGATTATCTCCACCTCATCCACCGACTCTACACGCATACCAAGATAATCCTCTATAAAAGCAGTGTCTATAATAGAACCGCCTATACCCATACAGATAGAGCCTATCTGCAAATAGGATTTACCGCGCATTGTAGCGGCGGCTACTGCCGCTCTGCCGAAGCGCAAAAGCTTTTCCCTTACATCGGCAGGGATTTCGGTATCGTCCGCGTCGCATACATCATTGCCGTAAATTCCGAAGGCGGGAAGTCCCTTTTGAGCGTGGGTTGCAAGCACGCTTGCAAGATAAACCGCTCCCGGGCGCTCGGTGCCGTTAAAGCCCCAGACCGCCTTTATTGTGTCCTTTTCCATATCCATGGTTTCCGCGCCGTAGCACCAGCAGGGCGTAACGGTAAGGGTAATATCCACTCCCGCTTTACGGAACTTATCCGCGCAGGCGGCGGCTTCGGCTACTCTGCCGATTGTAGTATCGGCGATTATAACCTTTACAGGCTCGCCGTTTGAGTATTTAAGGTTTTCAGTGAAAAGCTTCGCGGCGCTTTTCGCCATATTCATAGTCTGCTCCTCGAGCGACTCACGAACGCCTAAAACTCCTCTGCGACCGTCTATTGTCGGTCTTATTCCTATTACCGGATATTCGCCTATGTATCTGTTATCTGACATAATTATCACTCTTCTTTATTTATAATTAAGCGTAAATATATATTTCGCCTTTTTCCTGCAAGATACAATCAAAATTTATAATATCGCCGTTATAGCTGAAAGGCACTTCAACGCCATTTACAGCCACCTTTGATACGCTGTTCATTCCCGTTACGAAATTCTTAATTTGAATTTCACCGCCTAAAACTGTGAATTTATAACTATCTTCATTAAGTTGAGCAGTTCCCCAAGCACCGTCAATAGCCCAGAAATATGTGCCGTATCTTAAAGGCTTAAATCCTATTTGATTTTTGGTCATATCAAACTTAAAGCCGGAAACTATGGGAATTATAGCAAAGCTTGCCATAGAGCGGGCATAGTTGCTTCCGCATTCAAACTCGTTCCAAGGGTTGCGTTTTTTTCCGTCGAACCTGTCTCTAACGGCTGTGGCTACTCGGAAGCCCTCATCAATCATATTTCTTGAACAAAGAAGTCCCGCAAAGGAGTATTCAAAGCCCGTCATTGTTTCTTCGCAATACGGAATCGGTATCTTGGGTTTATTTGCCCCGTCGGGATAAACGCATATAACCGAGCCGGACTCATCGTTAAGAGAGAATACACGCCATGGGTTTGCAAAATCCCGCATATTAGGCTTGTAATTGTTTTTCATCATTTGCTTAAGGGCGGTAGAAACCTGCTCTCGGTCGAATATATCGCCTAAGCCTATTATATCTGCGTGCCATTGGGCGAGCATTTGGTCTATTGAAGAACCGTCCGCAATCTGATATTTAATTTCACCTGTTTCGTCATTCCAATATGTGTCAGATGCCGAAAATCTATCGGTAATAGTTTTGTCTGTTATATCAATTTTTTGAATGAAATATTTACCGTTAAACAAATTTTCCTTTGTCCACTTACAGCCTTTATTAAACAGTTCGCGGTATTCCTCGGCTTTTACTGTATCGCCTAAAAAGTCGCCCATCTCGGCAGCAGCCTTAAGTGCCGCAAGATACATTCCCTCAAGCCAAGAAGAAGGTCCGAACATTTCCATATCAAGTGTATGGTGTTGACGGCCTTCAAGCACGCCGTCCTTATCCAAATCCCATGCATCGGGGTTTTTGTCACTCCAAGCATATTCCAAAACCTTTTTAATATTGTCCCAGTTAGCCTTAAGCCATTCATTATCTCCCGAAATTTTCCATTCGCGGTAGCATTTGATAACCGCTCCCATCTGCCCGTCAACGCAGGCTCGGAAACCGCTCACTCCTCTCCCGAGCGGCAACAGCATTCTAAATCCCATTTTGCCGTCTCGGTCGGTGCTGTATTTAAACTCCAAATCTCTTACAGAACGCTCCAAATCAGGGAATAAAAAGCACATTGCATAGGCGTAATTCCAGACATGCTGGCAGGTTCCCTCGCAGGAGCCTTCCTTTTCGTGAACACCCTCCCAGCCGTAAAAAGAGCCGTCCTCAAGACGCAAAACAGTGGGTGATTTAAGTACCGATAAATTTGATGCCGCCGCGTCTATTACCGATTTCGGAAGTGATGTATTGTGCAAAGCGTTTTTAAATGTCAGGGTGCGGCTATATAAATCATTCCAATTATTTAAAGAATAGGAGGCTGAGTCGGTAGAGTCCTCAAAAACGGTTGCATAGTAATTTTTCCAAGGCTTAACAGGTTCGTTTTCTCCTCCTTCCTTCCAGTAGTTGTAGCAGTTGGGCATATTCCAGGAGAGTATAAAGCGAACCTTCTTTGATTCCTGCGGCAGGACTTCAATTTCGGAAGCAAGTGTACCCGTATCGTTTTTCCCGTCTGTATCGTAAATCCTTTCCTTTAAATTTTCTGTATTGTTAAAATCGTTCCAATATGTTACTATTTTATCCTGCCATCCGCCGCGGTACCAATAGGTTTGGGTGTATGCCTTTTCACAATCTGTAGCAATGGTTAAATCGCCGTAACCTAAACCGCTTTTATCCTCATCGCTATTATAGAACGAAAGCATTTGATAGCCGTCTTTTTTCTTGGCTTCGTTGTGCGATGTGTAAGGATTAGCAACAGATAAAGCAATCTGGTATTTAAGGGTTTCTTCGGTGGTGTTGGTTACCTCTATCTCAAAAAATGCGGCGGGAATGCTTGAATTTTTTGAATCATTCGGTATAAACGGATTAAAAGCCGTCATTGTTACATCGGCAGGGAATTTATCATCCTTAAAGTTAAGGGTGGCGATGGGAAATTCTCCGTCAAATTCTACATTTTTAAAATGCGGAAATCCGCACATCATTTGCGAATCCGGTCCAAAACCGTAGCCCGTAAATTTGCTCTGCTTGTATTGTCCCATAAAATTTTTTTCTAAATCGCCGTTCAAAACAAATGTAATCGGTTTATTGTCTTTTACAGCCTTTATCGCAAAGTGGGAGTAACCGTTTATACTTCCTTTGGAAGGGCGATTAAAAATCTCCCAATCCATCAGTCTTCCGTTACCGCCGAGTCCCACACAACCCGTTCCAATACCGCCTAACGGAAAAGAAATTTCGCTTGTGTAATCGCCGATGTATTTCATATTATTCCTCCGAAAACTAAAAGATTATAATTGAATTATAAAAATTTTATTTTTCCGTGTCAATATACACGGTAGAAAAACGAGGAGGAAATAACTCGGACACTCTTTGCAAAAGGTTATGGTGACAACCGGAATTCCGTTACGGTTATTGTTAAGGACGCAGCTATTACTTTAAACGGTAAGCCGTTGTATATCATCAATTCCGCAGGAATCGCATATCATCATTGCGAAAGCATTTTGGATAAACGCTAAAGCGTAATGATATACAGTCCTAACGGACTGATGAGATACAACTCGCTTTGCGAGTTGATGATATACCATTGCTTTAGCAATGGATAAAAATACCTCGTTCCAAAGAACGAGGTATTTTGGTGCGGGTGACAGGACTTGAACCTGCACGCTAAAGCGCCAGCTCCTAAGGCTGGTGCGTCTGCCAATTCCGCCACACCCGCATATTAAA
>CAZRMP010000012.1:0-28390 GCA_964601235.1 uncultured Ruminococcus sp.
CTCAGTTGGTAGAGCAGCTGATTTGTAATCAGCAGGTCGGGGGTTCGAGTCCGTCTACCGGCTCCAATCCGTCGAAAGTAATGAATATGGGGGATTTCCCGAGTGGCCAAAGGGGACAGACTGTAAATCTGCTGGCTTCGCCTTCGGTGGTTCGAATCCACCATCTCCCACCAACCGAGTGCCTCGGTACGCAAACGCGTATCGGGGTTTCTTCTTTTATAAGGCTTTAAACCTCGCGTTTAAGTGGCATCTTTTTCGTTTGTATTATTCATTCCTTTTCCCTAAAGCTTTTAAGCTCATTATTAATGTAATTAAGAACCTTCTTTTTGTCGCCGCTCCATAGAGGTGCTACAAGCTTTTTCTTATCTCCGTCCCCTGTTATGCGGTGGACTACCATACCGTCAGGCAGAACAGAGAGGCATTTTTTTAAAATTGCCGCGTATTCTTCAAGGGTTAGACACCTAAATTTTCCTGCTAAATAATCCTTTTCAAGATCGGTGCCTTTAAGCACATGCAAAAGCTGAAGCTTTATGCCGCCGGCACCCGATTTGCCGATATATTCTGCGGTTTCCACCATCATTTTTTCGCTTTCATAGGGAAGCCCGATAATCATATGGGTTATAACATTCACGCCGATTTTATTTAAATTTCGGACAGCGGTGTCATAACACGACAGAGGATATCCGCGCCGTATATATTTTGCCGTTTCACTGTGTATGGTTTGAAGCCCCAACTCCACCCAGACGGGTTTGATGCGGTTTAATCGTGCCAGCAAATCCAAAACCTCAGGCGGAAGACAGTCGGGGCGCGTAGCAATAGACAAAATTACAACCTCGGGATGTGAAATCGCCTCGAAAAATATTCTTTCTAAATAATCAATGGGTGCATAGGTGCCTGTAAAGCTTTGGAAATATGCAATAAATTTATTTGCATTTGTTTTTGATTTAATCCTTGTCTTTGCCGTCTCGATTTGTTCGGTGACGCTCATAGTGACAGGTGCAGCAAAGCTTCCTGAGCCTTCTTCACCGCAAAATATACAACCGCCTTTTCCCACGGTTCCGTCGCGGTTGGGGCAGGTTGTTGCTGCAGATAGAGCCAACTTATATACCTTATTTCCGAATTGGTTTTTCAAATATTCGTTTAAAGAAATATACATCTTGCACCTCCTCCCGATTTATTATACCTGATACTGTTTGTATAATCAATGCTATAGGAGAGAACAACAAAAATACTTTCAAAATAACACTTGATTTTATAAGCGGTTTATTGTATAATACCAAATAGCTGATATGCCGGTGTGATGGAATTGGCAGACGTAGTGGACTCAAAATCCACCGGTAGCGATACCGTGCCGGTTCGAGTCCGGCCACCGGCACCAGTCGAGAGCCTCGACACGCAAACGCGTAGTTGAGGCTCTTCTTTTTTTTGTAGCTTTTTCCTCGTGTCTCAAATCCGTTATGAACAATCGTAACAAATAAAAATCCGTTCTCGTAAGAGATCGGATTCTTCGATTATGATGGGTGTTCAAAAGAGAACGGTGTTAAAATTCTTGATTTTAAATGCTGTATACTATATAGTTGTATGCAATCCGTCGCAAGACGGAATGTAATCATTTTCGCAAGAAAATGTATGTAATCCAAAATTTATTTCGGTATGTTATCAATCCGAAGAAAAAACATACAAGTCTTGCGACTTGATAACATACCGTTTGCGTTGCAAACGGATTACATACGCCTGACGGCGATTACATACCAATCCTTCGGATTGGATAAAAAATCTCGTTCCGAAGAACGAGATTTTTTGGCCCGCCTGAAGGGATTCGAACCCCCGTTCTTCAGAATCGGAATCTGCTGCGTTATCCAGCTGCGCCACAGGCGGATATACAAGGGACGGTTTTCCGTCCCTATTTTTTATTCTTCGTAACCGTTAGGATTGTTTTTCTGCCAACGCCAGGTGTCCTCGCACATTTCGTCAATGCCGTACTTTGCAGTCCAGCCGAGGAGCTCTTTCGCCTTATCGGCATTGGCATAAACCTCGTCAGGGTCGCCGGGGCGGCGCGGGTCAATAACAAAAGGAATTTCGATTCCGCTTGCCTTTTGGAAGGCGTCCTTAAGCTGAAGCACGCTTGTGCCGTTGCCTGTGCCTAAGTTGATAGCCTCACAGCCCTTATTCTTAAGCGCCCATTCGATAGCCTTAACATGACCTACTGCCAAGTCAACAACATGGATATAGTCGCGCACGCCCGTGCCGTCAACCGTATTGTAATCGTTGCCGAAAACATGAAGCTTTTCAAGCTTGCCTACCGCAACCTGCGAAATATAGGGCATAAGATTATTCGGAATACCCTTGGGGTCCTCGCCGATAAGTCCGCTCTTGTGCGCTCCGATAGGATTAAAGTAGCGAAGCAGAGCTACGCACCAGTCATTATCCGCCGTGTATAGGTCGGATAAAATATGCTCAATAAACAGCTTTGTTCTGCCGTAGGGGTTAATTGCGCCAAGCGGCATACCCTCTACAAGCGGCATTTCGGTAGCAACGCCGTAAACTGTAGCCGAGGAGGAGAAAACGATTTTCTTAACATTAAATTCGTTCATAACCTCAATAAGGGCGATTGTATTGATAAGATTATTGTCATAGTACATAATCGGTTCGCGCACCGACTCGCCTACCGCCTTAAGACCGGCAAAATGGATAACTGCCTCGATATCGTTTTCAGAAAAAATTCTGCGGAGAGCTTCCTTGTTTCTTACATCCTCTTTATAAAACTTTACAGGCTTTCCTGTGATTTTTTCAACCCTTTTTAAAGCCTCGCTGCTGCTGTTGTCAAGATTATCGACAACCACGACATCGTAGCCCGCATTAATTAACTCAACGCAGGTGTGGCTTCCGATATATCCGGCTCCCCCTGTTGTAAGTATAGACATAAACATTCCTCCGTTCAGAATTTCACTAATTAATGATATAACAAAAACCGTCCTTTGTCAAGCGAAAAGGGACGGTATGTGATATTTATTTTTATGTTTAGCTATATCTAAAAAGCAAAAAAGAAGCCGCCGAGTTTGCGGACAGCTTCTCTGAGGATATTTAGGATTTAAGCCTTGCCTACAGAACCGAAGAGCTCCATCTTTTCCTTAACGGTAGCCTTGATAGCGGCTGTACCGTCTGCCAAAAGCTTTCTCGGGTCGAAGCCCTTGCCCTCAAGGTCCTTGCCTGCCTCAATGTATTTACGGGTAGCCTCGGCAAATGCTAACTGGCACTCTGTATTAACATTGATTTTGGAAACGCCTAAGGAAATAGCCTTCTTAATCATATCAGCAGGGATTCCCGTACCGCCGTGGAGAACCAGGGGCATTGTGCCTGTAAGCTCCTGAATCTCAGCAAGGGTATCAAAGCTAAGGCCTGCCCAGTTTGCGGGGTACTTACCGTGAATATTACCGATACCTGCGGCTAACATAGTAACGCCTAAATCGGCGATCATCTTACATTCCTTCGGGTCAGCAACCTCACCGCTGCCGACAACACCGTCTTCCTCGCCGCCGATAGCGCCAACCTCAGCCTCAAGTGAAAGTCCTAATTTGTCACAGGTCTCAACAAGCTCTTTGGTCTTTGCGATGTTTTCTTCAATCGGGTAATGAGAACCGTCAAACATAACAGAAGAGAAGCCCGCCTCGATGCATTTCTTAGCGCCTTCATAGCTGCCGTGGTCGAGGTGAAGAGCAACGGGAACGGTGATGTTAAGCTCCTCAAGCATACCGTTTACCATTCCAACAACGGTCTTGTAGCCGCACATATACTTGCCCGCACCCTCGGAAACACCGAGAATAACAGGAGAGTTAAGCTCCTGGGCGGTCTGGAGTATAGCCTTTGTCCATTCAAGATTGTTGATGTTAAACTGACCAACGGCGTATTTGCCTGCCTTTGCCTTGTTAAGCATATCCTTTGCAGATACTAACATAGTAATTCCTCCATTGTTAAAAAAATATCTATCTCTATTTTATATCAATACTGTCCTAAAATCAAGTATTTATTTAGAGAAAGGACAAGTTTATTTACCCGGGTCCTCTTTTACAACCTCTGGCGGGGCTTCAAGCAGCTTCGGATTGCGGAGATATTGCCTTATTCTCCTGAAAGCCAAAGCAAAATAACTGCCCGAGCAGATGCGCTCGTCCATAACAACGCCTAAGGGTATACAGCGGTCGAAAACTATCTCACCGCCGTGACGGCGGGGTACTTCACGCAGATTACCCATTGTGATAAACACGCTTGTAGTGCCGAATTCATAGCAATGGTGGTAAATATGATTTGTTCTTATAGAGGCAAGGTTGGATATGCAAAGACTGTTGTGAAATGGGGACATATCGATGACCTTTTTAGGCAAAAGCCCGTGCTTATCCATAAATCTGAACAGTCCTACGCCGAACCGAAGAAGACCGGGCAAGCTAAGCAGAAATTTAATCATCTTTTCTGTGCCGTTCTTTTCGGGAACCTCGCGGTTGTCGGTTACATATTCGTTTATTTTACTGTTAACATCAAGAATTGTATCGGTCATATTGAAATACATTTTTGACATAGTGCCGTTATCAAACTCACCCGATTTGAGCACCACCATAGCTACCGAAAATTCATTTCTCGCATAGGGCTTGCAGTTAACAATAAAGCGGTTAAGCAGAGGAAACTCCGCCGCAGTACGCAGATAAGCCGCGATTATAACCGCCATATGGCTTATATTAATCCCATCCTTGCGTTTTTCGTTAAGATAATTCTGAATGGGGTCGTAGGGAATATCAAGAGTGACCATATTCATAGCGTCAACACGCTTGTTCATAACATGCGCCGCAACGGTATACATAGGGTCGGTGTTTCTAAGTCTTTTTCCGTCAGCTCTCATTAAAAATCTCCGTTCTGCCGCCGTATGTATAGGCTTTATCGTTGTCCCCAAGGCGACACAGGGGAAAATAAATATACCAATGCAATAATACTATATATCGGAATAAAATGCAATACTTTTTTAACAAACTGTGAACAATTTTTTGTTTTATTATTAAGTACGAAAAAAACGGACGGTCGTGGACGCCCGTCCCTACGCGGTTAAATTGACCATTGTAGGGACAGGCATCCTTGACTGTCCGTCTAACATCTAATATCTAATGTCTAACCTTGTCGGGCAAAATATATGCAAACGGATAAGCAACCGCGCAAACAGCAAGCGCCACCCATATATCTACAACCGAATGCTGCTTTAAAAAGACAGTGGAAAGGCATATTAGCACAGTAGCCGAAATAAAGCCTAACTGCCACCAAAAAGTTCTAAAGCGTTTACAGTGCCAGCTGGTAAAAAGCACCGCGAAGGAGCCTATAACATGAAGCGAGGGACAGACGTTGGTATTTGTATCAAAACCGTAAAGACCTTTTGCTATTGTTATAAATAAATTGTTACCCGTAAATTCGGCGGGGCGCAGTTCCTGCTTTGTTGGATAAATAATATATATTACGGCTGTTACTGTATATGTAATCATTATAAAATACATAAGCTTTTTAAATGCGGGAACATCAAAAAAGCCTGTGTAAAAATGGATTCCGATAAGAAATACAAACCAAAAATAGTATGCGGGAACAAAGAATTCGCAAAAGGGGATTTTAGCGTCAAGCGCCGCTTCAACAGGGTGATAGTTTAGGGTCAGTCCCCGTTCTAAAATAAGAAAGGTGAGCCCGAAAATCGGCCAATAAAGCAATAAAAGCAGGTGGCGGAATTCGGGCGAGGTTATATTAGAGGGTCTTAATTTTCTATAATCTACCATAAGTGCAGTCTATATCCTTAACAATGTATTCGCTTATATTCTGTGCCGCACAGCCGCTAAAATCCGCTTTAAGAGTCTCCGACATTATTTTAAGCTTCTCTTCATTTTCGAGAAGCTCACATACTGTGTCGCAAAGGTCTAATACCGAATCGCGCATATCTGCAAAGCCGTTTTCAAGGAAAAATTCATAGTTTCTGGTTTCACAGCCCGGCACGGCATCAATAAAAATCATGGGCAGAGCCTTTACCGCCGCCTCTGTGGAGCTTAATCCCCCGGGTTTTGTAAGGATTAAATCCGCCGCGTCCATATAAAGGGGCATACGGCTTGTAAAGCCGATTACCCGCATATTATCGGGGAGAGGGTATTTGGTAAGTGCCTTGTAAAGTCTGCGGTTGTTTCCGCAAATTACAACAAGCAGGGAATCGGACGGAATCTGCTGGGGCAGATACTCCGCAAGTGTTTTAATAGGTCCGCAACCCATACTGCCGCACATTAAAAGCACCACTTTTTTGCCGGTGGGCAGTGAAAGGATGTTTTTCGCTTTTTGGGGGTCGGTTTTTTTATAAAAATCCGTTCTTACAGGGATGCCGCTTGGTATCAGCTTATCCTCGGGGATTCCGTTTTTCGCAAACTCATCAATAAGCTTTTCGTGCGGTATAAAATATCTGTCAAGCGCAGTTTGGTTAACACCGGGCGAGCAGGTGTAGTCTGTAGCAACAAAATATGATTTAACCGAGCATTTTCGGCGTTTTTTAAGCTCTGTCATCATCATTGCCGAAAAAACATGGGTACAGATAATCCCGTCATATTTGTTTTCGCTCAAATATTCTTCCAGGGAATCACAGCCCTTTATTACAAGCTCATAAATCAGGGATTCGTCACCCTCTTTGGGCGGATGATTTTCCTCAAAACGGTAGCTGACTCCGAAAAGCTTGGGCATTTTCCGGTAAATGAAAACATGACCCTTGCTTATAATCTTTGATTTTTCAGGGGACCAGAAAGCTAAAGCGTCCCTTATATCGCAGGATATATTTTGGGCTTCAAAACAGCCCTTAATCGCTCTCGCGGCGGAATTATGACCTTCTCCCGTATTACAGGACAGTATCAGCAAGCGCAAATTTTTCCCTCTTTTCGCGTTTTAAAAGTTTGTCTCTAAGCTTAATAAGGTGGGGACGGTTGTAACGTTGAATCATAATAAAAGGAAGGTTGCAGACCACAAAAACAAACGCCAGTACAACTCCGACATAAGTTTTCCAAATAAGATAAATTCCGACAGAAAAAATGCATAACCAATAATGAATGCACTCTGCTACGCAGGTTTCCTTTATCAGCGCATCAATATTATTGCTTGTAGCGTCAAAGGTTACTTTTTTGGGGAGCATATCCCGCATAACCCGACTCATATCGGGAAGATGAGTTTTCCATTTTTTTATTTTAAGACGGTTGTAAACCTTACCGTCCTTTTCCCAATTATAAGCGCGGTATGGGAATTTGTATTCGCTGAAAAGACTTCGCGGCAGGGATTCGCCGATGTAATGAGCAAGTATGCCTATCACAGCCACATAAACAATGCTCATCAGCAGTTTCATTAGATCACCCAATCATAAATATTCAAATCACATATATGATAACACAAAATCTTAAATCATTCAACCGAAAAAAGCTATATTTCATAAATAACTTTTAGATACTTGAAAGTTTGTTAAAAAAAAGGTATAATATGTATTGTTTGGTTTTTTCCCTACATAATAACTGTGGAGGGAAAGCAATGAGTAATGAAAATAATGAAAATCAAAAAAACGGGGAAGATGTCCGTTCGTCTCAACTTGAGGAAATTAAAGAGTTAGGCTCTATCGCCTCTGACGGGAAGCATAAAATATACTGCCTTACCGTTATCGGCGAAATTGAGGGGCATAATGTCCTGCCGGAGCAGACCAAAACCACAAAGTATGAGCATATAATTCCGCAGCTTGTAGCAGTTGAGGAAAGCAGAGAAATTGAGGGTCTGCTTGTGGTGCTGAATACCGTCGGCGGCGATGTTGAGGCGGGGCTTGCTATAGCCGAGCTTATCTCGGGTATGAAAAAGCCTACGGTTTCCTTTGTCTTGGGCGGGGGACATTCAATAGGCGTTCCTCTCGCGGTCTCGGCAAAGCGGTCTTATATCGCGCCGTCCGCTACAATGACAGTACACCCCGTCAGAACCACGGGACTGGTTATCGGCGTGCCGCAGATGATGAATCATTTTGCGCGTATGCAGTTAAGGATAACTGATTTTGTCGCAAGAAACTCAAAAATCACCCCGGAACGCTTTACCGAGCTTATGATGAATACGGGCGAAATGGTGACCGATGTAGGCTCCGTGCTTACGGGCGGTCAGGCGGTAAGCGAGGGGCTCATTGACGAAATAGGGACGCTCGGTGTTGTTTTGGACGGGCTTTACGAGCTTATTGAAAATAAATAATCGGTCGGGCAACCGACCTATCTACATATTAAGGAGAATAAATATGGCAGCGACTAAAAAGAAAGGAAGCAAAACGCGCGGAAGTGCTACCGCAACTAAAATTCAAAATAATGAAAAACGGCAGGAAACGGCGGCAGGAAAAAGACAGTTGATGTCGGTTATTTGGTTTGCCGTAGCGGTTTTCTTCTTGTGTATTGTATTTATAAAGGGGCAGAATGTCTGGCTTGCAATACATAATGCTATTTTCGGTATTTTCGGCGTTACGGCGTATTTTTACCCCTTTTTGTTAGGGTTTGTTGCGGTGCTTTTTGCGTTGGATAAGGTCGGCGGCTCTATTAACGCTAAGATAATTGAATCGAGCGTATTGGTTGTGCTTATAGGCGCGGCTGTGGATATCTTTGTAAAGCATAATGAAGACTTCACCTTCTGGCAACACCTTGTAAATGCATACAGCACCGGAACAAGCCTTAAAAGCGGCGGATTTTTAGGTGCGATTATAGGTCAGCCGCTTTACATTGCTTTCGGCAAAACGGGAGCGGCGATAACCGTTATTCTGCTTATATTCGTTTTTGTTATGATTATAACCGGAACAACCCTTATTTCACTTTTTAAGACTATGGCAAAGCCTGTTAAGTCTATTTCCGAGCAGGCGGAGACTGCCTATCAAAACCGCCTTGACCGTGAGGCAGAGGAAAAAAGCGATAAGCAGTTAAGGGTGCTAAAGGGCTTTAATGTTGATATACCCGTGGACGATATTCCCGAAAAGCGCACCGCAAAAAAAGAAACGCTTGCCGAAAAACAGCGCAAGGTCGTTTCGGCTTATTATGATAATGAAGACCCTGCCGAAGCCCCGAAGAGTGAGCCTATAACAGAACCTGATGAGGAGCACAAGGAGATTGATAACGCGCTTAAGGCAGCTAAGGCTGAGTCACAAAACGGCGATGCCGAAAAAATAGATTTTAAGGCGGAAACCGATAAATTTACCGAACATATTGAGAAGGAAAATGCGGAAGCGGAGGAAAGCTATAAATTCCCGCCGCTTACCCTCTTGAATGAAACAAAGGCGCAGAATGCCGCATTACTTTCCGCCGAGCTTGACAACACTGCGGCTCACTTGGTGGATACCCTTAAAAGCTTTGGCGTGGAAACAAGAATTGTGGATATAAGCCGCGGTCCTACCGTTACCCGCTATGAGCTCCAGCCCAGCGCAGGCGTAAAAATAAGCAAGATAACAAACCTTGCAGACGATATTGCTTTAAATCTTGCTACTGCGGGCGTGCGTATTGAAGCCCCCATACCCAATAAGGCGGCTGTGGGAATAGAAGTACCTAATAAAGCAAGCGCGGTAGTAGGTGTTCGCGGGATATTGGAGTCCCCCGTTTTTACATCCGCAAAGAGTAAGCTTACCGTGGCTTTAGGTCGGGATATAGGCGGCAACGCAGTTGTTACCGACATTGCAAAAATGCCCCACGGACTGATAGCAGGTGCTACGGGCTCGGGTAAATCGGTCTGCATAAATTCGATAATAGTAAGTATTCTTTACAAAGCAACCCCCGACGAGGTCAAGCTTTTAATGATTGACCCGAAGGTTGTTGAACTTGGTATTTATAACGGTATACCGCATCTGCTTGTTCCCGTTGTGACCGACCCGAGGAAGGCGTCGGGGGCACTCGGCTGGGCGGTAAGCGAGATGGAAAAGCGCTATAAAATGTTTGCCGACCGCGGTGTGCGCGACCTTGCGGGTTATAACCGCTTTGTGGAGCAGTTGGGCGACCCCGAGGTACAAAAAATGCCTCATATTGTAATAATAATAGACGAGCTTGCCGACCTTATGATGACCGCACCGAATGAGGTTGAGGACTCAATTAACCGTATCGCGGCAAAGGCAAGAGCGGCAGGTATGCACCTTATAATTGCGACACAGCGCCCCTCTGTTGATGTTGTGACGGGTGTTATTAAGGCGAATATCCCAACAAGAATTGCCTTTGCAGTTTCTTCGCAGATAGACAGCCGTACTATTCTTGACTCCGCAGGAGCGGAAAAGCTTTTAGGCCGCGGAGATATGCTCTTTAGCCCGGTAGGCTCAAACAAGCCTAACCGTATTCAGGGTTGCTTTGTAAGTGACGAGGAGGTTGAGGCGGTTGTGGAGTACATAAAGGGCGACCGGTCCGCCGATTACGATGATGATGTTATGGTGGAAATAGAGCGTCAAGCGGCGGTGGAGAAAAAGCAGAAGACAGGGCTTAAGGAGGACGGTCCCGAAGAAGACTCTATGCTGAGTGAGGCTATCAGAGTAGTTGTTGAAAACGGTCAGGCATCTACCTCGCTTTTACAGCGCAAGCTTAAATTAGGCTATGCCAGAGCCGCAAGAATTGTTGACGAAATGGAGCAGCGCGGGGTAGTAGGTCCGTATGAAGGCTCAAAGCCGCGCAAGGTGCTTATCACAATGGATCAACTTTTGGAGCGCGAGGCGGCGGGAGCTGATTCGGCAGATGAAGAATAAAAATAAAAACCTTAAATATATAGTGGCGGCGGCTTTGCTCGCCGCTGCGGTTTTTATAACTGCATTCTCGCGGGGTGTTTTCGGGGAGGAATTACAGCAGGTATTTAATCCTGCCTGTGCATTCGACGCATCGGTGGATTTTGTAAAAATCACCGATGTAGGTCAGGCGGAAAGTATCTTGATTTACTCTAATGGTTGTTCGGCGATTATTGATGTGGGAACAGAGGACTGCGCTGAAAGTATCATAGAAGACCTTGACGCGGCGCGGATAAAGAGCATAGACGCACTGATAGTAACCCATCTTCATATCGACCACGCGGGCGCACTGCCCAAGCTTACAAGCCGCAAAACAGTAGATAATCTTATAATACCCGAGATTTATGATGAAGCCGAGGCGGCGGGAGCGGTGAAAACCGCAAAGCAAACCGTGACGGCAAAAGGCGGCAATGCTTATACTGCTATGCAAGGAATGAACTTCAAAATAGGGGAGTTTACGGTTACGATTCTTGCATATTACGATGATATGCAGGATGATAATAATAAATCCGTAATAGTTATGGCGGAGCTTGACGGTATAAAGTTTCTCTTTACGGGTGATGCCGAGGCTAAGGCCGAGAAGGCGCTGATTGCCGAGGGACTTAATATCGACTGCGATGTTTTAAAGGTCGGTCATCACGGCAGCTCCACCTCAACCTCTAAGGAGTTTTTGGATAAAGCCACTCCCGACTACGCCGCAATATCGGTAGGTGAGAACAACATTTATTCCCACCCGAGCGAGTCGGTTGTTGCCGCCCTTGAAGACTGCGGCGCGCAGGTTTTCAGAACCGATACCGACGGCGACATAACCTTTTTTGTTGAAAACGGAAAAATAAAAACCGAAACAGAAAAATAAAAAAGCACGCTGAACTTTAAACTCAGCGTGCTTAATTAATAGTGTGCTTTTTTACTTTAAGATACTCAGCAAATCGGGAAACGGCTCGAGGGAGCGCTTTAAAATTCCGTGCATTTGGGCTATTGCAATGCCATAATTGGTGACAGGCACACCCTGTTCGTTGCAGTATTGGAGGCGGGACTTCATTTCCTTTTCGTTTAGCATACAGCCGCCGCAATGAACCACCAACGCATACTCGGATAAATCCTCGGGAAATTCTGTGCCTGAGGTAAAGGAGTAGGTAAGGGTCTTACCGGTGTAGTTATTAATCCAACCGGGGAGCTTTACCGTTCCGATATCCTGACATTGGCGGTGATGTGTGCACCCCTCGGAAATAAGCACCTTGTCGCCGTACTTTAGTCGGTCTAATTTTGCCGCGCCGCCGATAACGGTGGCAAGGTCGCCCTTATAGCGGGCGAATAGGATTGAAAAAGAGGTGAGTTCAACATCCTTCGGCACAATTTTGCTTACAACGCCGAATGCCTGCGAATCGGTAATTACCATACGTGGGGGCGTTTTGAGGGCTTTAAGTGCCGCGTCAAGCTCGGTTTCACGCACAACCAGGGTTAGCGCACCGACCTCTAAAAGCTCCCGCAGGGTTTGCTGTTGGGGAAGAATAAGCCTGCCCTTAGGTGCGGCGGAATCTATGGGAGTAACAAGTATCACGGTATCGCCCGACTCTATTAAATCGGAAACGATTTTGCGGTCGTTACCGGCCGCCTTTGAGAGCGCGGCGATCTTTTCCTTTAAATCGTTAATAGCGTCCCCCGTCTCGGCGCTTACATAAATTTCATTTTCGGTTTCGGGCGGAATTTTTGACAGTAAGTCTGCCTTGTTGTAAACAATAACAAAGGGCAACTTGCGCTGTTTGAAAAGCTCAATTAGCTCATTATCAGCGGTCTGTAAGCCTTTTTGCGCGTCAACCACTAATATTGCAACATCCGCCTGACGGAGGATTTGCTTTGCGCGGGCAACCCTTTGCTCGCCAAGCTCGCCCTCGTCATCAATTCCGGGTGTGTCGATAATAACGACAGGGCCCATAGGTAAGAGCTCCATTGCCTTTTTAACAGGGTCGGTTGTGGTGCCCTTTACCTCGGATACTACCGAAAGCTTCTGCCCCGTTACGGCATTTACAAGGCTCGATTTTCCTGCATTGCGCAGACCGAAAAAACCGATATGCACCCTCTCGGCTGAAACTGTGGAGTTAAGGCTCATAACATTTCCTCCTTAGTATTAGAATCTAAAATCACGGCGGTTGGAGTTTTTAATCTGCTCGATATTCTCGGTGGCGATTTTGCATACCTTTTCTGCGGGAATCTTTTTAAGCTCCTTTTCAATCAGCTCAAAGCCTACCTTTTTGGTATCCTCGCTCGCATAATCCACAAGGTATTCGCTAAGGGTCATAAGGGCGTTTGGATGACAGCAGTTTAAAATCTGACCGTTTTTGCAAAGGCTCATAAAGCGGTCGCCTGTTCTGCCCTCACGGTAGCAGGCGGTGCAAAATGAGGGTATAAAGCCCTTCTTCATCAGCCAGTTTACCACCTCATCAAGGGTTCTCTGGTCGGAAACATCAAACTGCTCGGAATCGTGGGGGCGTTCCTCTTCGGTGTATCCGCCTACAGATGTGCGGGAAGCACCGCTTATCTGGGAAATACCAAGCTCTAAGGCTCTACCGCGTACTTCCTCGCTTTCTCTCGTGGAAATAATCATACCGGTGTAGGGCACGGCAATGCGGATACATGCTATGATTTTCTCGAAGATTTCGTTAGGGATTCCGTTATCAAACACATCGGGGTCAATATCGTCTGCGCGCTTAATTCTCGGAACGCTTATGGTGTGGGGACCTACGCCGTGTACCGCCTCTAAATGCTCTGCGTGCATTAAAAGTCCCGCAAACTCGTACTGGTAACGCTCAAGACCGAATAGTACGCCTAAGCCTACATCGTCAATTCCACCCTCCATAGCGCGATCCATAGCCTCGGTGTGGTAGGCGTAATCGTGCTTAGGGCCTGTGGGGTGAAGCTCAAGATAGCTTTCCTTATGGTAGGTTTCTTGGAAAAGAATGTATGTACCGATACCCGCATCCTTAAGCTTGCGGTAGTTTTCTACCGTGGTGGCGGCAATGTTGACATTTACACGGCGAATTGCGCCGTTTTTATGCTGAATACTGTAAATGGTTTTAATACATTCCAAAATGTACTCAATCGGGTTGTTTACAGGGTCTTCGCCCGCCTCTATAGCAAGTCGCTTGTGTCCCATATCCTGCAGGGCGATAACCTCTTGTCTTACTTCCTCTTGGGTAAGCTTTTTGCGGGCAATATGCTTGTTCTTATAATGATAAGGGCAATAAACACAGCCGTTTACGCAGTAATTTGAAAGATACAGGGGGGCAAACATAACAATGCGGTTGCCGTAAAAGGCAAGCTTTATTTCCTCGGCAAGGCGGTACATTTCCTCCACCTTTTCAGGAATATCGCAGGCAAGAAGTACCGAGGCCTCGCGGTGGGTAAGTCCCGCACAGTGTACGCCGTTTGCGGTCTTAACAGGCCGCGCTTTTTGGAGCAAACTGTCGATTAAGGGAATATTGTGCTTGTTTTCTTCCGCATAGCGGAGGGTTTCGAGGATTTCTTCATGGCTTATAAATTCCTCGGCTTTTAAGGATTTGGGATTATACTGTGACATTAACTATTACTTCCTTTTCAGGTTAATTTTTAAAAGGCTTTTTGTCCCCTCTTGCGGTGACAATTTTGTAGCCTATTGATTCCATTCTTCTGCCTAAACAGCTTTTACACTGTGCCGATTCCTCACCCGTACAGATTTTATTATCGTACAGCTCGTATTTTTTGCGTACCGATACAGGGGAGAGATTAGGCATAACGACATTAGCTCCCGCTAAAATACCTTTCTCGCGCCCTGTGGGGTCAATCGTACCGAGTGCCGTGGTGGCAGGTAATAAAAGGCTCGGGTCGATAAGTCTTAACAGCGAGAGTAAAAACAGGGTGAGTTCAAGCGCTCCCGCCGAAAAATCGGCAAAGGGTGTTGCCCCGTGGGGGATAAAGGGACCTATTCCGCACATAGCGGGGCGGAACTTCTCTACAAATTTTAAATCAGTAGCAAGTGAGCTGTTGGTCTGATAGGGCGCACCCACCATAAATCCGCAGCCCGTTTGGAAACCTATTTCCTTTAAGTTTTTTAGGCAATTAATACGGTTTTCAAAGGACATTTCCTTCGGGTGGAGCTTTTTATATAGTTCTGGGTCTGCTGTTTCGTGGCGTAGCAAATATCTGTCCGCCCCCGCGTCAAAGAGCGCCTTGTAGCTGTCAAAGCTTCTCTCGCCAAGCGAAAGTGTTACCGCACAGTCGGGATATTGCTTTTTGATTTTACTAATCAAAGAGCAAAGCAGCTCATCGGTAAAGAAGGGGTCTTCGCCGCCCTGCATAACAAATGTGCGGAAGCCCAGCGCGTACCCCTCTTCACAGCAGGAGAGGATTTCCTCTTCACTCAAGCGATAGCGGGAACAGCTTTTATTGCTGTGCCTGATTCCGCAATAAAGGCAGTCGTTTTTGCAGATGTTGCTTATCTCAATAAGTCCGCGAACATATACATCATTGCCGTAAACCGCCTGCCTTGCCGCTACGGCCTTTTTTGCCGCGTACTCCGTAAGTTCCGGGGTGCGCCCGTCCAACAACTGCTGATATTCTTCCAAGGAAAGGCCGTGTTCTTTTTCCAGCTTATCTATCAGTAGGTAGAGCTTATTCTGCATTGGTAATCACATTTGAGTAGGCGGTCTTTACGCTTACACCGTCAATCGTCCCTATTTTTCCCGCAAGCGCCGCTATGGTGTCTTGCGGTGCGTCAATCGCAATAGAAACGATATTTATTTCTTTCTCCCGATAGGGAAGACCCATTCTGCCTATGATATACTGTCCGTATTCGTGCAAAAGGGAGTTAAGCGCTTCAACTGAGTTGAGCTTTTCAACAATAATGCCCATAACGGCAACCCGTGTTTCCATTTTTCATTCTCCTTTAAAATAAAAACCGCATCGGGTAAACGATGCGGTCAGATATATACTTAAAATCAGTTTTTTATCTGTGCATCTTTCACCTCGGAATCCCTGGCGTACCGCGCGGAAAACTTCATGTCAGATTGTAAGCACAGTATACCACATTATTTCGCTTTCGTCAAGACTAAGCGTGGTATGAAAACTTTAAAAATGATACTGTTGCAAAAATTGTCCGTATGTGTTATCATATCAAACGGAATACGGCGAGCCTTTAGCTTATTGAAATAAGGGGACAGTTGAAATGAAAATTGAAAGTACGGTTTTTAAGCCTACGGATGAAAGAATCAAAATTTTAACAAGGCATAAGCCCTCATCGGACGGCTCTTTAATGCTTGACTGGACCGGAAGCGGCATTATGTTCAACGCCTATTGCAAGGGTGATATTACAGTTAATCTTTCGCAAACAGGTGTTGACAGGTTTTATCAGGTTGTTGTAGACGGTGTTCAAAAGGAAATACATATTAAAAATGCAGATAAACCCACAAGGGTAGTTATTGCCGAAAAATTGAAAAAGGGTAAGCATAAAATAGAGTTCTATAAAGAAATGCAATGCCTTTTTCCAATAACGGTTTATGATATTGAATTAACGGGAAGACTTCTTGAAAGACCTAAGGATAACGACACCTTTATTGAATTTATAGGCGATTCGATAACCTGCGGCTCCTGCTGCTTGGGACTTAACAGCGATGACTGGTCCTGGCATCGCGATGACGGAACAAAGTCATATGCCGTTATGACTGCCAAGGCTTTGGGCTTTGATTATTCCATCGTTGCAAGAGGCGGCGGCACATTAATTCCTTCCACAAAGGAAACTATTGCAGAGCACACCTCATTACCCGAGGTTTACAATAAGATATATCATTTGCCGGTGAGGGAAGACGGTACATATGACGATACCGATAATTTATGGGATTTTGAAAATAACCGAAAAGCAGATATTGTTGTAATAAACCTCGGCACAAATGATACCTATGTTTCGGAGAAGCAGGGTATAAAAGATAAGCAACAGCTTTCGGAGCTTTTTGAAAGGTCGCTTAATAATTTTGTTGACGACCTGATTGCGAAAAACGAAGACGATTTAAAAATCGTATTTGCCTTCGGTATGATGCAATCTCAAGAAAGTCCCTTTGCCGATGTATATAAAAATGCGGTAAAAGCGCTTGCCGAAAGGGGAATTAACGCCTATTACTGCCCGATGCCCAAGGACACCGACGGAACAGCGGGACATCCGCAGGTGAAGGGGCACATTGCGGCCGCAAAGGCATTAACCGATTTTATAAAAAAAGAAGTTCTTTGAATAGCATACGGTTCTCTGTGTCGATGAATATTGATTTTTGTAGGGGAGGGGTTCCATCCCCTCCCGTTAATTTGTAAAAATTTTTTGGGAGGGCACTTAAGACCCTCTCCTACGGCATTTAGTTATTTTCAATTTTACATTGCTTACCCGTATGGTCGATTGTGTAATTGTCTTTAAGTATCAAGTCGCTTATAAATACAAACTCGTAGCCATCGTCTTTAAGGCATTTAAGAATTGTCGGTAAAGCTTCGGGGGTGTGGTCGGCGTCGTTGTGGAACAAGACTATCGACCCCGGGCAGACCTTAGAGGTCACCCGCTTGCAAATACTGTCGGGGGTGGCGGTATCTTTCCAGTCGAGGCTGTCCCCGTACGCAGCAGTTGGAAAGCCCTGTTTTTATCTGCTTTTTGTTAAACAATTTTCCTTGCGCATCGTTTCAAGTAAACGGTGCGCAAATTCTTTTTCGGTGCATTTTAATACTATTTGAGTATCGCTGTTTATAAGCTGCGAATACCTTTTAGTATTTATTTTTATACCCCTAAAGCACCTCGGGTTGCTTGAACTGCTGTGGTGAGGTCTGCAAACCTCTAACCCTGAAAAAATTGCAAACCGCGTGCGAAATTGTCTGAATGTCAAAGGATTGTCGCCGTAGAAGCTTTTAAAAAACAAAGCGTAGGCTTCATACAATTCTTGCGTGGGGCAGTCTGATTTGTTGTCGAAAATACAAAGTTCTTTTGAAAATTCGGAAAAAATTTCGTCCTCGGTGATTTTGGGGAACAGGTAGCTTGCCGAGGCTTTAGAGGTTCTTTTGATTAAACCAAACTTGGCAAAATTATATTGAAGCCACATATTGCCGTGCTGTTTGTCATAAATTTGCGATACTTTTTTACTCGGAATTTTAATCCCTTTTGCCCCGTATATATTTTTCATTTTTAAATACTTCTCGTGGCTTTGGGTGATGTAAATAAAAGGAATACAGTTTTTAACAAATAATTTACCCGAAAAGTAAGGGTGATTTATGCTTATGGTTTTTCCGTTCATTATTTTTTTAAGCTTAATAACCTTGCTTTCAGCTTCGGGTATTTCATCTTCGACATATACTGCTGATAACGGAAAGTTGTTCCAATTACAATAAGCCAACCCTTGCAGTTCTTTGACATTTAATACCTCTTTTAGAGTGAAACGCGGATATGTTACGAGAGGAAAAGATTTGGCGGATATTATTCCCAAAAACTTTTCTATCGCCCAATGAACCGAACCGTCGGCTAAAATGACCGTTGGGGTAATAGCTGAGGGCTTTCTTATTTCGGAAGCAAGTATTGCTAAATCTTCAACCACATTCAAATCACCTAAAGACAGCTCGTAAAGCAACTTGATGCTTTCATCGATATTTACGGATTCGACCGAAAAATCAATAAAGGTATTCAAAAGCTTTTCCTGCTCCAGTTCCCTTTTTTCGGATAATGTCTTTTTATGTTCTTTATTTCTTGCCTTTTCCTCTCGTTCTCGGATGTGCGTTTTTATTCTTTCAATCAGCCGTAAAAAATCACGAATGGTAATATAAAAACGGTTTACTTCTGCTTTTTTCTTGTGGATGAAATCGTTCGGAGCAAGCAATCGGTAATAATTACCCTCTTTTATTAAAATATTTCGGTCGAAAACAGTATACGGATAATTTAGCACTTCGCCCTTTAGGTTAGAAGTAGCCTTATAAAAATCTTTTTCCATATTATTAAATGCAATTATTAAATTATGAAAAACAGAAGCCCCTTGATGACGCTCAATAATATCAGGAGAGTTTAATTGTTTTCTTGTTATATCGGCCATTTCATCGCTTACTTGAAATTGAGCTTGCTTTGCATAGAATATTTTGTTTATTACATCTTGAATACTTGTTTCGTAAAACATATATTACACCGCTTTCGTTAAGAAAAATTATGTACCATAATACCGTAAATGTACCAGAAAATTATAAATCAGTTAGAAATAAATTGCAAGTATTATTGCGTTAGTATTGCTTAAACACAGATTGCACTCAGAGTGGGGAAATTGGAATTTTGTAAAAAAATACAAAACAGGTAACTCACCAATAAGAGTGACCGTCATACTCAAATCGGTCAGTCGCATAATATAACACTGAGGAGGAATAAAAATGGTAATTACTAATACATTTATTTTGAAAAATGATAGGGAAAGGCTTATTAAACAGTCTGAGCTGCATCGTAAGTGTTTGTTGCTACTTCAGACTACCGTTTCGGGTGGGGGTGAGCGATGAACGCGATTTATGCAAGGCAGTCAGTTGATAAAAAGGATAGCCTTTCTATCGAGGCTCAGATAAAGCTTTGCCGACAACTTGCGGGAGAGGACGCAAAGGTTTTTAAAGACAAAGGCTTTTCGGGGAAGAACATAAAGCGCCCCGCCTTTACCGAGCTTATAGAGGCGGTTAAGGCGGGGACGGTTAAAAAGATTTTTGTTTACAGATTAGACAGATTCAGTCGTTCTATAGCAGATTTCGGACGGCTGTGGGAACTGCTTGAAGAACACGGAGTGGAATTTCAGTCGGTCACCGAGCAGTTTGACACCTCGTCGCCGATGGGCAGGGCAATGTTAAACATAGTTTTGGTGTTCGCTCAATTAGAGCGCGAAACCACAGCCGAGCGTGTAAAGGACAATTATGTTCACCGTTTTAGGCTCGGCGCTTGGCCCGGCGGTCCTGCACCGTACGGCTTTGATTTAGTAAAAATTGAAAGCGAGGGAAGACGTGTATCGTCGCTTAAAATAAACGAAAAAGCGGAGACCGTCAAAAAGATTTTTGAAGACTATGCAAAACCCGATACTTCATTAAGGAGCATTGCAAAGGATTTAAATGAAAGCGGAATAAAAGGACCTCGGCGGGAAATGTGGGACAATGTCACACTCTCCCGCCTTCTTCATAGCCCGTTGTATGTCAGAGCCGACGCGGATATTTATTTTTATTATCTGTCAAAGGGTTTGCAAATAGTAGAAGGGGCAGAGGCATTTGACGGCATTCACGCCTGCAATATTATATGCCGCCGTGACCATTCTAAAAATAAATACAATTTGCTTACAGACCAAATCCTTACTGTCTCAAATCACGAGGGATTTATTAATTCTGAGCTGTGGCTTTGCGTTCAGGAAAAGCTGGCAGGGAATAAGCAAATTTCACGGGCAAATGCGGGGAAATACTCCTGGCTTACGGGCTTATTAAAATGTGCTAAATGCGGATACGCGATTAAGATTAACTACAGCAAGCCCGAGGACAAAATATATCTTAAATGCTCGGGACGGTCTAATTTAGGGGTCTGTGATTCGCGGATAAGCGTTGATTTAAGGGAGCTTGAGGACTACATAAGCGGACAAATCTACGGAATGCTCAAGGAAGCCCCACCGGCCGATATTATACCGAGCGGAAACGGCAATGCCGCCGAGGTATTAAAAATAGAGCAAAAAATTGAACGCCTTGTCAATGCTCTTGCCGAGAGCGGGGATATTGCGGTTTCGTATATTTCAAAGCAAATTGAAGCCCTGCATAGGGAACGGGAGGAGCTGTTAAAAAGCTGTAAGCCAGAGCACACGACCGTTCGCCCCTTAGATTTTAATTCCTTAAGCTTTGAGGAAAAAAAGCTGGTTGCCGCACAGTTTATCGATAAGGTTTTGATTCAGGACAAAAATGTTAATATTCTTTGGAAAATATAACCTCACGCAATTTAAAAAACTGCGTGGGGTTATTTAATAATGCGGCGTAATTTTATATAAAGAAACTAACTATAAGATAATGTTTAGGGGCCCCGGGGGAAGTTTTTCTTCCCCTTGTGAAAAATAAGTGAAAAATAAGATAGAAGGTGTTTGTTAATTAATTTATATTAAAAAAATATAATAGATAAAACAATTATCTAATACTTAATAATATAATAAATACAGAGGATGATGAAAATGGCTATTTTAAAAACAGCAAACGGTCACGGGAAATACCGCGACCTATCAACCAAAAAGGATGTTGTGGATTATATTCTTAATAAGGACAAGCTTAGGAATAATCATTGGGGCTGTATTAAGGTTAATCCTGCTGACCCTGCGCTAAGTATGCAGGAGGTTTCAAGACTTTACGGAAAGGAAAACGGAGTTCAAATAAGGCACATTATTGTTACCTTTACTCGAACAGAAGCTATTGACCCCGCTGTTGTAGACGCGATAGCCAATGAGTTTATGTGTTGGCTCGGGGAAAATTATCAGGCAGTATACGGTGTTCACGAAAACACCGAAAATCTTCATTTTCATTTGGCATTTAATTCTGTGAGTTATGTTACCGGAGAGAGGTATAAGGGTACTCGTTCAGAACACCATCATATGCTGAATGTCTTGAAAAGCATTGCCCGAAAATACGGGATTTATACGGTGTACTACGGAGGAAACGAATAATCCGCGGTGCTGTCACACCGCGGAAAAATGGATTAAAGCTTAGCATTTTCAAGGATAAATTGTTTTACGGCTAATTTTGGAATCCTCCAAGTTCGTCCGTTGCGGAAGCCTTTAAGCTTACCGCTTTGTAATAGCTTGTATAGCGCATTATATCCGATTTTTAAAGCTTCGCAGGTTTCACCCACCGTTAAAATATCGGGGAAATCTTCCAACATAACAAACACAACTCCTTACGAATTTTTGTTTATTGTTATGTTGGCTCGCGAAACTTTAAATATAATTATAAAAAGGCAGCACCTAAAAAATTCCACATAAGGTGCTGCCCCTTTAAAGGAGAATGCAAGCCGCTCCCGGTGTAGCGAGCCGGGATAAAAGCAGAAATTGTCAAATCACTTTTGCGGCTTGGATCTTATCGGCGCGGAGTACCTACGCCGATGGTATTATAACACATAGTTTCCTAAAAGGAAATATGTTATAATCTAAAATTCCTCGTCCTCAGCATCGTAATCCCTGCCGTTAGGATATATATCGGAAAAATCGGTAAGTTCTTCAAATATTCCAACTATTTCTTTAGCAGACATTTTTTCAAGCACTTGCTTTTCATACAACGAGGAAATTTCTAAGATTCTGTTAATCATATCGCTTTTTTTCATTATATAATCAACTCCTATTCATTAAAATATTTATCTAATTCAGCTATCTTTGCGTCTATATCACAATGTTTTGATGTGAAACGAAATATCTCATTTTGGAAGGTTGTTACTTCGAGGTTTTTTTCGGATATTAAAATCGGTTTATCGTAAAAACCACAGCTAAAGCTAAATACACGTTCTTCTTGATAACGGGCACTATTCATAGTATAAGATTTGATGTTTTTTAACCGTATACGTACTGAACCAAATTTTATAAATTCAGGTTTTTTTATTGCTTTTTCTTCGATTTTAACATTGATTGCCGAAGCCCCCTTTTCTGTTTGCTTTGTTTCAAATTCAACTATCGAATTTGTAGTAGGCAAATCAATACTTATTACATTTGAGAAATGAAAGAAGTAATCGTTTCCGTCTTCACCGAGAATAAAACCAAATTCCCGTTCTTCATTAACATTTTTAACTCTACCTTTCATATTAACCCTCCTATATCTAATAAAACAAAAAAGTGCGCAGCAAAGAAGCTACGCACTGAAAAACGCAAGCTCCGATTTGCTACCACACAAAAATTTCTCACACTATTAGAAATGCGAAGAAAGAGCCTACATTTTTACCAAAGTAAAAACATACACTTCTAATAGTGCTAAATATGAAATTTTTGTGTGGTGATTTTATTATACATTATTGATTGAGAATTTTCAAGACATATAAGTCATAAATTTGATTTTTTAATATGAGCATAAATATGAGTATAAATATTAATTATCAATTTAGCTATTTACTTGAATTTCTATTATATATTATCTCTATGAAGCCCGAAGCTTGTCGCTTCGGGTATTTTTAATTTACGGAGGTAATTAGATTATGGAAGAAAAAAGGGTGTGCGAAATTTGCAGGGAGGCTTTTCCGAGAGAGAAGCTTATCGAGTTTGAGGGTAGCCTATACTGCTCAGACTGTCTCCAAAATGACACAGTAATTTGCTCCTGCTGCGGTAGTCGGATATGGAACAGCGACAATTCGGGCAGCGGAGAGCTGCCGCTGTGCGAGATATGCTACGAGAACAATTACACCACCTGTAGCCATTGTGACCGAGTTATACACCGTGATGACGCGTGCTATGACGAGGACGAGCCTTACTGTCAAAGCTGTTATGACACCTATTGCGACATCCGAAGTATTCACGACTATTATTACAAACCCGCTCCCATATTTCACGGCGAGGGCAAGAGGTATTTCGGTGTAGAGTTGGAGGTTGACGATGCGGGCGAAAGCGACGAAAACGCGGAAGAGGCTTTATGTACCGCTAACCGCCTCGGCGAGCATATTTACTGCAAGCACGACGGCTCACTCGACGATGGTTTTGAGGTTGTCACCCACCCAATGACCTTGGAGTACCATTTAAAACAAATGCCGTGGAAGGCTCTGCTTGAAAGGCTCAGAGATATGGACTATCTTTCCCACAAGGCGGGTAGCTGTGGTCTTCACATTCACGTCAACCGCAACTCGTTCGGCAATACTACGGAGGAGCAGGAAGCCTGTATCGGGCGGATTTTATATTTCTTTGAGAAGTTTTGGGACGAGCTTTTAAAGTTTTCCCGCCGAACAAACCGACAGCTTGAACGGTGGGCGGCGCGGTACGGCTACAAGGACCACCCAAAGGAGCTTTTGGACCACGCGAAGAAAGGGACGGGCAACGGCAGATATTCCTGTATCAATCTGCAAAACCGCGACACGGTAGAATTCAGAATTTTCAGGGGAACGCTTAAATACAACACCTTAATAGCCACATTACAGCTCGTCAACCGAGTTTGTGATGTGGCTTGTTCTTTAAGTGACGACGAGGTGCGGGCGCTTTCGTGGACAAGCTTTGTATCGGGCTGTGACGAGCCTGAGCTTGTAAGGTATCTGAAAGAGCGACGGATATACATAAATGAGCCTGTGGAAAGCGAGGAGGAAGTATAATGTGCTGTCTGTTCGGAATAATCGATTACAAGCAAAGTCTTAATCCAAAGCAGTTAAATAAAATAATTTCGGTGCTGTCTAAAGCCTGCGAGGTAAGAGGTACAGACGCAACGGGTATATCCTATAACACAGCGGACAAGCTGTGCATTTACAAAAGACCGCTCCCCGCGCATAAAATGCACTACAAAATTCCCGACGGCGTTCATACGGTTATGGGACACACCCGAATGACCACGCAGGGTAACGAGAGGTTTAATTTTAACAATCACCCGTTTTACGGCAGGACGGACAACACCGAGTTCGCATTAGCGCATAACGGCGTACTGCACAACGACCTGATTTTGCGCCACAGAGAAAAGCTCCCCGAAACCAAGATAGAAACCGACAGCTATATAGCCGTACAGCTTATTGAGCAGAAAAGAACCCTCTGCGCCGACAGTCTTAAATATATGGCTGAGCGTTTGGAGGGCTCTTTTACTATAACGGTGCTTGACAGGGACGATAATCTCTATTTTGTAAAGGGTGATAATCCTATGTGTATTTATCATTTTAAGGAAAAGGGGCTTTATATTTATGCCTCCACCGAGGATATACTAAGAACCGCCTTAAAGAAAATGCCCTGCCGTTTCGGGAAAGCGGAAAGGATTAAGCTTTCAAGCGGTGAAATTCTTAAAACAGACCGTTTCGGCAGAATTACCGTAACTGATTTTGACGACAGTAATTTATACGGATTCGGCTATCCTTACAGCTTCGGCTTTGTAAGTGAAAAGCCTAAGAAAGATAGTGAATATATTAAATCTTTGAAATATGTTGCGGAGGGCTTCGGCTATTCGGGCGACTATATAGATTATTTGCTTGAGGAGGGCTTTTCAACCGACGATATTGAGGAAATAATTTATTGCTCGTAATATCCCGTTAGGGTACACTCTATCGGAATACCCGAGCCGTATGCCGATAGGGTCGGTTTACGGTTTTTGGTATGTGCCAAAAAGAAATCATACCCTATTGGGAAAAGTGATTATTATAAACGATTGACTTAAAAGAGCAAAACGGATATAATATAGTCAGAAGCTTACAATTAGAACGGAGGGAACGGTATGTGTACGCAAAATCAGGCAATAGGTATTTTGGGCGAGGTTTACAACCTATGCAATCCTGTTTTCGGAAATGCGGTTAAGGATGCTTTTTTATACGGCTCGTATGCGAGAGGGGATTATCACAAGGAATCGGACGTTGATATTCTGCTTACGGTGGATATGTCCGCCGAGGAGATTGCTAAGCACCGCAAAGATGTCGCAAAGGTGACGAGCGATTTAAGCCTGAAGCACGATATTACCGTTTCGGTAACAGTAAAGCCGCTTGAACAGTTCCTCCGATATTCAAATGTGCTGCCATACTACAAAAACATTCTCGGGGAGGGTATAAGGTATGAAAATAATAAACTCATTGCCTAATACCAAAGATATATCCACCCTTACCGAAACGCAACTAAGCGCTGAATTAGAAAAAGGATATGCAGACATAACTGCAGGGCGGGTAAGAGCCGCCGAGGAAGTTTTTGCGGATATTCGCAAAGACTATTAAAATACAAATAATCTTTAATTTATAATCCGTCTGTACGAACAAGCGTGCAGACGGATTTTTTCTGTCTAAGGGAGGGTTAAGATTGAAAATCGGATATATCCGTATCAGCACCGCCGACCAAAATACCGCAAGGCAGGAGGTACTGATGCACGAGCTTGGGGTTGAACAGGTATTTATTGACCGTATGAGCGGCAAAAACACCGACCGTCCCGAGCTTAAAAGAATGATGAGCTTTGTCCGCGAGGGCGATACCGTAATCGTTGAGGCTATAAGCCGATTCGCACGCAACACAAAGGATTTGTTGGATTTAGTGGAACAGCTTACCGCAAAACAGGTTGAGTTTATATCTAAAAAAGAGGCTATTGACACCACGACACCAACGGGTAAATTTATGCTGACCGTCTTCGGTGCGGTGGCGGAGCTTGAACGGGAATATATTTTACAGCGACAGCGGGAGGGCATAGCGGTAGCCAAACAAAACGGAGTTTACAAAGGCAGAAAACCTATTGAACACCCTAAGTTTGCCGAAATTGTACACTTATGGAAAGGCGGTGATATAACGGCGGTTGAAGCAATGAAACGGCTTGATATGAAGCCGAGTACATTTTACAGAAAGGTAAAGGAGGTTTGATTTATGCAGTGGGCGTTTTTAGGCTTTGCAGTAACCTTTTCGGTGCTGTGCATAACAGAGCTTGCATTAAAGGCGAATTATTCTTAATGCAAATAGTTTTAATAGGTGGTGATATATATGTCGGGTTTGCTCGGACTGCTTAGTGTGCCTATGGCGAAATTCGCCGAGGGCGCTATCCTCGCGGCGGCGGTATTCCTTGCAAGCAAGGATATAAAATTGCGCTAAAAAACATAACAGCTCGGGAGCGGAATGCTCCCGAGCCACGGCGGTAATATAATTGTGTTTTTTGAGGGTGTTCTATAAAGAATTACACAGAACGCTTTACATTGCTTGAATTATTTAAGCTTTCGTGCTATACTAAATACTTAGAAAACTATTATTATAATTACGGATATGAATAATCTTATGAAAGGAGGCTGAACGGCATTGAAATATGTATTGATGCACAAGGAAATACCTGTTGCGGCTATTGATTTGGACGAAGTGCTTTGCGGTATAAGAAAAATTGAAGAAGTTTACAACGAAGCACATCTTCCTGTGGGTATTCATATAAGACACGGTGTTGTTGACCGAACCGAGCTTAATGAATGGTGGATTGACCGTTCTATCCCTGCAAGCCGCAGCGGCGTCAGAAAAGCGTTGGAAGCCCTCAACCTTTCTAATACAAGAATGCTGCTTACAAAGTGCTTTGGACTTTCTTTGTCGGATCAGTATTGGATTCGACCCGCCTGCCGTGAAGATTTGCATTGGAAAGATATTAACTTTTTCGATCATCCTTTTTCCGAGGACATCGGCGATGTGTTGCTTGGTAAGGCAGTAAAAAAAGGAGCTTTCAGCTTCCGTTCTCCTGATAACACTTCGGACGGTTGCCTTAAAAAGCGTTGGAAGATTATTGACGGAAAGCGTTGCCTTGTGAAGGCAGGGAGCGCCCCCCTTATGCTTCAACCCTTTAACGAGGTTATTGCAACGGTAGTAATGGAAAAATTAAATATTCCGCATGTGCCGTATTGGTTGGTTTGGGATGACGAAGTCCCGTACAGCGTTTGCGAGGATTTTATTACCCGTGATACAGAGCTTGTTAGTGCTTGGAGGGTTATGCAGCAGTCGAAACGGGATAACAGTACAAGCGTTTACAGACATTATCTGAACTGTTGTAAGGCTTTGGGAATTGATGATATTACACACGCTATCGATCAAATGATAGTCCTTGACTATATTATTGCTAACGAGGACAGACATCTTAACAACTTCGGTCTTATCAGAAATGCCGAAACGCTTGAATGGATCGGTGTAGCACCCATCTTTGACAGCGGTTCATCTTTAGGTTACGATAAGCTCCCCGCACAGATACTGTCAGGAAAAGATGTAGATTGCAAGCCCTTTAAGAAAAAACACGAAGAACAGTTAAGGCTTGTAACGAATTATGATTGGATTAACTTTTCTGCCCTTAGACATATTGATGAGGATATAAGAAATGTGTTCAAAGAGGCAGGAATGTATGCTGATGAAAACCGTATCGAAGCTGTTATTTCTTCTGTGAAACGCAGAATATCCAACCTACAGGCAAAGGCAGACGAGAAAGCCGCTGTAATTGATAACATTGAGGATGATGTAATAGAAAACATTGCGGAAAATTATATCCACGATGATTAAGATTTAGGAGTGCACTATCCTCGCGGCGGTGGTATTCCTTGCAAGCAAGGATAAAAAACAAGGTAGAAACCGTAAAAGCTCGGGAGCGGAATGCTCCCGAGCTACGGCGGTAATAGTTTTTGCCTTTTATTAACCTCTCAAACCCTTTGTTTATGCGGGTTTCCAACTGTTGCGTAAGTATCAACATCCCACTGTATCGTTGACATATTAATGCTGTCGAGGGTTTCTATAAGGGCGTTGTCATAGTCGCCGTAGGGCGGGCGGTGGAGAGTGGGGCAGACGCCTGTTATCGCCTCAATCTTTTTATTACAGCTTTCTATTTCATCAAGCATTTGCTCATTTGAAAGCTGATGCATATGCGGTTGGGTTTTGGAGTGGTTTTGAAATTGATGTACAGCGTCGTAAAGGGCCTTTACCGATT
>CAZRMP010000013.1:0-25633 GCA_964601235.1 uncultured Ruminococcus sp.
ACCGAAAGTAGCAAGGGCTGCTTTGCATTTTTGGGAAGAACCCTGCATCAGCGGTAAAAACGGCTCGGGTACGGTCTTTTTCAGCGGCTGTACCCTTGACTGCGTGTTCTGCCAGAACTATGACATATCCCACGGCGGGTACGGAAAAATTATAAACCACCAAAGGTTGGCGGATATTTTTAAAGAGCTTGAAGAAAAGGGCGCTCACAACATTAACCTTGTAACCCCCACCCACTTCGTCCCCGCAATAATCCGCGCGCTTGATATTTATAAGCCCCGAATACCCATAGTTTACAATTCGGGCGGGTACGATTCTGTGGAAGAAATAAGGGCGCTTAAAGGCTATGTGGATATTTTCCTTATGGACTTAAAATATCTTTCACGGGAGCGCGCCACGCTTTATTCGGGAGCGCCCGATTACCCCGAATGCGTTACAGCGGCGATAAGGGAATGTTATAAGGCAGAGCCCGTCTGCGACTTTAAAGACGGGATTATGCAAAAGGGGCTAATAGTAAGGCATCTTTTGCTCCCGCAGGGCACAAACGAGGCAATACGGATTTTCGATTGGGTGAGGGAAAACACACCGAGCGCCTATTTCAGCATTATGAGCCAGTATACTCCTTGCTTTAAGGCTTTGGAAATGCCCATAATTAACCGCCGTGTTACAAAAAGAGAGTACGAAAAGGTATTAGATTATATATGTAATTCAAATTTTGAAAATGTGTATATCCAAGAGCGTGAAAGCTCCGATAAAAAATATATTCCCCCGTTTAATTTGGAGGGAATATAGCAAAAACCTCCCGTAAGGGAGGCTTTTTTTAATGTTCTATCAGCTTATCGGTTCAAAGTCCGCCGCGCCGTGCTTACATAGCGGGCATACAAAGTCCTCGGGCAGGGTGTCGCCCTCGTAAACATAGCCGCACACCTTGCAGACAAAGCCTTTTTTGCCCTCGGTTTCGGGCTTGGGCTTAACATTCTTCTGGTAATAGGTGTAGGTCATAGTTTCCGCGTCGGAAATAACCCTCGCCTCGGTCACACTGCATATAAACATACCGTGGGTGTCAAGGTCAATATACTGCTCAACCTTAAGGGACATAAAGGAATTGATATACCGTCTTAAGAATATAAGCCCGTTATCGCTTCTAAGCTGTTCCTCGCCTGCAAACTTGTCGGTATTTCTGCCGCTCTTAAAGCCGAAGTTTTGGAACACGCTAAAGGGCGCGTCAACCGACAGGCAGTTTATGTTCATAATCCCCGCCTGCTTTATTACATGGTGTGAATAATTTTCCTTGTTTATCGTAACGGCGATACGGTTTGGTGTGTTTGTAACCTGAGTTACGGTGTTTACAATAAGTCCGTTGTCCTTTTTGCCGTCATTTGAGGTGATGACATAAAGACCGTAGCCGATGTTAAACAGAGCGGTCAAATCGTTTTTATCTGCAGTCTCGCCGTCCTGTGCAATATAGTCCTTGCAAAGCTCGTTTGCAAGTGCTTCAAGCTGTTCACTGCTTTCGGCGCTTAGCGCAGATTTAATAGTAACCGTCGGCTCTAAAAGGGTGAGCTTTTTGGAGTCGGCAAGCATATTTTTCATAACCTTTGCAGCCTGTGGCGCCCAAGAGCCGTTTTCTATAAACGCAACTGTGCGGTTTTGGTAGCCGCGCTCGGTTAAATGCTCAATAAAGTCCCTCATAAAGGGGAAGATTCCCGCGTTGTAGGTGGTGGTCGCAAGCACAAGCTTGCCGTAACGGAAGGCATTTTCCACCGCTTTGCTCATATCAGAACGGGCAAGGTCGTGTACTACTACCTCGGGACAGCCTTTTGCCTTTAAACTCTCGGCGAGCTTGTCTACCGCCTTTGCGGTGTTTCCGTAAACTGAGGTATAAGCGATAACTATACCCTCTGTTTCGGGTGTGTAGGAAGACCATATGTTGTAAAGGTTAATATAATAACCCAAATTTTCATTAAGTACAGGTCCGTGCAGGGGGGCGATAATTGAAATGTCAAGCCCCGCCGCCTTTTTAAGCAGAGCCTGTACCTGAGCGCCGTATTTGCCGACTATACCTATATAATAACGGCGCGCTTCGTCCGCCCAATCCTCGGTTACATCGTTAGCGCCAAACTTGCCGAAGCCGTCGGCCGAGAAAAGCACCTTATCTGTACTGTCGTAGGTGACCATAACCTCGGGCCAATGCACCATAGGCGCGGTTACAAAGGTAAGGGTGTGCTTGCCGAGTGACAAAGTATCCCCCTCGCCTACAACTATCCTGTTATCGGCAAAATCCGTGCCGAAGAACTGCTCCATCATATTAAAGGCCTTGGCCGTGGCGACAACGGTTGTGTCGGGATTAAGCTTCATAAAGTTGAAAATGTTTGCGGAGTGATCGGGCTCCATATGCTGGATTATAAGGTAATCCGCCTTTCTGCCGCCTAAAGCCGATTCGATATTATCGAGCCACTCGTGGGTAAAGCGGGCGTCCACCGTGTCCATAATCGCGATTTTCTCGTCGATTATAGCGTAGGAATTGTACGCCATACCGTTTTCGACCTTATACTGTCCTTCAAACAAATCAATCTTGTGATCGTTTACACCGACATATAATATATCCTTTGTCACTTTCATAAAAACAACCTCTTTCCGTTGCCGCAAAAGAGCGGCGGTAAATATATAAGTACATTATAGTACATATTGCTCTATATTACCAGTATAAAATTTTAATATTAAAAAAAATTACAAAAAGGGTTGCAATTTTGTAACCTTTTTGTTATAATATCCTTCAGATGATTACAAAATGTAATTTTTTAAGGAGTGACCGTTATCTTTAAGGAGTTTTTTAACAAAGAAATTCTGACAGAAAAGCTGTCCCGTTTTAATATATTTAAGAATATTTTCGAGTCTGTTAAAAATAACCGCCTGTTTGTAAGGGCGATTTCGCTTTGCCTTGTCGGTATGCTGGCTGTGGGTGTCAGTATCGTAGCGGCAGGCATAACCTTAGGCTTTAGGGTCAATTACGCGGGGTCGGATATAGCCACCGTAAGAAACGCGGGCGTATTCGATACAGCTAAAAATATCATACTCGAGCATATGGAGAGTAAAAATGCCGACAGAGCGATAAAAACCCCCGGATTTAAAATGACCCTTACGGTTTCGGACAGGCTTGATACCGCAATGACCCTTGCAAACGCTATTATCGAAAACACAACAGATATTGTTGAGGCTTCGGCACTTGTAGTAAACGGCGAATGTGTAGCCTGCGGTGAGGCTGATGAGCTACGCCAATGTCTTGAAGAAAGCCGTACCCGCTTTGAAATTAAGGGAGCGGAAAACAAATCGGAATTTACCGATGAGGTTACCCTTCAAGACGGATATTACCTTAAGTCCGAAATTTCGGATTTTGACGAAATTAAGGCGGCGGTACAGAATATCGGCGTAAAGACCGTATCGGTTATCACTACGGATACCGAAATTGCCTTCTCGAAAAAGACGGTTAAGACATCTAAGGAGCTTGTAGGCTATTCCGAGGTTACTACTGTAGGTCAAAACGGACTTTCCCGCAAGACCGAAAGTGTTGAAACAGTAAACGGCGAGGAAATCTCCCGCACCGAGCTTTCAAACGAGGTTGTAAAGGAGCCTGTGACTGAGGTCACAACCGTGGGAACGGCAAAAAACACCGCGAGCGCTAAGGCAGGCCTAATTTGCCCCCTTAAAAAAGGATGCTTTACAATAAGCGCCTATTACGGCGACGGCAGAAGTCACAAGGGAGTTGACCTTGCCGCAAAAAAAGGAACTCCCATTTACGCGGCAGGGGACGGTACAGTAACCTATGCGGGTTATGACGGTGATTACGGCTACAGCGTTATTATAAGCCATTCAAACGGTCTTAGCACAAGATATGCTCATGCAAGCTCACTTTGCGTAAGCAAAGGTCAGACGGTATCTCAGGGCGAGGTTATCGCCTATGTGGGCAGTACGGGTTATTCAACCGGAAACCATCTGCATTTTGAAGTTATGGTAAAAGGAAGCTGTGTTAACCCCACTTCATATGTAAGTCTTGATTAATAATTAAATTAAAAACGGGAGAAGCTTTTGCGCTTCTCCCGTTTGGTTTTGTGATAGCTTATTCAAATATCGGTTTAGAGGTATTTTTATCGGCAATGCATACCCAGCTGCTGCCTGCATTTACAGAAAGCTCTGAGCCGTCGGCATTTGTGAACTTAAAGCCGTTTGACGCCGCGCCCTTGCTCCATTTTATGGGGGTGTAGGTGCCGTTTACGCAATAGTAACCGTCGCCTGCTTCAAGATCGATCTTTCTGTGCTTTCCGTCGGGATAGTTACTTATTGTGGTAAGGAGCACAAAAACATTCTTAAACTCGGTGGCCTCGCCCGTTTTGTAGTCCTTTCTGAGGGTGTTGCCGAAATATCTTGTGTAAACGCCCGTAGCGGCATCATACTTAAATACCGATTTATAGCTTGCGGAGAAGGGAACGCTTACGGTCACGGCTGTGCTTTCGAGTGTGATAGCAGTCTCTTCATCTGCAAAGCTTGCCCAGGCCTTGTCGCTGCCGCGCTCGGTTTTAACCTTGTCCTTTAAAAGACCGTTCCAAAGCTTAGTGCCGTCGGTGTAAAGGGTATGCTCAGAGGCAAGACCGTTGCTTAAGCGGAAAGCGTAATTACTTTCCGAAATGTTTATGTCATCAATATCGTTAAGGTGAGGAGCGCAATATGTAGGGTCTTGACCGTGGTGGAAATAAATCGCATTGTGACCGAGTGCCAAATCCACATAAGCATATCTTGCGGAGCGTATGGTTCCGATTGTACCTGCCTTTGAAACATCCTGATAAACCGCCAACAGACGGGTAATACCGCCCTCGACCTCGGTTTCATATATAATATCCGCCTGATTAAGACCTGCCTGTACGGGCTGGGCAGTGGTAATGTTGTTAACCATTATAGCAACCGGGCGGTCATCGGTTTTATCTTTGGAAAGCTCTGTAACGCCGGTAAGGGGATTTTTATGTAAAACAGGTTCTGTGGTTGCAGAGCTTTGCGGCTCCTCACCTTCGTCAACACTCAGCCGTTCGGTTTTATCAGAACAGGCGGAGAGCATAAATAAGCTAAGACACAGTAATAGGGCGAGTATTTTTTTTGACATTTTTCTTCCTCCAGAGATTGATATGATAACATTGTAATACAAAAACTGTAGAATTTCAACAGCTAATTGCATTTAATAGGATAAAAATTTGAAAATTATTATAACTTTATTCTGTTTTCATTCTGAGCATCGCGCCCGACTTCACGGGGCGGTCGAAGGGAATTTTAATTTTCATCATCGGGTGGGGTGCGGATTCTATACCATTACCCTCAATATCGCAAAGTCCGTCGGTATTTACGGTAAAGGGTGGAGATTTAGGCTCTAAGCAGTCAAGCTTCTGACCCCGCAAAAACTTGTTTTTAAGGGTGGCTGTTATAAAGCCGTCCTCATAGCCGTCAACTATAGCCGCAACCGAATAATCCCTGATATACCCCGCGTTTTGGTAGGTCTGGGCGTTTTTAGGCGCGCCGAAAAAGAAGCCGGTTGAATAGGTGCGGTGGCTTATCTTGTTAAGCTCGTCCGAAACCCAAAGGGGCAACTCCCAATAATCGCCGCAGTCCTTAAGACTGTCAAGCGCGCCGCGGTAGGCGTTGGCGGTGACCGCAACATAATAGTGGGATTTTGCTCTGCCCTCTATTTTAATGCTGTCTATTCCGCACCTTGCCATCTTGTCAAGATGCTCTGCCATGCAAAGGTCGTTTGCATTTAAAATATAGGTGCCCTTGTCGGTCTCGGTAATATCAAAATACTGCCCCTCTCGCTTTTCCTCCATAAGGGAATAGCTCCAACGGCAGGGCTGTGCACAGTCGCCGCGGTTGGAGTCTCTGCCCGTCATATAGCTTGAAAGCAGGCACCTTGCCGAAAAGGAAACACACATCGCCCCGTGGGCGAAAGCCTCAATCTGGAGGTCTTTGGGAGTTTTTGCCCTTATTTCGGCAATCTCGTCAAGAGAAAGCTCTCTGGCTAACACTACCCGCTTTGCGCCTAAATTATAAAAGGCGTTAGCGGTTTCGTAGTTGCATATGCCCGACTGGACAGAGGCGTGAAGCTCCAGATTAGGGGCATATTTTTTTATAAGCCCTATTGTGCCTAAGTCCGCGGCAATAACCGCGTCCGCTCCCAAAGAGCTTATAAGCTCCAAAAAGGCGGGCAGTCGCGGTATTTCTTCATTATGGGGAATGGTGTTGCAGGTTATATGCACCTTAACACCGTTTTTGTGGGCATATTCAATGCCTTTTTTTAAATCCTCTTCGCCGAAGTTGGTGGCGGCGGTACGCATTCCGAACTCCTCGCCCGCAAGATAAACCGCGTCTGCTCCGTAATCAACGGCGGCTTTAAGCCTTGTTAAGTCCCCTGCGGGGCACAAAAGCTCGGGTATTTTAAAATCAGTTAAAGTATTCATAAATCCATTGTTTTCCTTGCTTGAGTTTTGCTATTGTAGCGTTTTGCTCGGCAAGGGTCTTATGAAAATAGAAATTGCCGGAGCTATCGGTTACGAAATAATAATAATCGGAGGTTTTGGGGTAAAGCGCCGCATTAATTGCATAGGTGCCGGGGGAACAAAGGGGTCCGGGCGGCAGACCCTTTATGGCGGAGAATTTATTGTCGGCCTGGGTGTTGTATCTTCCGTCATCCTGCTTGAAGCTATCGCCGTAAAACAGCGTCGGGGAAGAACCTAAGGTGCCGCCTGTATCATCGGAAGTGAGCCTGTTATAGAAAACGCTTGCAACGCCCTTCATATTATCTTGAAGACGGGCTTTAGCCTCATCGGTTTTGACTTCTATTCCCGACTCCATTTGAATAATGGAAGCCATTGTGAGAATTTCGTTCATGGAATATCCCAACTCTTCTGCCCGTTTAAACATACTGTCGGTAATGCGTTTTTCCGTTTCTGCCAGCATTTTATCCACCGCTAATTTTGCACATTCCTTGGAATCATAGGAATAAAAGCTATATGTTTCGGGAAAGAGGTAACCCTCTAATGTATAATAAGTCCTTACATCATCGGCACACTGTAAAAGCTTGGAATCCCGTTTTGCTTCGTCCAACGCGGTAAGAAAATCGTACCTCGAGCAAACACCCGCTTTTTCAAGCAGAGTGGCTATTCCGGGCACGGTAACCTTTTCGCCGTTTACATTTTTGGTAAAGTCGTTGATACCCGTACCCTCGGGAATGGTTACAGTAACGGTTTCGGCTTTCGCACCGTCATTTATAAGCATCTCGCAAAGTCCTTCGTAACCCGCCTCGGTATTAAAGGTATAAACGCCGTATTTAAATTGGCTGTCATAGTGCTTGAGCTTTGCGTACATTCTGAAAAGAAAAGGAATTTTCACCGCACCGCAATCCTCAAGCTGTTCGGAAATCTCTGCGGCAGAGGTACCCATTTTAATCTCTACAGTAGCGTCGTCGCCTCTGCCGAAGCCTAATCCCATATAGTCCGCGCCGGCATATATAAGACCAAACGCAAGCCCCACAGAGACTATTACAATGCAAAGCACCCATATAAGGGTTTTAATCAGGCTGCTGCCGCCCGAGTGCTTGCTTTTTTTGGGCTTGTCCTTTTCAATGCTTTGGTCAATTTCAAAGCCCTTGCCTATTACAAAATCATCGGCCTGATTTGGCGTGCTGTTTTTCTGCGGATTTTCGTTAAAATTATTCTCGTCCATTCCGTATCTCCTATTTTATGTACTTCATACTTTTTCTAAGGGTGTCAGCACCCTCCCTGTTTCCTGTTAGCTCGCCTAAAAGCCTGAAGCCGAAGTCAAATGCCGCACCCGCACCGTAGGCGGTGGTTATTTTTCCATCGGTTATAACAGGGACATCTGAAAATTCCGCGCCCTCAAGGTCTTTTTCAAATCCTGGAAAGCAGGTGGCTTTTTTTCCTTTTAATAATCCCTTATGGCCGAGAATAGAGGGAGCGGCGCAGATGGCGCCGATATAAAGTCCCTTTTCCGCCGCAAAATCTATAAAACGGCAGACACACTCGCTCTTTTCAAGATTAAGGGTTCCAGGCATTCCTCCAGGGAGAATTATTCCCTCAAGCCCGTCGGTTACCGCTTCTTCGGCTGTAATATCGCATACAACGGGGATATTATGTGCCCCTACGGCGGTTTTACCGCTAACCCCTACGGTTTTAACATTTAAGCCGCCGCGCCTTAAAATATCAACGGGGGCTAACGCCTCTAATTCTTCAAAGCCGTCGGCCAAGAATACATAAATCATAGTGAAACTCCTTATTGCTTTTTAAGGGTTTTATAATATTCCCGCACTTCCTCGGGTTTGCCGCAGGACATCTTGCCCTCGCTGCAGCCGCCCCTTACGCAGGCAGGACCCGCATTTTTAAAGAGGTTTGGTGCAACCTCGCTTACAAGGGCTAACATCTGGTTCGCAACATCCTGTATCTCCCACTGGGCACGGCGGCAACAACGCACCTTAAAGAAATTCATAAGGGAGCGGGCGTTCATTGTAAGTACCATCTGGGTCTCGCAGGCGTTTGGAAGTACAAAGCGCGCGTCCTCAATCGCCTTTTTTTCGGCAAGGCGGGTTGCGGTCTTTTCGTCCTTGCCCTCGGCTAAAAAGGTTTTTATATGCTTTTCCTTTAAAATGGCGGAAAGGCGGTCATAACGCGCCTGATCCTCTGCCATTATCTCGTCATAAATGCGTTTTGCCTCCCGATCCTCGGCAATTTCGGGCGGGGTGACATATTCAAAATGGCCCTCCCTTACATACCGTTGACTTTTTACAGAAAATGATGCCATTCTGTGCCTTGTAATCTGGGCTAAAAGCGAGCGGGACACACCCTCTATTCCAAAGGTGAAGCTTGCGTGCTCGATAGGGCTTTCGTGACCTATTTCCGAAAGCATCTCTACAAAGGACGCCGCCTTTTCGTCTGTAAGACTGTCTTTCAAATCATTTATGTTTGAACTGCTGTAGCAAAGCTTTGCCGCCGCCGCCACGGTATGCTCGGGGGCAGGCGTGTGAGCCAAAAGAATAACATTTGCCATTTTTTCCGTCTCCGTTTCCTATATTATATAAATTATATCAAATAGTGTATATATTATCAATGATTTTTTCAGAATTTGCGTATTTCAAGGCTTGCGTCGTCGCCGCCCTTTGTTATGCTTTTGATCACTATATAATAGCTGTATTCATCGCTTACCTTAACGCACACCCTATCTCCCACCTTTTTGCCCATAATAGCTCTGCCCATAGGAGATTCGCGGCTTATAAGCCGTTCAAGGGAATTTTGCCTAAGCGAAGTGACAATTCGCACGCTTTCAAGGCAGTCGTCTTCCTCTACATAGTATTCCACAGTGTCAAAAAGCCCCACCTCATCCGCATTGCTTTTTGGGGTTATTATTTTAGCGGTTTTAATCATATTACGAAGATACCTTATTCTGCTCTCATTCCTGCCACGTTCACGCTTTGCCGCGTGATACTCGGCATTTTCACTTAAATCCCCAAAGCTCCTTGTAAACTTGACCTCTTCTAAAATCTTAGGTCTTACAACGCTTATGCGGTATTCAAGCTCATCCTTCATTTTATCTATATCTACCTGAGTCAGTTCATCGTACATTTTTTCACAGCCTTTCAAAACCATTATAATAGATTTTAAAGAATTTATCTACATATTTTTTACTTTTAAAGCTTTTGCGAGAATTAATGATTGACACAGCTTTTTTAATGGTGTAAAATTATTTTTAGTTGAAATTGCATAATAGGAGCGAATTTATGAAGCTTAAGTATAAATTTGTTACAAATAAGGTTGCGGATAGGATGGTGGCGGTCGCCGTAGGCGAGGACGCAAATAAATTCAGCGGCTTTATTAAAATGAATGATACCGGAGCATATATATTTAATATGCTTAAAAATGATGTAACAGAGGACGAAATAGTTGCCTCTATGGAAAAGGACTATGACGGAGCAGATTCCGAAAAAATCCGCAATACCGTTAAAGCATTTATAGTAAAACTCAGAGAGTCGGATGTGATAGAGTGATGGCGGAATCTGAGCTTAAAAATGCCGAAGAGCTCTTAAAAACACAGGACGAGGTTATGACCCGCACCAAAGGTACGAGTATGCGGCCGTTGCTGCGGCAGGGACGGGATGTTGTGGTAATTAAGCGCCCCTGTTTTCCGCTAAAGGCGGGGGACGCACCCCTTTACCGTGTAATGGGTAAAAAGGAACTTGTTCTGCACCGCATTTTAAAGGTGAGAGGGGACGGCACCTACATTATCCGCGGGGATAACCTATTCCGCAAAGAATATGTTAAGGAATCACAGATCGTAGGGGTTATGACCGCGTTTTACAGAGATGGAAAATACTGCGACTGTGAAAAAAGCCGTAAATATAAGCTTTATATTATTCTTAATAGGTCAAGCTACCCTTTAAGATATCTTTGGAAGTGTATAGTTAGACCTATGCTTGCAAAGATTTATAAATTATTTAAAAAAATTTTATCTGAGGTGCGATATGAGGAAATATGAAAACCCTAATAAAACAAGTGAAAATCGACTTAAAACAAGAAGCTGGTATATTCCCGAGGGCAGTGAGAAGTGCGACCTTAACGGCGAATGGCGGTTTAAATATTTTGAAAACGGGGACAAAGCAGGCGAGATAGAAGAATGGGATAATATTACCGTTCCGTCCTGTTGGCAGTTAAAGGGTTACGAAAAGCCCAATTATACTAATATTAACTATCCTTTTCCCTGCGACCCGCCCTATGTGCCGGACATTAACCCTGTCGGCGTTTATGAGCGCAGCTTTCAGCTGACCGACGGCAGTCTTGATGCCTACCTTGTTTTTGAGGGTGTTTCTTCTGCGGCGGAGGTATATATAAACGGCAAATATGTTGGCTTTACCGAAGGCAGCCGGCTTATGGCGGAGTTTGATATAACCAAATTTGTAAGCTCGGGCACTAATACAGTAAGGGTTTATGTTCGTAAATGGTGCTGCGGCAGTTATCTTGAAGACCAGGACGCTTTCCGTTATAACGGTATTTTCAGGGATGTTTACATTCTTTCCCGTCCCCACGGCCATATTTTCGATTTAGACTTAAAGGCAGAGGAAAATATAATAACCTGCACAGCGGATAAGGATTTTTCCGCCGAGCTTTATGACGGTGAAACTCTTTTAGCCACAGGCGTTTCAGAGGGCGGTAAGCTATGCTTTACCGTAGATACTCCAAAGCTTTGGACGGCGGAAACCCCTAACCTTTATACGGTAAAGTTTTCTGCCGCGGGGGAAACCATAACACGAAAGATTGGCTTCCGCACTATTGAAATTTCTCCCGATTACGAGCTTTTAATAAACGGTACTCCCGTAAAGCTTAAGGGTGTAAACCACCATGATACCCACCCCGAAAAGGGTTGGACAATGTCGGAGGAGGACTATGTCCGTGATTTAAAGCTTATGAAGGAGCTTAACATTAATACAATAAGAACCTCTCATTATCCGCCCGCACCTAAATTCCTTGACTACTGCGACGAAATGGGCTTTTATGTAATACTTGAAACCGATATTGAAACCCACGGATTTTTAAGGAGATATGCTAATGTGGGCTACAGCTTTGATGTTGACTCGCCCGACTGGCCCTGTGTAAATCCCGAATGGAAAGGGGAGTTTTTAAGCCGTATGGAACGGGCGTATGAGCGGGATAAAATCCATTCCTCTATTATTATGTGGTCTACGGGAAATGAGAGCGGCTTCGGCGAAAATCAGCACGATATGATTGAATGGCTGAAATCCCGCGATAAGGTTCGCCTTGCCCACTGCGAGGACGCGTCCAGAAAGGGCACGCCAGACAATACCGATGTTTTCTCTATGATGTACCCCTCGGTGGGTAGGATAAAAGACTGGGCAAAGGACGATAATATTAAACAGCCCGTATTTATGTGCGAGTATGCCCACGCAATGGGCAACGGCCCCGGCGAAATCTGGGATTACTGGAATGCAATATACGAAAATAAAAAGCTTATAGGCGGCTGTATTTGGGAGTGGGCTGACCATGTAGCACTTGAGGGCGGCGTGCAAAAGTACGGCGGCGACTTTGATGGGGAGCTTACCCACGAAGGAAATTTCTGCTGTGACGGTATGGTGTTTTCCGACCGCTCCTTTAAGGCGGGCACATACGAAATTAAAAACACCTATGCGCCCTTCCGTATAAGGTGGGAGGAGGGCTCTTTAAGGCTTAAAAACTGTTTTGATTTCACCTCCTTTGACGGATATTCCTTCCAGTATGAGATTACAGCAGACGGTGAAAGCCTTGAGAAAAAAATTGTCCGTCTTAACACAAAGCCGAGCGAGGAATTTACCCTTACACCCCTTGTAAAACTGCCCGAAAGCTGTAAGCTCGGTTGCTATATAACAATAAAAATGTTTGATGGGGATAATTTTGAGGTCGGTTGTCTTGAGGAGCAAATTCCCGTACCGATTGCGGCCTGCAAGACCGAAAAACAGCCCCTTATTCTTAGTGACGGTGAATTTGAAGCTGTAGCCCAAGGGGAGAATTTCCGTTATGTTCTCTCTAAGCAAACGGGTATGCTCCAAAGCGTAGTTAAAAACAGCGCTGAACAGCTTACCGCCCCCGCAAAGCTTTCTTATTTCCGAGCCACCACCGATAACGACAGGGGAATAAGGGCGTTATGGGACAGAACGAATATCTGGCAGGGCGAGAATTTCGACTGCACCTTTACTAAGATTTATTCTTGTGAAATATCGGAAAACAAGGCGGTCTTTGTTGGGTCATCGGCAGGTGTTTCGCGCAAGCCTTTCTTTAATTTTACTCTTTCCTATGAATTCTTCACCGACGGCTCTGTCAATGTAGAGCTTGGCGGAAAAATAAGGGAAAATGTTATTTGGCTGCCGAGACTTGGCTTTGAGTTTAAGCTTCCTTACGAAAGGGACAGCTTTACCTACTTCGGCAACGGACCCCTCGAAAGCTACCGCGATATGACCCACCACGGGGTTGTCGCCTTCCACGAAAGCAATGCTGATAAAGAGTATGTAAACTATGTCCGCCCGCAGGAGCACGGCAATCACACCGATTGCAAGCTCTTAAGCATTGATAATTCTCTTAAATTTACCGCAGAGAATATGGAAATAAGCGTACTGCACCACAGTATAGAGGCGCTGACCGCCGCCCAGCATACAAACGAGCTTGAAAAATCGGACGGAACGCATATCAGGGTAGACTATAAGGTATCAGGCATAGGCTCTAATTCCTGCGGCCCTGCTCTTGATGAAAAGTACCGACTTAGCGAAAAGGATATTTCCTTTAAATTTACATTGTATGTTTAATATCTAAAACGCAAACCGCCCCGAAAAATCGGGGCGGTTTGCTATGGGGATGATAAGGCTGACTCTCGTCAGCCTTCGTGGGTATTTAAAACCGTCAGAATATACAGGGGATATATAAGCTAACAGATTTTTAACTGCTTGAAGCGGTCGGAATCGGAATTTTTCTTTATTCTTACCTTGAATTCTATATACTTCTCGGTTTCATATTTGCGGGATTTTGCGTCAATTCCCGAGCTTTGGAGGGTTGATAACAGCTTTGCAAGGCTGTTTGAAAAAAGGCGCACATCGCCTATCGCCGACTTTCGTACAGGCTCGTCGGGTATTACCGGTTGAGGCTTTTCCTCGGGATTAAGGACAGAAGTGATATATTCCTCGGTTTGGCTTACCGTGAAGCCTTCGGCTATTATTCGGTCAAGGGCTTCCTCGCGAAATTCCTCGGGCAGTCTTAAAAGTGCGCGGGCATGCCGCTCGGTAAGACGGGCTGAGCTTATGCGTTCTTTAATACTGTCGCCCAGCTTTAAAAGTCTTAGCTTGTTTGAAAGGCTCGACTGTGAAATTCCAAGCCTCGCCGCCGCCTCGGATTGAGAAATTCCGTATTCGCTTATCAGGCGGTTTATGCCCTCTGCCTCCTCAAAAACCGTAAGATTACTGCGTTGCAGGTTTTCGAGCAAGGAATAAAGGGCGGCGGTCTCGTCATCAATTTTATGTAAAACACAGGGCACTCGGCGCAGACCTGCCATAACAGCCGCCTTAAGCCGCCGTTCTCCCGCTATAAGCCGATAGCCCTCCTGGGTTTTACGGACGATAAGGGGTTGAATTATACCGCTTGCCCGTATGCTGTCGCTTAAGCGTTTCAGCTCGTACTCGTCAAAGCTTTTCCTCGGCTGGTCGGGAGAAGCCGTTATTTCGGAGGGTTTTAACATAACAAGCTTTTTGTCCGAAAAATTATACATCGTATTCCTCCCTGGGTTTTCCTTACATTTATTATTTTACATAAATTTGCGTTCCTGTAAAGAAAAACACATCGGGCAAAATCGCCTTATTATAACAAAAACAGCCGCGTTAAAGCGGCTGTTTTGAAATATCTGACGGCTTTCTCGGATATTTTGTCGGCGTTTGCGATATTTTTTTTGTGATTACAAAGGCGCGTTGCTCATTTCCTGTCAGCGTTTCGCATATAATAGTAGGTTTTTCCCCGCCTAAAAGCCTTGCGGCATTAATAGCGTTGGCGGCCTCCTCATTGGCGGAGGCGCCCTTCATAGCCACAAAGCTCCCGTTTATTTTTACAAGAGGCAGGCAGTATTCCGACAATGCGGGAAGGGAAGCTACTGCCCTTGCACAGGCAATATCGTACTTTTCACGGTGTAAGGGGCTTTTGCCCGCATCCTCAGCGCGCATATGCAGGGTGCTTACCCCCTCAAGCCCCGCTTTTTCTATCACATCATTTAAGAACACCAGCCTTTTATTAAGGCTGTCAAGCAAAGTTACATTAATATCGGGGCGCATAATTTTAAGCACCATACCGGGAAAACCGGCCCCCGTTCCCACATCGATAAGGGAATCACCTTTTTTTAAGCTTATATGCTTTAAAAAAAGGATACAGTCATAAAAATGCTTGTAAAGTACCTCTTCGGGGTGGGTTATGGCGGTAAGGTTCATTTTTTCGTTCCAGGAAAGGAGTAAATTACCGTATAAATTAAGCTGTTCTGCTTTTTTTCTATCAATCACAGCGCCGAATTCGGCACATTTTGGGGCGATTTTTTCAAGCTGAAAATCGGTCATTAATCTTTACCTCCCGCTATATAGGCTTCAAGGCGGTAAATAGGCAGACCCAAAGACGAAAATTTGTGTTCATACTCGGTCTCAATATTACCCTCAAAGCCGCTGTTATGCAGGTCAAGCGAGACATTTTTAAGCGCAAAACCGCTGCCTGTAAGCGACTCTACGGAAAATTCAAAAAGCCCCATATTGTCGGTCTTTTGGTGAATTTCCGCCCCGCACATCATAAGCTCCTTATATATTTCAAGAAACCTTGGGTGGGTAAGGCGGTGGGAGGCGTATTTATTTTTAGGGAAAGGACAGCTGAAATTAAGGAAAATGCGCTCTATGCTTTTTGGCTTAATGTATTTCGGCAGATACTCCGCACTGCATTTTATAAACCGAATATTGGCAATACCCTCGTTTTCGGCCTTTTCACAGGCAGAGACTATAACATTAGAGTCCTTTTCAACCGCTATAAGATTAATATCAGGATTGCGGCGCGCAAATTCTACGGCAAAGCCGCCCTTGCCGCAACCTATTTCAAGCATATAGGGGGCACAGCGGCCAAACCAATTATCAAAATCAATATATTCCTTTTTTTCTGCCGCGGTGTTAAAGTTCCTGTCCTCAATGTCGCTGATAAACAGTATATCAGAAACTGCACACAGCCGCTCATCAAGGTATTTCTTTTTTCTCATTCTCATAATTTTAATTTGAATCTCCGTTAACAGATTCGGGAATTTCACTCTTGCGGACGGACAAGGTGTTCTTTAGCGAAAAATGGGAGAAGGTAAATACGGATATAAATATTCCAAAGCAAAGAACCGAAAAATTCTCCGCATTAGAGGTGTGAAGATAACTGTTATCGGTCACAAGATTTATAATAATATGCGGTATGCTTTGGGTAAAGCAAAGAACTGCCGATACAAGCCCCGAAGCCATAAGCTTGCGGAAATTGCGCTCGGTATCAATACCGTTATAGAGCTTGCCGAAGCTCAGGAAGAAAATCAGAATAACGCAAAGAACCGATAAAATCATAACATTATCGCTTATAAGCGCAAGGGAAGAAAGTGCGGTAAAGGAACATATGATTTTTACAATACAATAAACCGCGGGCAAAATTGATATCAGGGGAGAAAATTTTATCTTAATAAAGCCCGATATTGCGTATAAAAGAAAATACACTGCCGCCAGAACGCCCGAAACAGTAAGTAAAATATTTTGCCAAGGCATTGTAACCTCAGTAAGCAGGGTGTCATAAACCCCTGCCGCAACGCCTATCGCCGCCGCAATAGAGCTTAAAGCAATAAGCGGATTGGCTTTAGGCGGATGCTCGGGATTTCTGTGTCCTGTAAAGCAGATAATCGCAAGGCAGGCACATACAGCAATAATAAGCACAAGCATACAAAATCCGGCTGTTTGGTATTCGCCCTTAAAGAAACCTGTGTCGGTTTCAAGCGTGAAAAACAGCTGCAGGGTACGCAGCAGTACGCTTAAAGGCAGAATAATACAAAAAAACAGAATGATTTTTTTATATTTCATTATTTTACACCTCAAAAGTTATTAAACAAAAATTGCAAACATACAATATAAAACAAGCATTATATATTCTAAACCTTAACACAAAAAAAGTCAATGTTAATGTAAAAGAGAGGAAAAAATATGAAAAAAATAATAGGATACTCATTTTTTATACTGATGTTTTTGCTTATATTACCGCTTAGCGTTATAAAAAAGCCAAAGGCGGTCGCGGCGGCGTCTACCGATGTTTCGGAGGTAATCAGTGAGGAAAATACATACTCCGCAGAGACCTTCCGAATTTTGGATAATGCTACAGGAACCGTAACCGAAATGTCATCAAAGGACTATATTTTCGGGGTGCTTGCCGCTGAAATGCCCGCACTTTATGATGTAGAGGCGCTTAAGGCACAGGCTGTGGCTGCATATACCTTCGCTCTAAGCCGCCGTATAGAAAATGCGGACAAGGATTACGACCTTACCACCGATTTTAAAAGCGACCAAAGCTTTATTACTAAGGAAAAAGCGCGGGAAAAATGGGGAGAAAAGGCCGACGAATACTGCAGCAAGCTTAACAGCATAATAGACGGGGTGGAGAATTTGGCTGTGACCTATAAGGGGAAGCCTATTTTAGCCCTTTATCACGCAATTTCTTCGGGCAAAACCGAGGACTGTAAAAATGTCTGGGGTAAGGATTATCCTTATTTAAAGGCGGTAGCAAGCCCCTGCGATACCCTGTCGCCTAACTACATATCAAAGGAGACTTTTTCGGCTGAAGAGGTTAAAATGAAGCTTTCCAAAGAGGTGGAGCTTTCGGGTGAGCCGCAGGATTATTTCGGTAAAGCCGAGTACACAGCTTCAAATACGGTTAAAAGTATAAAGGTTTGCGGCAGGAGCATGTCAGGGGCGCAAATGCGCTCGATTTTCTCCCTTCGTTCCTCAAGCTTTGAAATTGCCTATAATGACGGGGAGTTCACTTTTACTGTGTACGGCTACGGTCACGGGGTGGGAATGAGCCAGTACGGCGCGGATTATATGGCAAAGCAGGGGAGCGATTTTAAGGAAATCCTTTTGCATTATTACAGCGGGTGCAAGGTAGAGAAGCTTAACTAATTTACAATTTCTTAATAAAATCAGAAAATATTTATTCTAAAATAAAGTAGACGAGGGGAGGAATAAATATGGAAAAGAAAAAAATACTTATCGCTGACGATGAGGAAAGAATCGTAAAATTAGTATCGGACTTTCTAAGTGCCTCAGGCTACGAAACCGTATGTGCGGCGGACGGAAAAGAGGCTCTCGATATTTTTAATAAAGACGGGGATATTGACCTGTGTATAATTGATATTATGATGCCCGAGGTTGACGGTTGGGAGGTCACCCGCGAAATACGCAAAAAAAGCGACCTGCCTATAATTATGCTCTCCGCCCGTTCGGAGGAGTTTGACCTGCTTACAGGTTTTGAATCCGGAATTGACGAATATGTAACTAAGCCTTTTTCCCCGGCGGTTTTAGTAAAGAGGGTGGAGGCGCTTTTAAAGCGCGCGTCGGGACAAGCCTTAAGTGATGAGAAGTTGCAAAAGGGGCTTGTTATAGACAGCAATGCCTTCACCGCATTTGCGGACGGAAAACAGCTTGAGCTTACCTTAAAGGAATTTGAGCTTTTATCCTATTTGTATGAAAATTCGGGAAGGGTGCTTACCCGCGACCAGTTGCTTAACGCTATCTGGGGTTATGATTATTTGGGAGATTCAAGGACGGTTGATTCCCATATAGCAAGGCTTCGCACAAAGCTTGGCGACTACGGCGCTTCCCACCTTAAAACAATTTACGGAATGGGGTATAAGCTTGAGACTTCGTGAACTTAAAAGCAAGCTTTGGTTTAATATTTTTATCAGAATAGCGGCAGTTTTTGCGGTATTTGTACTGGTGCTTTGTCTTTCAAATGTTACGCTTTTGGTAAAGTTTTTCATTGCTAAGGAAAAAAAAGCCCTTAAGGAACAGCTTTTAACGGTAAGCGAGCTTAATTTGAATGAGTCCTCGCAGGTAGTTAAAACCCTTTCGGATATTAATGAAAAGCATAATTTTGACGTTGAAATTTACAATGAGTCGGGGCGGATACTTTATACAACCCACGGCAGTCAGATGATGGATTACTTTTCGCAAAGCAACAATAATAAGTTTGTAATGACCCATGAGGAGCTTACCGTAATAAAAAGCGAGCGGCTTTCGGGGGATATAATATTTGAAACCGCCGTCCGTAAATTCGACCAAAGGGAGTATCTTCTATGCCGCAAGCGGATAGGAGACAGCTTCTTTGCCGAGGTGCGTGTGCAAAAACAGCTTATTTCGAGCTCGGCTTCTATTGCAAATGAGTTTATTGTTATAATTTCGGTTGTTTGCTTTATACTTTCGGTTATATGGGTGCTTAATTTTGCGCGGAAGTTTTCAAAACCTATCGCTGAAATGAATGAAATTACCAAGGATATGGCAGAGCTTGATTTCAGCCGTAAGCTTACGGTAGACCGAAGCGACGAGATAGGGCAGCTTGCGGCATCGGTAAATGAGCTTTCATCCTCGCTTAATACAGCGCTGACCGACCTTAAGCTGACTAATGACAGACTGCGTTCCGACATAGAGCTTGAACGCCAGCTTGATGTTATGCGTAGAGGTTTTGTCGCCAATGTATCCCATGAGCTTAAAACCCCGATTTCAATAATCAGCGGCTATGCCGAGGGGCTTAAGCTTAATGTAAGCCCTGAGTCAAAGGAAGAATACTGCAACACAATTATTGACGAGAGCCAGCGTATGAATAAGCTGGTGTTAAGCATTTTAGAGCTTTCGCGCTATGAATCGGGACAGATTCCGTTAAATAAAGAAAGCTTTGATGTTTCCTCACTTTGTGCGGAATCCCTTGACCGCGTTTTTGCGGGAAAGGATATTGAAACCGAAAATAAAGTGCCTGAAGGCACCTTTATTACTGCCGACCCGTTACAGATTGAACAGGTCTTAAAGGCATATCTTGAAAACGCCGCCGCCCACACACCCGAAGGCGGAAAGGTATGGACAGAAAGTAATGTATCAGGCGGTATAGTAAGAATTTCGGTATTTAATACGGGCAGTCACATTGATGAAGATGTTATGCCGCAAATCTGGCAAAGCTTTTTCAGGGGGGACAAGTCCCATAAGCGGGACAGCACCCGATTTGGCTTAGGTCTTTCCATAGTTACGGCAATAATGAAGCTGCATTCCCATAGGTGCGGCGTCTATAATACCGATTTTGGCGTATGCTTCTGGTTTGAGGCGGAAAAATCTCCCGTAATCGAAAATAATTAACCGAATTAATATCCCGCACAGGGCGTAAAATACCTTGTGCGGGTCTTATTTTTATGCAAAAAACAGAAACGGTTTATAACCTGTGAAAATATTAAAAGTTTTAAAATTTGGACAAAGAATATATTTGTGTAAATTCTGCATTGACTTTATTATGTAAAAGTACTAAAATTGAATAATAAAAATTGTAAGGGAGGGTGCAAATTGATAGGCGCGGTAATTGCTTTCGCTTTCGGAATTTTACAGGCGTTTTTGCTTAAAAACACCCTTTTTTCCTTTACGGCGGGGAACTATCAAAAGGCGGCGGTACTTTTGATTGCGAAGCTAATCGCTTACGGTGCGGCGGCGCTTATCCTTGTGTTCCTTTTTTCAGAATATATTATAAACTGTGTAATAGGTTACGCGGCAGGACTTCCCGCAGCGGTTACGGTTTGGTTTGTAATAAATACTCTTCGCGCTAAAAACGCAGATTCGGGGGATGGTAAAAACGGAGACAGTAACAATAATTGAGTTTGCGTTATCGGCGGTAGTTTTCGTGTTCGGTCTTATAGGCTGGTGCGCGGTTCATTCTAAGGTAAAGCACTACGGTACGAATAAGTCGCTCAAAAAGAAGTCAAGGCTTCTTACGGTCTTAATGATTATTGCCGTATGGTTCTTTATCGGCACGGCGATAACCGCTTTTTGGGACGGCAAGGCAGGAATGAATGTGGAATTCAGTATGTTTAGCGACAGGGTGAGTGTTTTCGGCTTCTCTATGGCGAAAACAAGCCTTACTATGTGGGTGATAACCGCTATCGTACTGGTTTTGTGTTTAATTTTCAGGTTTTTTGTTTTTCCGAAATTCGACCCCGATAAACCTAAAGGCTTTCAAAACATAATGGAATTGGCAGTGGAGGCTATGGATAACTTCACTAAGAATTCCATCGGCGACTATTCGGGCGAGCTCTCACCCTATATGTTCAGCCTTGCGGTATTTATGGTGATGTGTGCCGCGTCTGAGCTGATAGGTTTAAGACCCCCGACCTCAGACCTTATTGTAACACTTGCTATGGGTCTTATAACCTTTGCGCTTATCAATATTTACGGAATAAGGAAAAAGGGCTTCGGCGGCAGGGTAAAAAGTCTTGCAAAGCCTAACCCCGTAATCTTCCCGATGAAGGTTATAAGCGATATTGCGGTGCCTATTTCCCTCGCCTGCCGTCTTTTCGGTAATATGATAGGCGGTATGATAGTTATGGATTTAATTAAATCCGTACTCGGCGGTTATGCGAGCGGTATCCCCGCGGTGTTGGGACTGTACTTTAACCTTTTCCACCCGCTTATACAAACCTATATTTTCATTATTTTATCATTAACCTTTATAAACGAAGCTATTGAATAGGAGGAATTTAAAATGTCAGCAATCGGTGCAGGATTAGCAATGTTAGCGGCTTTAGGAGCAGGCCTTGGAATGGGTATAGCAACAGGTAAGGCGGCGGAGGCGGTTGCCCGTCAGCCGGAGGCATCGGGTAAGATTAACGCAATCTTACTTCTCGGCTGTGCGCTTGCGGAATCCACCGCAATTTATGCCTTCGTTGTAGCGCTTATCTTGGCGGCAAAATAAGGGACGGAGACAGCTATGGAAGGATTAGTTATATCAGATGCCGTTAAGGATTTGATAATCAATATTATCAATATTATAATCTTGTTCGTAATTGTGCGGGGCCTTGCATACAAGCCCGTCAAGAAGTTTCTTGACGCCCGTAAGGAGCGTATAGCAAACGAGCTTTCGGAGGCTTCGTCGGCAAGACAGACCGCTCAAGAGGAGCTCCTTAAATATAAGGAGCTTACCGAAAAGAGCAAGGCAGAGGGTACTGAAATTATAAACGAGGCGGAGCGTACCGCAAAGGAAAATGCCGCCGAGATTATAGATATGGCAAAGAAAAACGCCGCCGAAATTACCGAAAAGGCGCGTGAAACCGCTAAAAAAGAGCGGGAAACGCAAATTATCGCAATGAAGGGCGATATTGCCGAGCTTGCTTTTGATATTTCAAAGCAGGTGCTATCCCGCGAGGTGACCGACGAGGACAATATGCGTATTGCAGACGAGTTCTTCAAAGAATATCAGGGGTGAGCTTATGAAAACAGCTGTAATAACGGTCGCCTCTAATATGTCGGACAAAACCTATGAGCGCATTTGCAGGGGCTTTTCCGAAAAATTAGGCGATATTTCCTTTGAAAAAGTTACAGACGATAAAATAATAGGCGGCTTTATTGCCGAAATTGAGGGCGAGGTCTTTGATTTGAGCATTGCCTCGCAAATAGCAAAAATGCAAAAACAGATTAGCAACTAAGGTGGTGCCGGAAGTGCCTAAAATAGAAATGGAAGAAATAGGCGGTTTTTTAAAAAAGCGCATTGCCGAATTTCGGGTTGAGCCTATAGTCTACCGCTCAGGCACTGTTGCCACGGTGGGCGACGGAGTTGTGCGGGTAAAGGGACTTCCCGACCGCATTTACGGCGAGCTTTTGGAGTTTGAGGGCGGCGTTTACGGAATGGTGCTCGATTTGGAGGAGGACGGCGTAGGCGCCGTGCTTATGGATAATTCCGACTCCGTAAATGTTGGCGACAGCGTTAAGGGAACAGGAGTTGTAGCCGAAATACCTGTAGGGGATGAGCTTTTGGGCAGGGTTATCGACCCAATAGGCAGACCCCTTGACGGGGAGCCGCTTGAGTGTAAGGAATATTTACCCTGCGAGCGTCCCGCGCCAAAAATTATGGAGCGCAGGCCTGTTGATAAACCCCTCGAAACCGGAATATTAGCTATCGACAGTATGATACCCATAGGCAGAGGTCAGCGTGAGCTTATTATAGGCGACCGCCAGACGGGTAAAACCTCGATTGCACTTGACACAATAATTAATCAGAAGAATTCGGATGTAATATGCATTTACTGCGCTATAGGTCAAAAGGCTTCCAACATAGCGCAGATAATCGGCACGCTTAAAGCCGCAGGGGCTATGGAATACAGCCTTGTTGTGGCTTCAACCGCGTCGGACAGCCCTGCTATGCAGTATTTGGCTCCCTATGCCGCCTGCGCGGTAGCCGAGGGCTTTATGAAGGAGGGCAAGGATGTGCTTGTGGTCTACGATGACCTTTCAAAGCACGCCGTTGCATACCGTACAATGTCCCTGCTTTTGCATAGACCGCCCGGACGTGAAGCGTTCCCCGGCGATGTCTTCTATCTTCACAGCCGTCTGCTTGAAAGAAGCGCCTGTATGAGTGAAGAATTAGGCGGCGGAAGTATTACAGCCCTTCCTATAATTGAGACTATGGCGGGCAATATTTCGGCATATATTCCCACCAATGTAATTTCCATTACAGACGGTCAGGTATACCTTGAAACCGAGCTTTTCCACAGCGGGGTAAGACCCGCCGTTAATGTGGGACTTTCGGTTTCCCGTGTGGGCAGAGCCGCACAGCACAAGGCTATGCGTAAGGCTTCGGGAACCCTTAGAATCGAGCTGTCCCAGTTCCGCGAGATGGCGGTATTTACCCGTTTCGGAAGTGATGTTGACGCTTCTACCAAGAAAATGCTCGAACGGGGCAACATTTTAACCGAGCTTTTAAAACAGCCCAAAAGCAAACCCTATACCCTCTTTGAGGAAGTGGCACTTTTGACCGCGTATAAAAGCAATGTTTTTGACAACGCTCCCCACACAGATATAAAGCGGCTGGCAAACGAAATGCTCACATATCTGCACAACAACTGTGCGAGCGTTGAAAATGCGGTCAATGTAACGGGCGACCTTGACGATGAGGACGCAAAACGGCTTGCCGACTCTTTAATAAGATTTAAGGAAATTTGTTCAAATGGAGAACATCAGTGAATTAAAGCAGCATCTTCACGCGGTTGAGCAGACAAGGCAGATTTCAAACGCTATGTATCTGCTTTCCACCTCGCGAATGAAGCAGTCGATGCAAAATATCGACTACAACCTTGCATATATGCGAAAGCTGCGCGCGACTATTAAGGATATAATCTCAAAAACAAAGCATAATGGGCTCACCGACCCATTTATTGAGCTTACCGAGGGGGGCAAGGCGCTGTTTTTTGTCATAACCTCGGATAAGGGGCTTTGCGGCGGGTATAATTCCGGAGTATTTAACCTTGCTATGGAAAAAATGCGGGAATATGAAAAGACCGTTGTATATTCCCTCGGTTACAAGGGAACGGAAATGTTTTTAAACCACGGAATAACGCCCGACGACAGTATGTACGGCGCTTCACAAAAGCCGTCGCTTTACTCGGCAAGGTCGCTTGGCGAACGCATTGTTGAGCTTTATGACGATTGTGAGGTAAGCGAGGTTTATATAGTTTATACAGAATATGTTAATTCCGCAGTGCAAAGGCCCGTCTGCAAGCGAGTTCTTCCACTCTTGCGGCGGGACTTTGACGATGTGGAATATGAGAATAAATATTTGGCAGATGTGCTTTACGAGCCTGATTTGCAGACCGTGTTTGACCGTATGGTGCCGCAGTATATTATCGGTATGATGTACGATATTTTAATGCAGTCGGCGGCGAGCGAGAACGCCGCAAGAATGACAGCAATGCAGAACGCAACCCGAAATGCCGATGAAATGATAGCAAGGCTCGGCGCGCAGATTAATGCCGCAAGACAGCTTATGATAACCAACGAAATAACCGAAATTGCCGCCGCAACCGATATTGAGGGCGCAGTTTAAGAAGGAGTGAGTTTAATGGATAATACGATTTATAAGGGAAAAATTGTAAAGATTTCGGGCCCTGTTATTGATGTAAGATTTGATGATGGGAAAGTGCCGCCGATTAACTCACTTGTTACCGTCCAAGGCTACGGTAAGCATGCCGAGGTGGCTTTGCATTTGGAAAACGGCATTGCCCGCGCGATAGCTCTTGACGCTACTGAGGGTTTGCGCTGTAATCTGACCGTTATTTCAGACGGTAAAGGTATAGAAGTACCTGTTGGTGATGAGGTTATAGGCCGTGCTGTTGATGTTTTGGGCAGACCTGTTGACGGAAAAGGCGAAATTAAGGCAGAAAAGCATATGCCTATTCACAGAAGCGCCCCGTCGCTTCGCGAGCAAAAGCCCGCTACCGAACTGCTTGAAACGGGAATCAAGGTTATCGATTTGCTTGTGCCCTACGCAAAGGGCGGTAAAATCGGACTTTTCGGCGGCGCAGGCGTGGGCAAAACCGTACTGATTATGGAGATGATTCATAATGTCGCCGTAAACCACGGCGGTTATTCGGTGTTTACCGGTGTAGGCGAGCGCAGCCGTGAAGGCAACGAGCTTATAGGCGATATGAAAAACAGCGGGGTAATTGATAAATCAATACTCGCTTTCGGTCAAATGAACGAGCCGTCGGGCAGCCGTATGCGCATTGCTATGACGGGACTTACAATGGCGGAATATTTAAGGGATGAAAAGCATCAGGATGTACTGCTTTTTATCGATAACATCTACCGATTCGTTCAGGCAGGTAACGAGGTAAGCGCGCTGTTGGGCAGACTGCCGAGCGCGGTTGGTTATCAGCCCACCTTGGCGCAGGAGTTAGGCTCTATTGAGGAGCGCATAGCCTCTACCGACAATGGCTCTATTACCTCGGTGC
>CAZRMP010000013.1:25643-28303 GCA_964601235.1 uncultured Ruminococcus sp.
CCTGCGGACGACCTTACCGACCCCGCACCCGCAACCATATTTACACACCTTGACGCTACCACGGTTTTGTCCAGGAGCATTGCCGAGCAGGGAATTTACCCTGCTGTTGACCCGCTTGAGTCCACAAGCCGGGTGCTTGAGCCTGAAATTGTGGGCAAAAAGCACTATGAAACCGCAAGACGGGTTCAGGAGTGCCTGCAAAGGTATGATGACCTTAAGGATATAATCGCCATACTCGGTATGGAGGAGCTGTCCGCAGAGGATAAGCAGACGGTTTACAGGGCGAGAAAAATACAAAACTTCCTCTCCCAGCCTATGAGCGTAGCACAGGCCTACACCGGGGTTGAGGGCAGATTTGTTCCCCTTGAAGAAAATATCGAAGGCTTCCGCCAGATTGTGGACGGCGAGGTTGACGACCTGCCCGAGCTTGCCTTTTCAATGGTAGGCAATATCGAGGAAGCAAAGCAAAAGGCTAAAACGCTTTAAACGGGTGGCGGCAATGAGTGAATTTTTGCTTGAAATAATCGCACCCGAAAAGCATTTTTTCAAAGGAATGGTAGAACAGATAACCTGCCAAACCAAAGGGGGCGAGCTTGGGATTTTAAAGGGTCACCAGACTATGGTCGCCGCCCTTGACATCGGCGAAATCAAGATTAAAGCAGACGGCGAGTGGAAAAGCGCCTTTATATCCGAGGGGTTTATGGAGGTCAGAAACGACGAGGTTATCATCTTCTCCCAATGCTGTGAATGGCCCGAGGAGATTGACGGTGTTCGTGCCGAGGAATCCCGCCGCCGCGCGCTTGATAAAATTGAACACGCGCAAAACATTAAGGAGCACAGGCATAATGAAATTTCCCTTGCAAGGGCTATGGCACGGCTAAAAATAAAAAAGCAAAGCAGATAATGGCGACACCGCATAGGGAAGCAATTTGAAAACAACAGTCAAACACAACCTTTATGAGAGTTAGCAAAGGCAAAAGACAGCATAGAAGGTAAAACTATCTTCTGTGCTGTCTTTCTTTCTCTGCCCGAAATAAAGGCAGAGTAATTATCTGTGAATTTATATTATTGTGAAACTCGTTTGCGGATTCGCTCACGAATTGATTCAATAAAATTATTTTCCGTCTCACCGGCAAAAAGTATGTCAAGTATCTTTTCTGCTTTGGTCAGATAGGTTGGGTCATTTTCTGTTTCGTAGAGGGCAGTCATATGATGAGCAATTACCCATGCAATCGGAGTGAGTGCTTCTCTTGCAACTTTATGCTTTTCCTCACCCTGCAGAAAATATACAAGAGCATTTTCGCGTGCTTTGTAGAGGTTTGGAAGTTTTCTTGCTTGCTCCAACGCCTTGTCATATTCGCCGACTTTCCAGTATGCGAAACATATGTTATAAAGTGTTGCGCCGCGCACCTCAGAATCTTCCCCATATTGAAGTATTTGTTCCTGAACAGCTATGGATTCTCGCAAATGTTGGAGTTTTTCTTCATTTGTTCCATCCAGTTTTTCAAGTGATGTGGATAGCTGAACGAGTAAAAGAGAATTGTTAGGAAAGGTTTTTAGTGATTGGCGCATAAGTGAGACATTCTCTTGATGCAATCCTTTTTTATTGTTTTCATCCCATATTCGATTGATTTCACAGTATTGATTGTTTTTTTCAATTTCGCTTATGCCGATCAATTCATCAATACTGATTCCAAAGTAATTTGCTAACGACGGTAGCATGGTTATATCCGGGTATCCATCCCCTCGTTCCCACTTGCTTATGGATTGAAACGATATGCCGAGGTGAGTAGCTATTTCCTCTTGCGTCAGGTCGCGCTCACGGCGCATTCGTTTGATATTTTCACCAATTAAAAGATTCATAGTAACCTCCTGATTCTAATTTTTTGAGGCCTCTGGCTACATTATACGGAAAATCCACCGCATTAGCAATAACCGCACAATAGACCTGTTTCTATGAGGCGTAGAAAATTTCTATTTACTGCCACTTGAAAAAGAATTACAACAGGTTCGCATCGTATACAGTAACAAGCAGGGAAACTGTGCGGGCAGTCTCCGCCTTAATCGGTAGATTTTTTAGGGAGTTCCCTAATACCCCAAAAAAAGATACGGCGCAGCACCATCATCAGCACTGCACCGTATCCCCTACATAAATACTGCCTTATGTGGCGTTAGCAAAGTCTTTGCCCTTTTATTTTTAAATATCAAATTGGATAATTAAGGTCTGTTTTCGCTTAATTTTGAAGCTTAGAAATGTGCAGGTTGTTTGCGTACAGGGTTACTGTGCACAACCTTAAGCCTTCTGCGCTTTATGTTACATAAAATGCGTTTTTCAAATGCGGCAAGACGGTCTTCGTGAAAGATACCCCAAATAACCGCGGCAAATAAAAGTATTTCAAAAATTGTCCTTAATATCATTGCAAATGTCATAACTTTAACCTCCCGAACAAATGTTCGCAAGTTTATTATAACGAAAATAAGCCGTTTTGTCAAGCCTTTTTTAAAATTTTTTTGCTTTTTCGATTTTTTATTTATTTAAGTATCAAAAATATAATTTTTTTCTTGACTTTGTCCTCAGTTTATGGTATAGTATTTAGGCGCTGAAAAATGCTGGTGTAGCTCAGTTGGTAGAGCAGCTGATTTGTAATCAGCAGGTCGGG
>CAZRMP010000014.1:0-28149 GCA_964601235.1 uncultured Ruminococcus sp.
TGGGCGAAAAATTCGGCAGAGACTGCTTTGAAGTGACAGACGGCGTGTTCGAGTCGCCGCAGTCGATAGTGTTTGACGAGGCAGAAAACCGTATGCACACAATTAAGGCGGTAATGGCCGCCACCTTGGGTTAAAGCTATGGATAAAAAGGCATATTTGGTATTAGAGGACGGAACGGTTTTTGAGGGCTACTCCTTCGGCGCTCAAAAGGACACGGTGGGCGAGCTTGTTTTCACCACGGGTATGTGCGGCTATATCGAGACCCTTACGGACGAGAGCTATTACGGGCAGATTGTACTGCAGACCTTCCCTATGATAGGAAATTACGGAATAATCCCCGAGGATTTCGAGGGGGAGTGCTCGGTAAAGGGCTATGTTGTCCGCGAAAAATGCGATAATCCGTCGAATTTCAGGTGCAAGGGAACCCTTGACAGCTTTTTAAAGGAAAAGGGTATCCCCGCAATTTACGGGGTGGACACCAGAGCCATAACCAAAATTATCCGCGAGCAAGGTGTACTGAACGCGGCGATTTGCAGTGAAATCCCGTCCGATTTGAAGTTGCTTCAGGATTATAAAATTATCGGCGCGGTGGATAGCGTAACGGCAAAAACCGCCGCAGTTTACCCCGCCGAAAACGAAAAATTTAAAGTAACCCTTATCGATTACGGCGCAAAGCGCAACATTATAAGGGAATTAAATAAACGCGGCTGTAGGGTAACGGCAGTACCCGCTACTGCGACAGCGGAGGAAATTTTAAAAACCAATCCTGACGGCATTATGCTTTCAAACGGCCCGGGCGACCCTGCTGAAAACCTTTTTCAGATAGAGGTTATAAAGAACCTTATAGGTAAAAAGCCTATTTTCGGCATTTGCCTCGGTCATCAGCTTTTGGCGCTGGCTATGGGGGCTGAAACCGAGAAGCTTAAATACGGTCACAGGGGCGTTAATCAGCCTGTAAAGGAAACCGAGGGAAAACGCACCTATATAACAAGCCAAAATCACGGCTATGCGGTTGTGCCGGAGAGCGTTAAAACCGGCAAAATCAGCTTCATTAACGCGAATGACGGCACCTGCGAGGGGATAGATTATGAAAAACTTTCCGCCTTTTCGGTGCAGTTCCACCCCGAGGCGGCGTCAGGCCCTAAGGATTCAGCCTTTTTATTCGACCGCTTTTTAAAGCTTATGGAGGAAAAATAAATGCCTTTTGATAAAAGTATAAAAAAGGTTTTGGTTATAGGCTCGGGCCCTATCGTTATAGGGCAGGCGGCGGAGTTTGACTACGCGGGAGCGCAGGCGTGCCGCGTTTTAAGGGACGCGGGCGTGAATGTGGTGCTTGTAAACTCCAACCCTGCTACCATTATGACCGACAAGGCATTAGCAGACGAAATATACTTAGAGCCGCTTACAGAGGAAACCGTAAAACGCATTATCTTAAAGGAAAAGCCCGACAGTCTTTTGGCGGGCTTGGGCGGTCAGACGGGACTTACTATTGCAATGCAGCTTGATAAGGACGGCTTTTTGAAAGACAACGGCGTGCGGCTTATCGGCACTAACGCCGAGGCTATCGATAAAGCCGAAGACAGGGAATTATTCAAGGACACAATGGCGGCGATAGGCGAGCCGACAATCCCCTCGGACATTGCAAACGATATTGATACGGCGCTCTCTATTGCCCAAAAAATCGGATATCCCGTAATAGTGCGCCCCGCGTTCACATTAGGCGGAGCGGGCGGCGGCGTTGCGAATAACGCTGAGGAGCTTAAAATTATAGCTAAAACAGGACTCGACCTATCCCCCATTACACAGATACTTGTGGAAAGGTACATCTTCGGGTGGAAAGAGATTGAGTTTGAAACAATGCGCGACTATGCGGGAAATGTTATCGCGGTCTGCAGTATGGAAAACTTCGAACCCGTAGGCGTTCACACGGGGGACAGCATTGTTGTCGCCCCAGCGCTTACCCTTTCGGACAAGGAGTATCAAATGCTAAGGAGCGCGGCGCTTAACATTATCTCGGCATTAGGTATTGTGGGGGGCTGTAACTGTCAATTCGCCCTAAACCCCGACAGCTTCGAGTACGCGGTAATTGAAGTAAACCCCAGAGTTTCCCGCTCTTCGGCTTTGGCGTCAAAGGCGACAGGATACCCGATTGCGAAAATCACCACCAAAATTGCCCTGGGCTACACTCTGGACGAGATTACCAACGATATTACGGGCAAAACCTGCGCCTGCTTTGAGCCTGCCCTCGACTATGTTGTAGTTAAACTTCCTAAATGGCCCTTTGATAAATTCGCGGGCGCGTCAAGAAAGCTTGGCACCCAGATGAAGGCGACAGGCGAGGTTATGGCGATAGGCGAAAGCTTTGAAGAGGGCATTATGAAGGCGGTAAGGGGGGCGGAAATCTCCCTCGATACCCTTAACGCCGCTCCCATTTCAGACCTTGATATTAAAGAACGGCTTAAAATCGCGGACGACCGCCGTTTGTTTACGATCTTTGAGGCGCTTAAAAGCGGCGTTTCGGTGGACGAAATATTTGAAATCACCCGCATTGACCGCTTTTTCCTTTACAAGCTTTTAAACCTTGTTAACTACGAAAAGGAAATCGAGAACGGTATTGACGAAAGCCTTTATTTAAAGGGCAAGAAATTAGGCTACACCGATAAAGCCTTAAAGCGCATTTCGGGTGCGGAAAGCTTACCCACCGCCGACGCCGCCTACAAAATGGTCGATACCTGCGGCGCGGAATTTGACGCGGTGACCCCCTATTTCTACTCGACCTATGGGGGCGAGTGCGAGGCGCGTTCCTTTAAGCGCTCGGGCAAGCCGGTTATTATGGTTTTAGGCTCAGGGCCTATCAGAATCGGTCAGGGAATAGAGTTTGACTATTCCTCGGTTCATTGTGTCTGGACGCTGAAGCAAGCGGGCTTTGATGTTGTAATTGTCAACAACAACCCCGAAACCGTTTCGACAGATTACGACACGGCGGACAGGCTTTATTTCGAGCCGCTTACAGACGAAGATGTAATGAATATAATTAAGGTCGAAAAGCCGGTAGGGGTGGTTGTGGCTTTCGGCGGTCAGACCGCTATTAAGCTTACAAAATTCCTTGATGAGAGCGGTATAAAAATTCTCGGCACATCTGCCGAGGGCATAGACCTTGCTGAGGACAGGGAGCGCTTTGACGAGCTGCTGGAAAAATTCTCGATTAAAAGACCTAAAGGTGTCGGCGTAAATACCTTAGACGAAGCAATAAACGCCGCCAACTCCTTGGGCTTCCCCGTGCTTTTGCGCCCCTCCTATGTTATCGGCGGGCAGAATATGAAGATAGTCCACAACGAGGACGAGGTAAAGGTTTATATGGAGCGCATCTTGGCGCAGGGCATAGATAACCCCGTGCTTGTGGATAAATATATGGCGGGCAAGGAATTAGAGGTCGATGTAATATCCGACGGCAAGGATGTGCTTATCCCCGGCGTTATGCAGCATATCGAGCGGGCGGGGGTACACAGCGGCGACTCAATAGCCGTTTACCCGCCCTACAGCATTAACGATAAAATGATGCGCCGTATTGTGGATTGCTCCGAAAAGCTGGCGCTGGCACTCGGCACTAAGGGGCTTGTAAACATTCAGTACCTTATTTACAACAACGAGCTTTATGTAATTGAGGTTAACCCCCGAGCCTCCCGCACCGTACCGTATATCAGCAAGGTGACGGGCGTGCCTATGGTAGATATTGCCGCGCGGGTTATGACGGGAAGTACCCTTAAAGAATTAGGCTGCGGCACGGGACTTCACAAAATTCCGCCGTATTACGCGGTTAAGGTGCCTGTATTCTCCTTTGAAAAGCTTAACGATGTCAATTCCTACTTAGGACCCGAAATGAAATCGACCGGCGAGGTACTGGGTATAGGCAAAACCCTTACCGAAGCCCTCTTTAAGGGGCTTACCGCGGCGGGAATGACCCTTAAATCCTCTGTTCTGCAAAAAGATGTGGGGGTGCTTTTAAGTGTGGACACCCATGACCAGCATGAGGTTGTGTCACTTGCTAAAAAGTTCTACGATTTGAGGTTCAAGCTTTACGCCACCGCCGAAACCGCCGAGACTATCCGTACCCTCGGCATTGCCGTAACCGAAATCGCGGGAATTAAGGAAAGCGACAACGCCTTTAAGCTCCTCGAAAAGGGGGATATAAGCTACATTATTTACACAGGCGCCCTTATGGACTCCACCGTGGAGGATTATATCGCGCTCCACAGGCGGGCATTGCAGTTATCAATCCCCTGCCTTACCTCCCTTGACACCGCGAACGCCCTTGCGGATATTACCGCCGCCCGCTACAATCAGCAAAACACCGAGCTTGTGGACATCAATAATATGCGAGATAAGCGGCAGAGCCTTAAATTCTCAAAAATGCAGGCGACGGGGGATGATTACATTTTTATCGAAAATTTCGATAATTCCATCACCTGCCCCGAGTCGCTGTGCATTAGCCTTTGCGACCGCCATTTAGGGGTCGGCGGCTTCGGAATAGTGCTTATTGAAAAATCGGAAATTGCCGACGCTAAGATGCGGATATTTAACCGTGACGGCTCGGAGGGTAAAATGGCGGGCAACTGCATACGCTGTGCCGCAAAATATCTGTACGATAACGGGCTTGTGACGGGCGACAGCGTGACTATAGAGACCGCGAGCGGCGTTAAGAGCTTGGAGCTTTACACCTCGGGTAATAAAGTCACCCTCGCCTCGGTTGATATGGGCAGGGCGTGCTTTGAAACCAAAGAATTGCCCTCAACAATAAATGCCGATAAGCTTGTAGATTACCCCGCTATGATAGGGGATAAGATTTACAACATCACCTGCGTAAATGTGGGTAATCCCCACTGCGTGCTTTTCTGCGACAGTATAGAGGATATCGACATTGAAACAGTAGGCCCTAAGTTTGAAAACGCGCCGATTTTCCCCCAGCGGATTAACACCGAGTTTGTGCGCTTTGTAAATAAAAACACCCTTAAAATGCGGGTGTGGGAGCGCGGAAACGGCGAAACCTCCGCCTGCGGTACGGGTGCCTGCGCCGCTGTTGCCGCCGCCTGTGAGACGGGCAAATGCAACAAGGGCGAGGATATCACCGTAAAGGTAAAGGGCGGCGACCTTATTGTTAATTACACCGACGAGCGCATAACCCTTACGGGTGACGCGGTACTCGTCTTTAACGGTGTTACGGAATATTAAGCAAAAACCCCGAATGTGAAATTCGGGGTTTTTTATGCTTACCTGATATTTTAAAGAAAATTTTTAAAAGAAGCTATTACTTCATCAACCGATGCCAAAATACCGTAATCGGCGTATTTGAAAATCTGAGCGTCCTTATCGGGGTTTACAGCTATAACTGTTCCCGACTGCCGTATGCCTGCAATATGATGAACCGCACCCGAAATGCCAAAAGCGATATATACTTCGGGATTAACCGATTTACCCGTAAGTCCAACCTGAATATCATAGGGCAGATAATCGTTGTCTACCATTTTGCGGGTTGCGGCTATTCCTGCGCCTAAATTATCGGCAAGCGCCTTAATTTCTGTTATGGACTCCTTTGCACCGTAGCCTATGCCGACAACAATGTTTTTTTGTTCCTTTTCCGCTGTGCGGACTGTAGCCATAGGAGGCTTAGTTTCACAGCGGATTTTTGCAATAATATTGCCCGAGCAGGCAGGACGGTACATATAAAGTGTTTCGCCGTCGGTTTCAAGGGCGGTGCAATCGGCGCAAAGTCCCGTTTTAAGCAAAGCCGCGACCTGCGGAGCTACAGCCTTTGAAAGCGGGTCGCTGCCCCAAAGAACCGCGTCAGGCTTGCCGCCTCTTATTGCTTCGGTCATTTTTTCGGGTGTGTCTATCTGAATTACCGTAATGCTTTCGGCGACGGTATTTGCCGCATCACGCGGCGAGTCTCCTACAATCCATACATTTTTAAGCTTTTTTTCGCTTACCTTGGGGGTGATTTTTTCAGCGCCCTTTTTAAGTCCGTCCTCTATCGCGGTATTAAGCCCGTCAGGCGATATAAATTTACATCGGCGGCGATCCTGCTCGTTTTCAAAGGTCTTTATCACCCTTGTGGGAGAGCCCGCAAGTCCGCAACGGGATAAATCGGCATTTAAATCATTGGCATTTAAAACAGTAACGGGGGCGGTTTTCGAGCGTATGCTCGGCAGTCTTAAATTAAGGCTTTTTTCCACCGTTATAAGGGCGGGAAAATCAGCCGTTACGGTTTCCCCCGCACGGTTTATACACTCTATTCTTTCTTCACAGGACGCAACCGACATAATATTAGTCAAAAGCTTATAGCCCGTGTTTACCGAAAGTGAGGGTCCCACCTGCCCTGTATCGCCGTCCACCGACTGCCTGCCGCAGATTATAAGGTCGGGCTTTAATTGATTAATTGCAAGGGATAAAGTGTATGAGGTTGCAAGGGTATCTGCTCCCGCGAATGCCTTGTCGGTAAGCAGTATCGCCTCTTTAGCACCGAGCCGAGTTAAATTTTCAAGGAAAGCGGCGGTTTTTTCGGGCCCCATACTGAGAATTGTAATTTGGGCATCCTTTATTCTAAGGGCAGTTTCGTAGGCGGACGCGTCAAAAGGGTTAATCTCGCCGTCCGCCGACTGCCTTATGCAAACAACTATCTTCATACTTACCTCGCAGAATAAATCGGGGCTAACGCATCGTGTATTTTTTTATATTCCTCGAAAACCTTGCGGTATTTTTCGGTGTTCTCGGGATTAGGCTTGGTTTCACTTGTGAATTTAACGCATTTTTGAGCCGCATCCTTCGGATTTTTAAATACTCCGACTGCAACACCTGCAAGCATAGCGGAACCAAAAGACGAATCGCTGCTTTTGACGGTTTTAAGGGTCATTCCTAACACATCTGCCGCAATTTGCCGCCAAAATTCCCCCTTTGTGCCGCCGCCGATAGCGGTTGCGGTAAGAGAATAATTAATTCCCACCTCATCAAGGACAGAACGGGAATCTAAAAGCGCAAAGCAAACGCCCTCTAAAACTGCACGGGTGAAGTGAGCTTTTGTGTGTGTTGCGCGCACTCCGGTAAAGCTGCCGCAAAGCATCGGGTCGGCATAGGGGGACAATTCACCGTTTAAATACGGATGGAAGCGCAAGCCCTCGCAACCGATGGGCACATTCATTGCACCCTCGTCCAATTCCTTATAATTTCCGCCGAAGGTGTCGCGGTACCAACGGTAGCTTGCCGCGGCAGATTTTGTGGCGGTGCCGGGATACCAAAGACCCTCTGTAATATGAGAATAATTTACTAAGTCCCTGTGGGGATAGGGCTTGTCGGTTATAACGCAAATTCTGCCTGCCGTTGCAAGCTTAACCGTAACATCACCTTTATTTACAGCGCCCCCTGCGAAAACCTCCATTACCGTGTCTGTAGTGCCGCAAATAACGGGTGTTCCCTCTTTAAGTCCCGTAATATCGGCGGCGGCTTTGGTTATACCCCCGATAATATCGGTGGGCTTTTTAATAGGGGGAAGAAAATCCACGCTGATACCTGCAATTTCGCAAAGCCTTTTGCTCCAGCACATTTTTTCACAGTCAAAAAGCATACTGCCCTCTGCCTCAATATAATCCGTACAAAAAACATCGGTCAATAAATATCTGATATAGTCCTTCTCAAAGAAAATATAACGGATTTTGCTGAAATTTTCAGGTTCGTTATTTTTAACCCACAATAGCTGAGGTAAAGTCCAAAACACCCCCGCTTTATGGTAGGAAACCCTTAAAATTTCCTCGCCGTATTTTTCATCCAGTTCCTTTGATTCTTTCACGGAACGGCTGTCGGTCCAATGGATTGCGGGGCGCAAGGGCTGTTTATTTTCGTCGCACAAAACCGCGGTATGGGTAGCCGAATCAATAGCGACACAAAGAATATCAGCCGAGTTAATACCGCTTTTTGTTTTTAAAACGGAAATATTTTCTATGAGGGCATTCTGCCAATCTTTGGGGTGCTGTTCACAGCCGCCGTCGGGGTAATATGTGGGATATTCCGCCGTGCTTTCGGCGACAATATTGCCCTTTGTATCAATAAGGGTGGCCTTTGATGAGCCGCCGCCGAAATCTATTCCGAGAAGGTATTTCACGAAGCCTTCCTCCTATAAAAATATTGCAAACATCACGGGTATTGTGACAATCGAAATCAAATGAGATATTAATGCCATTGACGCGCCCGGTGTGGTGTCTCCCCCGTAAGCGGCGGGAAATACCACCGTGTTAAGACCAAGCGGCATAGCAGTAGCACAAAGTGCCGCGCGGATAATTGCGCTTTCGGTTTTTAAAGCCAACAAAACAAGCATAAAAATTGAGGGCAAAATTATAAGTCGGATAAGCGAGGCTAAATATACCTTTTTATCGCTTGCCAGCTTTTTAAGGGAGTAGCCGCCTATAACAAAGCCCGTAAGCAGCATTGCAAGGGGTGACATACAAGCCCCCGCCGAGGAAATTGCGGAGGTTATAAATTTAGGCAAGGAAATAGAGCAAAGTCCGCAGACCGCCCCTAATATCAGCGAAATAAAAATCGGGTTTACAAAGGCTTTAATGCTGATTTTTCCGCCCTTATCGCTTGGTATAAGCGAGGCTGTGCCGATAGAATAAACATATAGATTAAGCGGCAGGGTGAAAATCATATAATCAAAGAGTATTCGCTCACCGAAGATGCCTAATACTACCGCATTGCCCATAAAGCTGAAATTGGCAACCGCAAAGGAATATGTATATATTTTGCGAAGATAGCCGTCCTTTGCAAAAAGCTTTGCCAAAAAAATTCCGATAACAAGCGAGACAGCCATTATAGCCGTTCCATATATTATGTAAACCGACTTTTGCTTGAAATTCTCCACCGTACAGTATTTATAAAATACCGAAAAAACAAGACACGGTACAAAAAGATAGGTTTCAAGCTTGGAAAGTACCGTCGAGCTGTCTAAGGGCAAAAGCCTTTTTTTGTTTAGAAAAAAGCCCATCGCCATAAATATGAAGAGCACCAGCATTTGGTTGAGTGTAGCCGAAAAAACCTGCATTTTTATTCTTCCTTAATATTTTATTTCAAAATTTTTGCCTGTTATTCCCGAAACAACGCCTCTGTCTATAAGGGCGGTGTTTTCCTCATGGGCAATAATCCATTTGTTTTTGCGGAACAAAAGCGGGTTATCGGGGTTTATCTCAAGAGGTGTGTTAGTGTCAATCGGGAGACCTACTACACAGCCAAAACCGCTTTTTTCCACCTCGCAAGGGCAGAAGTGAAGGCTTGTTGAGTAAATCTCGGCGGCGGTGCCTGCAGGAAGATAAAATGCCTTAAAGGAAGAAGAATCAATCTTGCTCTTCTCAATATCCCAAATATGCCCTAAAATAAGGACAAGTGGTGTTACGGCAATATTAATTTCGCTTGAAAAATGCCATTCGGCGGCATTAAGGAAATTACTGTGTCCGTAGCAGTAGCCGATTTGTGTCGGTAATGTGCCGAAAAATTTATTTTTAATTTCATCGGCGATTTTAAGTCTCTCAAAGCTTTCCTCGCTCGGTGTATACAAAGAGCCCTTTTCGGGGTTTTCAATCTTTTTTGCCGCGGCGATAATTTCCGCAGTATCAAGATTTTCAATAACCCGACCAAAGGTTTTAAACTCGCTGTCATTTACGGAATAAATCCTGATATCGGGGTTTAATTTCTTTAAACTTTCTAACATTTTCCCACCCTTATTCAATAACATTCAGTGTATGGGAGGATTTATATTCCCTGCCGCTTTCAAGGGCGATTATTCCCTCTTTTTCGGTTATATCGTAGCTGCTGCCGACAATATCGGGTATGCCGCTCCAGGGCTCTAAGCACATATAAGGGGAGCTTGGCTTATGCCACAAAAGGAAATAGTCGGCGTCGGGAAAATCAACCCGAACAGCTTTACCGGTTTTTCTGTTACGGAGCGTAGCAGAACGGGATTTTAAATCCTTAAAAACAAGTGCGTCAACAGTAAAATATTTATCGTACAGGGGGAGAACATTACTGTCCTTTAGAATGGGTAACTGCTGATTTGAAAGCAAATTTCCGTAAAGCGCACAGGAGTCAAGGGTTTCGTTTTGCGGGAATATTACATCATAATCTTCTATTCCCTCGGGTGTGTAATAGCCCTCGTGTGAGCCGATACTGAAGTACATTGTATCATCAGTCAGGTTCTTAACCGAATAATCCACCTTTACGGTCTTGCCGTCAAGCGTGTAAATAACCCTTAATTCATAGTCAAAGGGAAAGCTTTTCTTTGTTTCTTCGTCCGATTTATGTAAAAAAACAACCGAGCTGTCGGTCTTATTCTCAATCTCAAAGGTTGTAAAACGGGCATATCCGTGCTTTTTAAGGGTGTATTCCTTGCCCTTGTATGTATATTTATCCTCTTTGAGTCCGCCGCATATGGGGAACAAAAGGGGACATGAGCCTGCCCACACCTCGCTTCTGCCTTCCCAGATGTATTCTTTTCCGCCGAACACAAGGCTCTTAAGCTCTGCTCCGACCTCATTAAAGGATGCTGTTAGGAATTCGTTTTTCAGTGTAATCATTCTAAACCCGCTCATTTCTATAATATTTTATTAGCACAATAGAGATATGCAAAAAAGCATATCTCTATTATAACATAAATCCAAAGACGAAGTCTTTGAAACGGCAAAGCCGTTACCGAACCTCAGTTCGGTGGATTTAAAGTTTCAATGTTCTCACAGAAAAAATCATAGATTTTCTTAAATGCAGAGCATTTACAGTGGCTTCCACGCCACTGCTATGAGGTTATTATAACACATTTATTTACTTAATCCAATCATGAATAGGGTCATTACTGCGGTTAAAGCCTTGATAATCCCCTGCCATAAGCCACAGGAAATAGGTTTCATACCCGGGAGTGGAAACCGTGCTGTGGTATCCGTAAGGGAATTCAACCAACTCGTCGTTTTGAACCCTGTAAGCCTCGTCAATTTTTCCGTCAGCGGTATATAAAAGCTGGACGCCAAAGCCCTGCTTCGGATTGTAAAGGAAATAATAAATTTCTTCACATATGCATTCTGTGGGCATATTATCTTCATCATGCTTATGGGGCGGGAAGCCTGCCCAGTTACCCTCGGTGGTGTAGCACTCGCCGATGGTCAAAACCTTAGCATTAGAGTTCTGGTCGATTAAAAAGCTGGTTTCTCTTTCAAAAGGAACGCGGCCTAAGGTCTTTAAAACAGCATGGTCTTCACGAAGCACCTGAGGTTCTGTTTTCTCACTTACGGGTGTTCCGCAAACCGCAACCTTAATGTGGTCCAATGCAGTAAATTTGCAGGCGGTATCAATAGGCATATAAATGCATTCTGCCTTGCGGTTTTCGAAAACATTTTTTCTGTTTCCTACATTTTCCCACTTTTTATCACCGGTTTCTACATTACAGTGACCCTCAAGCATAATAAACGCAAACTCTTTATCCTTAGTGTTAAAATCAAGGCTTTCGCCTGCGTCTAATTCAATAATACCGAATTCTAACTTTTTAAGCGAACATTCACCTATTTTACAAATGGGGGTATATCCTTTCGCAGGCTTATAAGCTTTTTTAAAGTTCATAACCGTTCTCCTTTAAATAATTTTTTACGGTTTCAAAGTCGGGTACGCTTTCTCTTGCTCCCACACCCGTACATTTAATCGCAGATACCGCACTTGAAAAATGGCAGCACTTAAGGTAATCAAAGCCTTTTGCGACACCCGCAGCAAATGCACCGTGGAAGACATCGCCCGAACCGTTAGAGTCAACTACAACTGCCGGATAAATCGGGTAGGCTGTAATTTCCTTACCGTCATAAATCAATCCGCCTTTTTTACCTTGGGTAATTACAACAACCAGCGGTTTATAGGTTTCATAGAGCTTTTTGGCGGCTTCTTCGGCAGCAGCGCAACCTGTATGACCCAAAGCAAATTCTTCGGACGGAATCATAATGTCGGTAAGAGCTAACAAACGCTCTACACCCTCATAAAGTCCGCCGCAGTCATAAAGCACCTTTACGCCGTTTTCACGGGCAATTTTTGCACCCTCTACCGCCGCGTCCATTTCGTTACCGTCAACCATTAAGATTTCGGCATCCTTTATAGCCTGCTTCTGCGCCTTATTAAGCACCAAAGGCGGTAAATCACCCTTGTCAAAAACACAGGTGCGCGTAGCGGTGTCCTCGCAAAGCCAAAGCACCGACTGGAAGGAGCGATAGCCCGATTTTACATCAATAAACCTTGTTTCAACGCCGTATTTACAGAAATCTTCCTTTAAAAATCTGCCGCCGTTATCGTCCGACAAAACGCCGATATACGCGGTATCTTCACCCAATTTCGCCGCCGCTACAAGCCCTGTGGCAACAGGACCGCCGCCGGCAGTTTTGCTGGCGGCAGCCCTCATTTTAGTGTCTTCCTTAGGGTATGTAGGGATATTGTAAAGGGTGTCGAACACATTAGCGCCTATTCCTACAATTCTACTCATATTTTACGCCTTTCCCAGTGCGCCTGTCAAGGAAATTTTGTTAAGTGCCAACTTTTTAACACTCTCGATAGACGGTTTCATAAACAGGTCAACCGCAAGACTTCTGTTCGGGTTGTCAAGTTCAGCCTTAGCACCCTCTGCAAAGGCACAGCACACATCTGTGCCGATGTTCATTTTGCGGATACCTGCGTTAATAGCCGCCTTAACCTGATCATCAGGAATACCCGAACCGCCGTGTAAAACCAAGGGAGTATTATTTGTCGCCTTGCGAATCGCTTTCACCCTCTCAATATCAAGGCAGGGGGTCTTTTTATAGTGACCGTGCGCGTTGCCGATAAGTACTGCAAGACAGGTGACGCCTGTGGCTTCAACAAATTTTGCCGCCTCGTCGGGGTCTGTGAACTCCTCCATAGTTTCATCGTTTACACTTCCGATATGACCGAGCTCTCCCTCAACACCGACATTAACTGCATTGCAAATTTCAACGATATGCTTGGTGACAGCAACATTTTCTTCAAAGGGATGCACCGAGCCGTCATACATAACGCCTGTAGCGCCCCAGCGAAGTATTTTTTGCGCGCTTGTTTCATCAGGGCCGTGGTCAAGGTGGAAGCAAATCGGAACGCTCGCTCTGTTAGCCGCCGCAACAATGGCGGGGGCTAAATAAAAGCCTACCTCTTCGTTTATAAGGCGGGGATACACCTGAATAATAACAGGTGCCTTGGCTTCTTCGGCGGCCGCTACAACACCCATAATTGTTTCGGTATTGTAAACATTAAAAGCAGGAATACAGTATCCGCCTTCTTCAGCCATAGCAATAATCTTTTTTAAATTAACCAACATAATTATTCACCTAAAATTAAGTCTTCGATAGATAAAATCTCAACCTTACCCTGCTTTACCGATTTAAGCGCGGCGTATTCCGAAACGCAGGCGGTAACAATAACGCTTTCCTTGATGCTTTCGGCGTTGAAAATTCTGCGTGCGGCAACCTCTGCTATAACATCGGGTATATACTCCGCCATAAGAAGATTGCCCGCCCACACGGTTTCTTTACGGTTAAGGAATAATTCGTGAAGCTCTGCAAACGCCTTTATAATCTCGCGCGGCTCCTCGGTTTCCTCAAGGTCGCGGGAGAGCTGATACGGGTCCTGGAAAACAACGGTTTTACCGGTGTTCTTAGCATTAAGCTTTCCGTCCTTAATAAGACCTGCTACAAAAGAGGTGTATGTAACGGCAGAGGCTTTAACCTCAATTCCGTATTCCTTGTAAAGCTGTTTTACGGTCTTAGCGTCGGTGGGGTCATAGAGAATAACCGTCTTATAGCCGCCGAAAACTTGGGCAGCATTTTCCATCTGCTTTTTGGTTTCGTCCGCCGCTCCTATAAGGAAATCAAGCTGTGCGCCGCTTGCCGGTTCGTCCTCTAAAACAGTAAAGCTTACATTTGCCTTTTCGAGTACTTTTATTGCCTTTACAGCCTGTTCGGGTACTTTGTAACGCGCGTCCGCGCCTAAATAAAGGAGGGTGTCGGTCTTTTCGCTGTGAGCGGCGACAGCCTTTTTAAGGTCGGCCGAAAGCTCGGTTACACCGTAGGCGTTGCCGGTATCAAGGCAGTTGTCAACAAGCTTATTGATGTAATCGGGAAGCTTGTTTTCAAGCGCCGCCTTAAGTCTTACTTCCTTTGTAAACATTACAGGATCCCAGCCTGTGGTGCAGTCGTGTACACAGCCGCCGCAGGTGCAGCACTCATAAATGTTATCCATTATTTCAGAAAGTTCAATCGCTTCGCGGTTTACAAGCGAAATGCCGAGCGCCCTTGCGCGGGCGGTGCTTCTCTCGTGACCGGTTGCGTTTCCTATCGGGCAGATGTGGTGACACATCCAGCAAAAGCGGCAGGAATCAACATGTTGTTTAGCTTTATGGGATAAATTCATTTGTTTTTCCTCCTAATTAAAGACCTAACTTAAACGGATTCATAATGCCGTTGGGGTCGAGTGTTTTCTTAAGTCCTTCAAATACCTGCATTGCGGGGCCGTACTGCTCCTTCATAAGTCTGCCCAGCTTTATGCCTACGCCGTGGTGGTCGTTTACAACGCCGCCGTGAGCAAGCGCTGTGCGAACGCCGCAGGTCCAAACTGCCTGGTGAAGTCTTAATGCCTCAACCGGATCCTCGGGAACATCCTTACCGTCAATGATAAAGCGGTCATAAACCATTGCACCCCACTCGTACCAATGCGAGAAATGCGCAATAAATCTTGCCTGCGGGAAGTTTGTTTCAATGGCCTCTTTCATAGCCCAGTAGATTTCCTCAATCTTACCGTAGGGGGCTATTGTATCCATTGTGCCGAACATCTGCGGAATATCCATCATATGACCGGGATAGAAGAAGGTAATCTTCTCTTCCCACCACTTTTTGCCGTATTCATCGCCTAAGTCTTCAGCACCGTACTTAGCAAAGGTCTTAAGGAGTATTTTTTCCTCAACCTCAACCATTTCGCGGTCGCCCTCGTAGGCTATGTTCATAAAGGCGCCCTTGCGCTCAACGCCTACAATCTTTTTAATAAGTGTGGAGGTCTCCGCCTCGTCATAAAGACGCATTACAGAGGGCTTGAACTTCTGCAAAAGCTCGCGGGACGCCTTAAACGCACCCTCCATATCCTGGAACAGGAAGCCCCTGAAGCGGCGTTCCTCGGGCTGGTCAAAAATACGGATTTGAGCCTTTGTTATAATTCCGAGAGTGCCCTCAGAACCAATGAATATCTGGTTTAAATCAGGACCCGCGGCGTGCTTGGGTGCGGGAGAGGTATTAATAATATCGCCGTTCGGGAGAACCACCTCCATCTGGAGCACCATATCGTCTATCTTGCCGTATTTGGTTGAGCATACGCCGATACCGCGGTGAGCCAAAAAGCCGCCGACGGTTGAGCAGGTAAGGCTTGAGGGATAGTGCATTGTAGCCTTGCCTACCTCGTTTGCCGCCCATTCAATATGCTTATAGATAGCGCCTGTGCCGCACTCTATGTACATACCGTCGGTATTAACCTCGTAAATCTTGTTCATTCTCTTGGTGTCGAGAACAATACCGCCGCAAACGGGGATTGCGCCGCCCTGTGTGCCGCCGCCCGCGCCCCAGGTGGTAACGGGGAGCTTGTAATAATTGGCGATTTTAACTACCTTTGATACCTCTTCGGCGTCCTTCGGGCAGACTACAAAATCCGCCTCGGGCATACGGCAGCCGCGGTCAGCCCACATACGGGAAAGCCAATAGTAGTCCACGCTGTGGGTCACCTTGTCGATAGCGCGGGTGGAGCAGTTTTCCTTGCCTACCGCGTCCTCAAGCTCGGTGAGAATCATCGCAAACAAAAATTCGTTCATTTGGTACTGCATTTTTTTATCTCCTTTTAATTTTAGTCTAATGATGTATCAATTTTTAAATTGGGTACATATTTGCAGAATTCGCGGAGCTCCTTTGTGTAGTCGCCCTCAATTTCAGCGAAATGGTGGATATACGGACCGTCAATTAACCTGTCCTCAACCGCCTGCAAATTGTCAAACTCGCCCCAGATATATGTGCCGTGGGTCTTAGGTCCTGCAGTAGTGTGGCACTTAAGCGGCAGGAGCATATAATCTCCGCTTTCCTGGTCGATGCGGGCAACGGTGTATTCCCCGTCCTTCGCCCTGAACCATTCGCGCTGATTTACAAGACGCGCTTCGGAATCGGGAGCCTTGACAGACAGCGGGAAAGGCCCGCAGTGCCATAAAAGCTCGGCATTTTTATTTTCGGGGTGGCGCACAGTAAACTCGCCCAAAAACGGCTTTTTCTTGCCGAAGGAGGCACAGGAAAGCAGAAGCATTGTAATAGCGCAATGTATATCGCTTTCACAGGAGATGATATAGCCTAAATCGTTTAAAATTCCGTAAACCGCGCAGGGAGCAAGACCGTCAAACATCTGGGGAGTTGCCGTCCAGCACTCGGCGGAGAGAAGGTCAAGCTTGTTTTCCTCAAACAGCCGCTTGTATGTAACAGCCAAGGTCGCCATACGGTTTACATACTGAGGCGTAAGCTCGTCAAGGGTATAATTTTTAAGTATGTAATCCTCAATTTCGGCAATTTCTTCTTTACGGCTCTCGGCGGTTTCGTTAAACATATTCTGCATTACCGCCATATTAAAGGGGGTGATACGGAGACCGAACTTCTCCATAAGCTCGCCCTCGTTCCAGATTACCGAATAGAAGGGCGCGGGACGGATTCCGACCTGACCTATTTTCATATCGTTGAAATTCTTTACCATACAAGCAACGCGGGTAAAGCTTTCAAAGCCCTCTTTAAATTCTTCGGATTCCACACGGCAACAGGGCAAATGCGAAAACGGAATATGGAAGCGCTGCATCTGGCGGGAAACACCGAAAATGCCGCACTGTGAATCGGTAGGTCTCATACCGTCTACATAATATTCGTCATCAAGGGGCGCCCACAAAAGCACGGGCTTGCCTAAAGCCTTAGCTATATCTGCGGCGGCTTCTTCGTTGCCGAAGTTGCAGTTGATTATCATAACCGCGTCAACATTTTCTGCCTTGAAACGCTCCACGATATCGTCTGCGGACTTTTCGTCAAAAATAAGGTCGGCACAGCCAAGCCCCTTACTGTCGGCAAAGCTTACATTTTCGGTTGCAAAATTCTTTTCAATGTAATCTACAAACCTGTGACCGCGCTCCTCGGCGGAAACCCAGGTTAAAAAGGTTTTTGCCGGACGGTTGGTCGTGTTTCGGCGCATAGGAACAAGCCCTATTTTCACCTTGTAATCAAGCATTTTTCACCATTTCCTTTTTATCCGCAAAGCGGTTTTTTACCTATAAAGTATAATTTAAAAAAAAGGTAATATCAACAGATAAATGAAAATATTTTTTGTTAACTTGACTTTTTTCCAAAAAATTGCTATAATAATGAAAATAATTTTCATTTTGGGGTGTAAAATGGAATCTACTATCCATAAAATAAGAAGTCTCTATTCTTCAATGGGGCCCGCCGAAAAGAAAATAGCTGATTTTATCCTTGCAAATGCACAGGAAATGGTAAGCTGTTCGGTAACCGAGCTTGCCCAAAGGTGCGGCTGCGGCGACGCAACGGTTGTGCGTTTTTCGCGCCGTATAGGCTTTGACGGGTTTCAGGCGCTTAAAATCGGTATTGCGGGGGAAATAGGCTCAACCTCGTCGGTGGGTACGGAAATCACTAAAAATGACAGTTGCTTTGAAATTTTTAAAAAGCGCATAACCGATATTTCCCTTTCTTTACAAAGTACAGAAAGCGTTTTAAACGAGCAAACCCTTGAAAATGCGGCACAGCTTATTATGAAAGCCCGCCGCGTTGCGGTTTTCGGGCTTGGAAATTCCGCCGCTATCGCTATGGATGCGGCGCATAAATTCCTGCGCTTAGGGCTTGACGCGCAAAGCTGTACAGACAACCATATGCAGGCTATAATAGCCTCCCACTTAGACCGCCAAAGCGTGGCGATAGGAATTTCTCACTCGGGGTCTTCTAAGGATATTGTAGAGGCGTTAAGGCTTTCCAAAATCGGTGGAGCAACAACGATTTGCGTTACAAACTTCGGCTCCTCCCCTATTGTAGACGCCTGTGACCTTGCGCTTTTTACAAAGTCCGAGGAAACAAAGCGCTCCATTCTTGCAATGAGCTCGCGTATCGCCCAGCTCACCATTTTTGATGCCATATATACATATATAGTCATACATTCCGATAAGGCGGCGGTGCAGGCAATTTACAACACCGAAATCGCCCTGCAAAACAAGAAGTTTTGATTTCGAAATTCCGAGTAATAAGAAGAAACGAAAAATCCGTCCTCCTTCGAGAACGGATTTTCGTTTGAGCCTTTCCGCCGTAACAGCACAATAATATGCTCTGTAATAAATCTTTATACAATGATTTTGAATACCCTAAAAGGTCAGCTTTTAAGGGTTATATTCAGTTGAATTCACAAATTTCTTTGCGGGTTTTTAGAATCAAATTAGGCGTTACCGAAAACTCGTCAAGTCCCCATTCAATAAGTTTTGGGATAAGCGCACCGTCTGCCGCCGCTTCACCGCACATACCAACAGGTATACCGGCATTTTTAGCACTTTTGATTGTCATTTCGATGGCTTTAAGCACGGCAGGTTTTTGAACATCGTAAAGTTCCGTAACCTTTCCGTTTCCTCGGTCAACCGCCATTACATAACCCGTAAGGTCGTTTGTACCAATGCTGAAGAAATCTGCAATTTGCGCCAATTCATCGGCGATAAGCACCGCCGCAGGGGTTTCAATCATAACGCCCAACGGAACATTTTTCTTAAATAACGCACCCTCGTTTTCAAGTTCGGTTTCGCATTCTAAAATCAGTTGCTTTGCTTTTTCAACCTCTTTAATATCGGTAATAAGCGGAAGCATAATTTTTATGTTGCCGAAATATGCGGCACGCAAAAGCGCCCTTAACTGAACCTTAAAAATATTGGGATTATCAAGGCAATATCTAATTGCACGGTAACCCAAAAACGGGTTATCCTCTCTGGGAATTTCAAGGTAAGGTACGGCTTTATCCCCGCCGATATCAAGGGTGCGGATAATTACTTCCTTTTCACCCATTGTTTTAGCAACCGTAGAATATGCCTCGAACTGCTCTTCTTCGGACGGTAGGGACGGTCTGTCCATAAAAAGAAATTCTGTTCTGAAAAGTCCTATTCCTTCACCGCCGTTATGAAGTACGTTTTCGGCGTCTTCGGGTTTACCGATGTTACCGTAAACGGTTTTCTTAATTCCGCTTTTGGTTACTGTCTGTTTGCCGAAATATTCGGCAAGTGATTTCTTTTCTTGAAAATAACCTTCCCGCTTTTTTTCGTATTCCTCAACTGTTTTTTTATCGGGTTCAAAAAGAACCTTACCTTCTCTTCCGTCAATGGCAAGCAGGTCACCGTCTTTAATAAGTGACGATGCATCCTTTACGCTTAAAACGGCAGGAATGTCAATAGCTCTTGCAAGAATAGCGGAGTGAGATGTAACCGAACCGACTTCGGCAATTACGGCGTATACATTTTCACGGTTAATGCGTGACGTCATAGAGGGCGTAAAGTCCTTTGCAATAAGTATAGAACCCTTCGGGACATCCTCTATTGCAACGCCTTTATCACCGCAAAGAATACCTATAATACTGTTCTTAATGTCAAGTATGTCAGACGCTCTTTGCTTCATCATTTCGTCGTCAACCGCCGAAAACATATCGTAAAAACCGTTGCATACCGAATCGGTGGCTTTTACTGCGGTATTACCGCTCGCTATACTGTCGTTAATTTGGGAAAGCATAAACGGGTCGCTGAGCATTACAAGGTGGCCTTCCAAAATTTCGGCGTTTTTCTTGCCTGCGGTTTCGGTAAGTTGTTCAATAAGTTCTCTTGTGTTTTTGGTATAAACCGAAACAGCATCTTGGAATTTTTTAATTTCTTCCTCTGCCGTAGTGTATACGGCGGAGTTTAGCTCCCGTTTGATTTCCTTTATTACTATTGCTTTACCCACAGCATATCCGGAGCTTACACCGATACCTCTAAGCGTTTTCATTATTCCAACCCGCTTTCGATAAGTTTAACCGCCTCGTCAAGCATTTGCTGTTCGTCTTCGCCCTCGCAAATAATGGTTATATGACTGCCGTACTTAATGCAAGCCGCCATAATATTCATTATGCTTTTGCCGTTAATTTTATTGCCGTTAAAATCTATTGTTATATCGGATTTGTATTTGGTCATAGCCGATATAAAGTTATTTGCGGGGCGCATATGAAGTCCCATTTTGTCAATTATAACTACTTCTTTTGATACCATAATTAATACCTCGTTAGTTTGCTTTTTTCTTTTTAAGAAGACCAAGCATAAGTGCGCCTGCAACAGAACCTGCAATAAGTGCTATTACATAGCCAAGCGGATTTTCGACTACAACGAATGTAAAGATACCGCCGTGAGGAGCAGGACAAGCACAACCGAACAATGATGTTACGGCACCTGCAACTGCAGAACCTACTATGCAGGAAGGAATTACTCTTAGCGGGTCGGATGCAGCGTAAGGAATTGCACCCTCTGTTATGAAGCAAAGACCCATAAGATAGTTTACAGGACCGCTCTTGAGTTCTTCTTTTGTCCAACGGTCTTTAAAGAATGTGGTAGCAAGTGCAATAGCAATAGGAGGAACCATACCGCCAATCATAACTGCTGCCATAATCCAGGTGTTGCCGTCTGCAATAGCGGCAGTACCGAATACGTAAGCGGCTTTGTTGAACGGACCGCCCATATCAATAGCCATCATACCTGCAAGTACTATTGAAAGCAATAATTTACTTGTGTTGCCGAGTGAAGAAAGCCCGTTTGCAACTGCACCGTTTATAACGCCCATAACAGGGTTTATAACAAGCATAAACAAACCGATAAGAAGGGTGCCTAAAAGCGGATAAATGAATACGGGTTTAATACCGTCCATTGATTTAGGCAGCCAACTGAATGCCTTTTTAAGAAGATTTACAAGAATACCTGCAACGAAACCTGCAAGCAAAGCACCAAGGAAACCGGAAACTGCCGAACCGTCGCCTACAAGGTTTTTGTTTTCGATAAGCGAAGTAAAGGTATAACCGCTTGCGGCAAACACGCCTCCGACAAAACCGGGCAACAAACCGGGGCGGTCGGCTATTGACTGTGCAATATAACCGGCAAGAACAGGTAACATAAATGCAAACGCGGCTTTACCAATCCAGAAAACGATTGCGGCAATAGAGTTTGTAAAACCGAAAGTGCCGCCTACGTCAGCATTGCCTGCGATAGTATCAATAAGGAATCCGAGTGCAATAAGCACACCGCCGCCAACAACGAACGGAAGCATATGCGAAACACCGTTCATTAAGTGTTTGTAAACCTTTCTGCCGAAGCCTTCTGCTTCTTCTCCGTCAAAGTCAGAGCTGTCATCACCTTCGTGGTGATAAACCGGCGCATTACCGTCAACAATCTTTTTAATCAATTCTTCGGGCTTGTTAATACCGCTTGAAACCGAAACCTTTAATAAGGGTTTGCCGTCAAAACGCGCCATATCAACATTTTTGTCTGCGGCAATAATAATACCGTCACATTCTTCAATTTCCTTTTTGGTAAGTACATTTTTAGCGCCGCCGGAGCCGTTAGTTTCGGCTTTTAAAGAATAACCTAATTTTTCGCCTGCTTTTTCAAGAGCTTCTGCCGCCATATAGGTGTGTGCAATACCTGTAGGGCAAGCGGTAACTGCTAAGATGCGGTAGCCGTTCTTTTTTACTTCGGGTTTTGCCTCATTGTACTTTTCGGTTTCCTTATCGTCTATAAGTTTTAACAGTTCTTCGGCGGATTTTGCATTTCTAATAGCATTTGCAAAATCTGCGTCCATAAGCATAACCATAAGACGCGAAAGTATTTCCAAATGTACATCACCGTCTTCTGTAGCGGCAATCATAAACAAAAGGTCGGTTTTCTTTCCGTCGGGTGCGGAATAATCAACACCTGCCGGAACGGTGATAAAGGAAAGTGCGGGGGTTTTAACTGCCGAAGATTTTGCGTGGGGAACGGCAATTCCTTCACCTATTGCGGTGGTTGAATGTTCCTCTCTCTTTAAAATGTCCTCTTTGAATTTTTCGGAATCCGTAAGGTTTCCTGCCGCCTTGTGGAGTGCAACGAGTTTGTCTATTGCTTCACTTTTACTGCTAACATTAGCGTTCAACTCAATTGCGGTGGATTTTAATAAATCTGTGATGCGCATAGTTTTTCCCCTTTCATAATGTTTTATAAATAGTGTATATTTCATCGGCTTTGGCTAATTCGCTTGAAAATGCTGTTGCCGCCGAACTTGCAACCGAAAGTTTTAATGCTTCTCCGTAATTGTGGGATTTTATATATCCCGCTATAAAACCGGCAACCATAGAATCGCCGCATCCTACCGAATTTACAAGTTTTCCGTCTACTGCGTCTCTTGGATAAACCTTGTCGTTTTCGTCTATTAGCAACGCACCGTCGCCCCCGCGGGAAACAAGCACATTTTTTGCACCCATTTCTTTTAGCTTCCTTGCATAAACAGTTATTTTTTCGGTGGTATCCATATCTTCACCAAATATTTCCGAAAGTTCGTGATGATTTGGTTTTATAAGAAACGGTTTATATTTAAGCACGTTTAACAGTTGATTGCCCGTTGTATCTACAACAAAATTTACACGCTTATCCTCAAGGGTTTCAAGTATTTTGCTGTATAAATCGTCCGGCAAAGCGGAAGGAACGCTTCCTGCCAATACCAAAAAATCTCCGCTTTTAAGATTTCCTAATTTTCCGAACAATTCTTCGATTTTATCCTTTCCTATTTCGGGACCGTTTGCGTTAATATCAAGCTCCTTACCGAATTTAATCTTTACATTTATCCGGGTAAAGCCGTTGTCTAATTCAATAAAATCGTTCTTTATCCCGTCACAGTCCATCATTTCTTTAATTTTTTCTCCCGTAAAACCTGCGGTAAAACCTAATGCAATATTGGGAATTTCAAGGCGGGTCAAAATTGCCGAAACATTTATACCTTTTCCGCCGTAATAAAGTTCTTCGGAACGGGTTCGGTTAATGTCATCGGTAGAAACCGAATCAAGATTCATAACATAGTCAAGTGCGGGATTAAATGTAACTGTATATACCATAATTATTCCTCCATTTACAATCAATCTACAACCTTTACAACCGTAAGTTTTTCAAAAATCGAATCGGGTTTTTTATCGGTTATAATGCAAGCACGGTCAACCGTTGCAAAGCTTACCGAAGAAACTTTGCCGAATTTGGTTGAATCGGCAAGCACATAGGAAACAAAAGACCTGTTAATCGCCGCCGATTTTACAAACGCCTCGTCACTGTCGGGTGTGGAATAACCTTGGTTTTCGGTTATTCCGTTTGTGCCCAAAAACGCTTTTGTAAAATTATAGTTTTGAAGATTGTTAGCCGCCGAAAGACCTATAACCGCTTCGGTTGTGCTTTTTAACTGACCGCCTATAATAACAACCTTGTAATTTCTTTTTGCAAGTAATTTAGCATGGCTTATTCCGTTTGTAACAAAGGTTGCTTTTAGGTCTTTTGGCAAATAGTCTATCATAAACAGGGTGGACGTTCCGGCGTCAAGATATAAAAAATCATTGTCGGTTATTTGTTTTGCGGCATATTCGGCAATTTTGCGTTTTTCGTAAACATTTTTTTCACGCTTATCGTTAACCGTGTCTTCGGTCAAAATAAACTGCCTTTTATTTAATGTTGCACCGCCGTGAACCTTATTAATCACACCGGCTTCGGAAAGTTCTACCAAATCGCGTCTAATGGTAGATTCCGAAACACCGAGTGTTTCGGTCAGTTCCGCAACCGAAACTGCACCTTTTTCATTTAAAATTCTTAAAATCAATTCGTGTCTTTCGGGGTTAAACATTTTGATCACGCTCTTGCTTTATCATTTATTCCGCTATTATTTTAACACTAACTCTAACCAAATTCAAGCGTTTTCAGTCATTTTCGGTCAAGTTCGGTTAGAATTACAAAAGTTTTTGTATATAATATGCAATATAGAACAACAAATGACCGATTTTGACGGAATTTCAAAAACATCAATTAATTCGGTCACAAAAATCAGAAACAAAAATCAGGGGACGGTTCTATGATTGTATGACTCCTCAAAAATCAGGGGACGGTTCTATGATTGTATGACTCCTTGTAATTAGATTTGAGATACCTCTATTTACAAGGGATTTTTATCGTGCGAAGCCGATAAAAATCCGCACATTTTACTCCATTTGTCAAGTCTTTTTTGAAAAAATTTTAAAAATTATTACAAAAAAATCAGACCTCACTTTTCTGTGAAGTCCGATTTTTCTTAACTTAATGACATTGAGCCGAAGCCAACCGCTCTTTTAGACCCAATTAGGGGCAAATACCCCTGATTGGACGGGAAATAATTAGCCTGTCAATCAGAGAACCGTCCCCTGATTTGATCAGGGGCAAATACCCCTGATTGGACGGGAAATAATTAGCCTGTCAATCAGAGAACCGTCCCCTGATTTGTTGTTCAAAAAAGAACCGGTCAAAAACCGAGGATTTTCTTATTTTATATATTGTATTTTTTCCATAGCAGATTTCTTTATTGCTGTTTCTCCACCAAAATCTACACAATATTGGTAATGAGTAATCGCTTTGTTGTTTTCATATGATTTTTCATATATCTCGCCCAACCGATAATGAACAATTAGTTTCCCGAGATTATCAAGTTTTGGAAATTTTCGTTCTAACATATTAAGATTATACTTTTCAACAGTTTTATAGTCCCCCATTGCACGGTCGCCTTTTAATATTGCATCTGCCAAACCATTGCGCATAATACCTAATTTTTGCTTTCTTATCATTTGTTCCGTCATTGTACCACACAGAGAACCGTCCCCTGTGTCTATAGGGCTGTCTCATTAGTGAGACAGCCCCTTTGTATGTAAATGATATTTTGATGGCAAAACACCGATATATTTTTTAAAAGTTTTAGAGAAAAATGATGGATTTTCAAATCCGCACATAATTGACACTTCTGTTACCGAATACCCCTTTTCCAGAAAACTTATAGCCTTTTGACAGCGATAATTATTAATATATTGCACGACCGTTTGCGAAGTCGCTTTTTTAAAATCATGACATAGCGCATATTTATCAATATGTACATATTCGGAAAGTATATCAAGTGTTATTTTTTTATCATAATTTTCCTGTATATATTTAATCGTTTTCTTAACTTTATCAAAAGTTTTATTAGAATTGATCTTTACACTATTTTGTATAGAATGATACTCCGCTAACTCTATTAAAACTTGTATAATCACACTATTACATTTGAGCGTTTTTAAAGCGGTATCGTCGTTCAAATATAGCGATATTAATTCATTCATAAGTGTAGTTATTTTCACACTTTTAATTATTGGTTCAAAAATCAACTCGTTATAATTTATACCAATTCGGGAACAAAACTCAGCACTTATGATTAAGCAGGTGTATATAATGTTTTTCTCTGTACCTGTATGATGTATCAAATCAGAATTGATAACCGCTATATCATTTTCCCTAAAATCATAGTTTTCTCCATTTATTAATACAGTGCCATTTCCTTTGGTACAAAGTTGAATTTCTATGTCCTTATGCCAATTTTTTTCTTTACTGTTTTTATAACAAGTTCTTTCCAAATCAATATGTAATATAAAAGGTAAATTAGAATAATTCGAATATTCTTCATGACGCATAGCTAACATCATATTCCGCCCCTTCGCACAAGATAGTTTGATTTTTAGCCAATATTTTACCTTGTTTTATGTTAGTATAACCAATATAATTGTAATGCATACAATCAAACAAGTCAATAGGAGATAAAAATGAATATTATTGCACAAATCTTCGGGCTCGGGGCAATGGTGTCCTTATTCTTAATTTATCAACAAAAAAGTAGAAATAAACTAATTATCGCAAAACTTTCTGCCGACATTTTTTGGGTAGCACACTATTTTTGCCTCGGCGGTACCGCAGGCATGATACCAAATTTTATTGGTATTTTTCGAGAACTTGTTTTTATAAATCGAAAAACAAAAAAATGGGCAAGTTATATTATATGGCCAATAATCTTCATTATTATCAATTGGTTATTAGGTTTTAGAACATTTCATTCCTGGTATAATCTTTTGCCCATAATCGCATCGACATTTGTAACAATTTCTCTTTGGATAGATAACCCAAAACTCACAAAAATAATCTCCATACCTATTTCATCTGCATTTTTAATTTATGATATTTTTATTGGTTCACACATAGGTGTAATAAATGAAACAATTTCAATTTGTTCCATTATTATATATTTTATAAAAGCAAAAAGGAGAAAAGAAAATGCCTAATAAAATTTTTACGAATGATGTAGTTGTCAAAAAAGAGTTGGTAATTACAGAAGGAAAACCTATTGATAAGGTTGCAAAAACTATAACTGCAGATGTAAGCGAAGAGGCAGTATTAAAGGGTGATGCTTTTGCTAAAGAAATAGCAGAGCGTTTCGTTTCCGATTTTGAAAAACCAGGCGATAAAATGGCTCATGTTTCCACTTTTATTGTTATTAACAATTATGTTTATATGACCTACTATGCAAATACCAAGGAACCATCAGAGGATCCCAAAAATCAAACTGCACGTCTAGTTTATGCTCCCATAGATAATATAGAAAACAAAAAATTTATCGACCTGCAAACAACAGGTGATGTTGTAGGTGATAAAACTATTGATATGGTTTATGATACTATTTTAATGCAAAAAGATGAGAATACTATTTATATTATGTGGACAGCACGTATAACCGAAGGTAATTATTATCGTTTCTATTGTCCTTTTAACACTGAAAGTAAAACTCTTGGTGAAATTAATGTAAATAAATTCAAAGTTAATAACACTATTAACGATTTTTCCTTCAGCGGAATAAAAAATGCTTTAGCAAACGAAGGACTTCCCTGCAAAAAAATGTATTCCGATATTGGCATTATGCAAAAACTTTCAAGCAGAGTAGAAAATGGAGAAACCTACTATTATTCAGGAACCTATAGCGGTGATTTTACTGCTATAATCAAAAGCAAGGATTTAGTAACATGGGAATATGTTTCTCAACCGGATTTCATTAACGATTCAAAATGGGAAAATGCCACATACGTTTTAGGCGATAAGGTTTTCTATTTTGTAAGACAGCAGGACGAAAACAAATCTGGATTTTTAACCGTTTATAATATCCTTGAAGATCGTTGGGATGATCCCGTGGAAATTTACGATTGCCAATCCCGTTCAGATTTTATAATTTATAAAAATGAGTTGTATCTTTTCCATGCACCAATTGACCGTGAACATATAGGAATCATTAAAATTGATACTGACGATATTTCAAAAAGCGAAGTTGTTTTACAGGCTAATATACAATATAGTTGTTTCTATCCTTTTATCCAATACTATAAAGACAACGAACTTGCAATGTCTTATACCGTTGCAAGGAAGCATATAAGATTGGCAGAATTCAAATTAAGTAATTTCCTATAAGAATCCATCTGTAACAAGACAGGGGACGGTTAGCGTTAGAGTATACCATATATGGTAAAAACATTTTTCAAAATCTACAGGGTAACACAGGGGACGGTTCTCTGTCCTACAATAATCGCCTATGTGTAGTGTAACATAAAATCGGCGAAGCCGCAATACTTATTACCTCTTACATGTTATTTCTTACTTCCCAAAAATCCCGCAATAAGTTTTGGGTGAGGTAAGAGTGAATAGTGAAGAAGTAAGAAATAAAAATCCCGCCCACTTTCGTGAACGGGATTTTTGGCGCCTATTGTAGGACTCGAACCTACGACCCTGCGGTTAACAGCCGCATGCTCTACCGACTGAGCTAAATAGGCAAAAATGTTGGCATCTACTTATTTTCCCGGGCAGCTTCCCGCCAAGTATCTTCAGCGCAAGCGAGCTTAACTTCCGTGTTCGGTATGGGAACGGGTGGA
>CAZRMP010000015.1:0-3246 GCA_964601235.1 uncultured Ruminococcus sp.
ATAACCTTGCAGTTTACATCGGTCTTAGTAGTGCTAATAACCTCAAAGCTTAAAAGCCCGTTGTTTAATAGAATTTTATCGCCCTTTTGAAGGTCCGAAGCAAGCCCCTTGTAGTTAATTGATACCTTTTTCTCGTCACCCTCAATTTCATCGGCAGTAAAGGTAAAGCTATCCCCTTCTTTGAGGGTGATTTTACCGTTTTTGAAGGTTTTAATGCGGTATTCCGGACCCTTTGTATCAAGCATAATAGCAATAGGCAGACCTAAATTATCTCTTACCTTCTTTACAAGATCTATGCGTTTTTTATGGTCTTCGTGTGTATTGTGCGAAAAGTTAAGCCGCGCAACATTCATGCCCGCTTTGCACATTGCGGTTACAGTGGCCTCGTCCGAGCAGGCAGGACCTAAAGTGCATACGATTTTGGTTTTTCTCATTCTGTTTCACCCTTTAATTTACTGAAATTTTCCACTATTTCATTTTCCTTATCGCGCATTGCGCAAAGGGTCATATCAAGTAGCTTATCAAGCTCCCAACCGAGCATTTCTGCGCCCTTTGCGATAATGTCGCGTGAACAGCCGGCGGCAAACTTTTTGTCCTTAAACTTCTTTTTAAGGCTTTTAAGCTCCATATCGCTGACGCTTTTTGACGGGCGCATAAGCGCCGCCGCACCGATAAGTCCCGTAAGCTCGTCCGCGGCAAAAAGCACCTTTTCCATCTCGTGTTCAGGTTTTATGTCAACCGTGATTTCATATCCGTGACTGCAAACAGCGTGTATAAGCTCGTCCGAAGCGCCGATTTCTGCCAACAGCTCGGGGGCTTTTATGCAATGCTCCTCGGGGTAATTTTCAAAATCAATATCGTGAAGAAGCCCCACAAGACCCCAATTATCCGCATCCTCTCCGTAACCTAACTTTTCTGCATACCATTTCATAACGCTCTGTACGGTCACTGCGTGCTGTATATGAAAGCTATCCTTATTGTATTTAAGGAGCAGTTCCACTGCTTGCTCTTCGGTAATATTTGTAATCATTTTCGAATCCTCCCCCATTTTAAATTTATGTTTCTATTCTACCACAAACACAAAACAATAGCAATATTTTAAGGAAAGAAATTCAAATATATTATTAGAAAAAATAATATTCATATACAAATTATCGCCCGATATGTTATCGGGCGATGGCCTTTTATTAGTTTTCCATTTGTTTGCCTAAGAATGAGGCGGCAACTGTAGCTAATTTAATATCGCTTTCCTTTGCACTTTCCCCGCCGTCACTTGTAAGGACTACTGCTCCGCTTACATCGCCTGCCGCTATTATCGGTGCGGCTACAGCAATATTTTGGTCAATACCCTCAATTGCAGGAACAGCGCTTTCGGTCGGATAAACCTCTACCCGTCTGCCCTCCATAATATCCTCAACATTTTGCGTAACACGGCGTTCAAGAACTTCTTTTTTTGAAATTCCCGAGGCGGCTATACAATGGTCACGGTCACAAATCAGCACCGCTAAATCGGTAGCTTTGGTAAGCGCGTCGGCGTACTGCGACGCAAAAGAGGAAAGCTCACCTATCGGCGAATATTTTTTAAATATAACTTCCCCGCCCGAATTTGTGTATATTTCAAGCGGGTCTCCCTCGCGGATACGCATTGTGCGGCGAATCTCTTTAGGTATTACTACCCTGCCCAAATCGTCAATTCTTCTTACGATTCCTGTTGCTTTCATATATTTTAATCCCCTTATTTTATAAATTGTGATTCTATTATTTGTTAAATAAGGGGATTTATACTGTGTGAATTCACTTTATAAATGTTTGTATTAAAATTTTCTCCAGACCATTTTATTTACAACATCTGTGTAGGACTGGATGATTTTTACTACCTTGGTGCTTACATTTTCTTCCACATCGTCGGGTACGGGTATGCCGAAATCGCCGTTTTTATTCATTTCTACCGCCGTATCAACCGACTGCAAAAGTCCCTTTTCGTCAATACCCGAAAGTATAAAGCAGGCTTTATCAAGCGCCTCGGGGCGTTCGGTGGAGGTGCGTATACAAACCGCAGGAAACGGCTTTCCTACGCTTGTAAAGTATGAGCTTTCCTCGGGCAGAGTACCGCTGTCCGACACTACGCAAAAGGCGTTCATCTGCAGACAGTTGTAATCGTGAAAGCCCAGAGGCTCGTGACGAATAACCCGTTTATCAAGCTTAAAGCCGCTTTCTTCGAGCCGCTTTTTAGAGCGAGGATGGCAGGAATAAAGTATCGGCATATCGTACTTTTCCGCCATTTTATTAATTGCCGTAAAGAGGGATAAAAAGTTTTTCTCGGTATCGATATTTTCCTCTCTGTGAGCCGAAAGCAGAATATATTTTCCTTTTTCGAGTCCTAATTTAGCGTGTATATCGCTTGCTTCAATTTCGGCTAAATTAGCGAGAAGCACCTCTGCCATAGGCGAGCCTGTAACATAGGTGCGCTCTTTTGGAAGTCCGCACTCGGCAAGGTATCGCCGCGCGTGCTCGGAGTACGCCATATTAACATCCGAAATTATGTCCACAATACGGCGGTTGGTCTCCTCTGGCAGACACTCGTCCTTACAGCGGTTGCCCGCCTCCATATGGAAAATAGGGATATGCAGTCTCTTAGCCGCTATTGCAGAAAGACAAGAGTTTGTATCCCCTAAAATAAGCAGAGCGTCGGGCTTAATCTCCGACATAAGCTTATAAGAGCAGTTAATAATATTGCCGACGGTAGCGCCCAAATCGTCGCCGACAGCGTCCATATATACTTCGGGATTATCAAGCTTTAAGTCCTTAAAGAAAACACCGTTCAGGTTGTAGTCATAGTTCTGCCCCGTATGCGCTAAAATACAGTCAAAATATTTGCGGCACTTGCTTATAACCGCAGCAAGGCGTATAATTTCGGGTCTTGTTCCGACTATTATTAAAAGCTTTAATTTGCCGTTGTCTTTAAATTTTATATCGCTGTAATCGGTTTTAATTTCCATTGTTACACTTCCTCGTAAAATGTATCCGGTTTATTAGGGTCAAACTGCTCGTTTGCCCACATAACCGTCACTAAATTTTCGGTATCGGATAAATTTATAATATTGTGGGTATAACCGGGCAGCATATGCACCGCTTTAATTTCATCTCCGCTAACCTCGAAGTTTAGCACTTCGTCTGTGCCGATTTTTCTCTGCTGAATGAGTCCGTGACCAGCGACAACCATGAAAAACTCCCACTTTGAGTTAT
>CAZRMP010000015.1:3256-23696 GCA_964601235.1 uncultured Ruminococcus sp.
GCCAATGCTGACCCTTTGTAATACCGGGTTTTGAGATATTTACCGAAATCTGACCGCAGTTTTCGGTCTTTAAAAGCTCGGTAAACGAACCCCTGTTATCCACATTCATTTTAAGCGGAAAGCTTGCCTTTTCTTTCGGTAAATAGGAGAGATATGTTGAATATAGCTTTTTAGCAAATGAGCCCAAAGGAATTTCGGGCATTAAAAGGGTTTCGGGCTGTGCTTTAAAGCTTTCGAGCAAATCAACGATTTCTCCGAGCGTAACCTTGTGTGCAATCGGCGCGGCGCAGTATTTTCCGTTCGCGCAAAGCACGTTTTTTACCCCGTCAAACTCGCAATGATGCTCTTTATTTTCGAGGGCGTCAAGCATTTCCGTGACTAAATCATCAATATAAAGAAGTTCAAGCTCAATATTACGGTCATTAACCGTAATCGGCAAATCATTTGCGGTATTGTAGCAAAAGGTTGCAACAGCGCTGTTATAGTTAGGTCTGCACCACTTGCCGAAAAGGTTGGGAAAGCGGTAAACCAGCACCCTTGCGCCCGTTTCTTTAGAGTAATTAAAGAACAGCTCCTCCCCTGCCTTTTTGCTCCTGCCGTAGTCACTGTCATATCTGCCTATAAGGGTCGCCTGAATAGAGCTTGCAAGCATTACAGGGCATTTATTATTGTAGTTTTTAAGGGTATCGAGCAATTCTTCCGCAAAGCCGAAATTACCCTTAATAAATTCAGAATTGTCTTTTGGGCGGTTAACTCCCGCAAGGTTGAATACAAAGTCTGCTTTTTCACAGGCAGTCTCCAATTCGTCTTTAGAGGAATCAACATCATAAAGGTATATTTCATCAATTATTAAATCGGGCCGTGTTCTGTCCTTACCGTCCCGTATATTTTTAAGTGCTTCGGCAAGGTTTTTTCCTACAAAACCCTTTGCGCCTGTTATTAGTATATTCATATAAATCACTTTCCATTATCATCTGACTCAAAGATATGAAGTCGGTCATATACGCTTTTTCGTTTATCAGCCTCAGGAATAAGCTTTCCGATCGCTATTCTTTCGCCTTTAGCCGATTTAATAAGATAAAGCATAATTCTTTTTAAATCAAAAAACGGGCACAGCCACGGATACTTTTTTACTATCTTGTACCGCTGAGGAGTCGTATTGTGCACCATTAAATAGAGATTAACAAGCTTACCGTGCTTTTTACCGGACTTACTGCGTTCTGTAATCATTACACCGCTCTTTGACCTTAGCCTGTCTTTTCTGCCGAAATTCCCCCCTGTTAAAACATCATTCATAACATCTTTGCAAAGCTCTACATCCGCAGACACCGCCCATTCAGGGCAGTCTATATGAAAATATATTGAGGAAATTTTAGAAATGACCTTCGCATATGTCAAAATTCCGATTTTTCGGAATAAATTGAGCAACTCATTCCAAAAAGGCTTGTCCTCAGTTTTTTGAAGAAAGCACGCCCAGTCGCATATATGACGCAAACCAAGACCTTCGCTTACCATATGTCCCTGCATATGAAGAAGTATTATAAGCCCGTGGTAAATGTCCTTGGGTGTAGGAAAGCTCCAGCCGTTAAATTCGGAAATCACGGGACGGTTAAGCATATCCTTAATAAAATATTTAACTATTTCCCCTGATTTGCCTTGCGGGATTCCGGGGATTGCGAAGTGCATTTCAAAATCTGTGTTCCCTTTTTTAAAAGAAACATGATAGCTATGCTCACCGTTTTGCTTTTCGTACCCGTTTTTACTTAGCAAATCTTCAATTTCATCTCTTTGCGACGGATCAATCAAAAAATCTATATCGCCGATACTCCGCTGAGAAGGTTTCGGATAATACGAAGCCGATGCCATTCCCTTTAAGATTAAAAACGGGCGGTCTTCCATAATATTATTCAGCTGTTGTTCTTCAAACGCGGTACGGACATTTAGTGTATGAGCTGCGGCGGCAATATTTTCCCATTCCGAGTAATTTGAAATATATTCACGGTACTTAATTGCAGCCTCTGCCGCTATAAGGGGTACAGCTTGTGATTTCGCCTCTTTGAGCACCTCTGCCCAATCTACGGTCTTTAGCTCCGCTTCGGAAAGTTTTGACTCCCCGATGATTTCTCCCGCTAAGAGTTCCAATAAAACCCTCTGTTCAAGAGTCGGCATAATTTAAATTCCTCAGCTTTCCTTTTGTTTGTTTAATTCATCGCGTATATATTGCAAGGATAAAAGCTTTTCTTTTACCTGTTCTACATTCAGCAGTTCGGTATTATTTGAATTAAACTCGGTAAGGAGATTACGCTTTTCGTCACCTTCGCTAAAATACTTATCATAATTAAGTCCCCGATTATCAGCAGGCACTCTGTAAAAATCACCCATATCTATTGCGTGGGCACACTCTTCATTGGTAAGCAGAGTTTCGTACATTTTTTCACCGTGGCGTATACCTATTGTTTTAATGCTGTTTTTGTCTCCCCCGAACAGCTCGCAAACCGCCTCTGCCTGTGTTTTAATTGTGCAGGCAGGAGCCTTTTGAACAAGTATATCTCCGCTTTCGCCGTGCTCAAATGCGAACAGAACAAGGTCGACCGCCTCGTCAAGGGACATAATAAAACGGGTCATTGAGCCATCGGTAACGGTAATCGGCTGGCCCTTTCTTATTTGTTCTATCCACAACGGAATTACAGAGCCTCGTGAGCACATAACATTGCCGTAACGGGTACAGCAAATTTTGGTTTTCTCGGTTGTACGGGATTTGGCAACTGCTACTCTTTCCTCTAATGCCTTGGTAATACCCATTGCGTTTACAGGGTAAGCCGCCTTATCTGTAGATAAGCATATTACCGACTTTACGCCATCGTCAATCGCGGCAGTCAGCACATTGTCTGTGCCTATTACATTTGTTTTGACCGCTTCCATCGGGAAGAACTCACAGGACGGCACCTGTTTAAGCGCCGCCGCGTGGAATATGTAATCCACCCCGTGCATAGCGTTCTTTACACTCGCAAGATCGCGCACATCGCCTATAAAGAACTTGATTTTATCCGCAACCTCGGGCATTTTCGCCTGAAATTCGTGCCGCATATCGTCCTGCTTTTTCTCATCTCTTGAAAAAACGCGTATTTCACCGATATCAGTTTTAAGAAAACGGTTTAAAACCGCATTGCCGAAACTACCCGTTCCGCCGGTTATCATAAGTGTTTTGTTTTTAAATAGTGACATAGTTACCTCTTCGTTAAGTTTATTTTTTGAAAATCTCCAGCATTGAAATAATATTTGTTTTTTCGCTTCTGTTTATTCCCCATTTCCACAACAACAAAAGATAGATAAGCATAAACAAAAATGCCTTGATCAGCATATTGAATATTGATGTTTTCAAAAGCAGTGAAACAGGAAGACAGATAATAGCGGCTATTGCCCCCATTGGTAAAATACCCTTAAATATTTCTATGAACATTCTTTTGATATTCATATCGAATGTCTTTTTATAATAGATATTCATCAATAATATGTGTCCGATAAAAACAGAAATAACCGTGCCTATTGCCGCACCCCAAAAGCCTATAAAGTACACTAAAACTACGGAAACAATAATATTAATAAGCGCTATTATCACGAGAATCACAGAGCGATATATTCTTTTAAGCGATGCATCAAGTATTGAAATTGCCGTATTTTCGACTAACGGAATCGTGATCGGGATCATTAACATTAAAGCTACATAATAAGCCTGTTCGTATTGCTTACCGATCCATATACTAATAAAATCTTTACCGCAAATTGCAAATCCGAAAATAATTGCAACAGCTATCATTGCCTGATACCTTCCAGGTCTTATAACAAAATCAGTCATCTCTTCACCGAAGGCGTTTCGAGTCACGAGAATTGTTGCTTTAGGCAAAAAGAAACTAGCCATTACCGAAACAAGGGAATTATATACTGAATATATAAGAAGTGCCGATGAATACATAGTTATTATGTATTTTTTTGAAATCATTGCGCCGAGTATCATGGTATCCAGATTATTATTAACCTGATTGACAATAGCCTGTAAAAGAATGGCTAACGAAAAAGAAAGCATTTCTGCCAATTCCCTCTTATTGATATAAGTAAGCTTAGGAAACTCTTTAAGATGAAAAAGCGAATAATAAGCCGATATCACAAATATAAGAATTGATACAAAGCAATCAATTAGGGCTAATTGTATTGCTCCGAATCCAAATTTTATAACGATTATTATCAATACGAGTCGCAGGATGTTTTTCACCAACGGCATAAATGAATTGAAAACATACCTCTCATTACCGATTGCGCATCCGTTGAATGAATCTGTTAATATATGAAATATTGTAGATATGAGAAAGATTAAAAACACTCTTTGTCCAACGCCGAGTAATTGATCAGTATAATTTTTGCCGTAAATCGGCGGTATCAGATTATACATAATAAAACCGACTAACGCAACCACGACAGACATTATTGCCGAAGTAAGCATTGCAATGGCAAGTGTATTTTGCTTTTCTTTCAGATTGTGTTCTTCCAGAGTGTTATACTTAACTATTGCTCTTGTAACAATTGTAGAAACACCCAAATTGAACATTACAAGCGGTCCCGCAAAGGATTGCATTACTTTATATATACTGTAACTGTCGTCACCCAAAGAGGTTATTATCAATGGCGTTAAAAACACATTGCTTAGCATATTGACTGCAAGATTTATATACGACAGAATTACACCGTGTTTCTTTTGATCTTTCATTTTGCCCTCTTTATATATTTTTTCAAAATCTGTTTAAATTTGAAACGAAGACTAATACTGTCAAATATATTCACCGCTTTTATGTAATCTTCCGACTCAAGAGCTTTCAAAAAGTTATTGTGACGTTTAATCATGACACTTTTTGAATGACCGTTTTTAATATTGTAAGATGCCTTTTCAATATCTAAGGATGAAAGCTTCATTTCAGACATAATCTCTTTTATGACCTGCTCACCCTTTAAGGAATTTGTTATTAAAAGCGAAATGCCTTTATCATCATTATTTAAGTCCGATAATTGCTTGTAAAGCCAAAAATCAGCAAGAATGATATCAGAATAGTGATTATCTGCAAAATCACAGTTATAGCAGTAATCCCTTTTGGTCAAGCCTTTTAAAAAACCTCTGTAATAAGGATCAAGAGTGGCTAAATTGGTATAAGCTTTTCCGTTTTTAAATTTTACAAGAATCGAATGCACGCTCCAACCGTAATTTTTGGGTCGAAAATCAACAGTCGTAGCTTCTGATTTATATTTGCGTTGGAGGTAATCGATATAATCGGCAAAGATCTTATGAGACGGCAAACCTCCGCAGGAAAAATCACAAATCAACAAATTATCATAGCTTTTATTCAAATACCTTTGCAATCCGGCGGCCTGACACGGAGTTCCGCAAAACAACACATATCTTCCGAGCGTCAAAAAATCTTTGATTTTATTGAAGCTTGTTTCAACATTACTTTCTACATACTTGCTTTTTTGAATTTTGCATAGCGGTACTTCATCGGTGTTTCCGAAAATAACCTTTTTATTATCTTCGGAAAAAACTGCACCGAAAACTATTCCGCCCTTTTTTAGTACCGTTTGTGCGATTGCATAAAAGGCCGCTCCGGAAGAACTGAGCGACAAAACTTTATCATCAAAGCAATATCCGGCATATGCGGCAATCAAATTTTGTGCCTTTTTCGGACTGTTCACAGGGCAACACGATATACATTTTCCGCAATTTATACACAGACTGCCATCTACTTGCGGCATATAATAATATCCCGATTCGCTCACCGATATTGCATTGACAGGGCATACATTAAGACAAGCACCGCAATTAGCACATTTGTCAAATACGGAAATATTATTGATTTCCAAATATTTCACCCCTTAAATATAACAAGGATTTTTTTCTTTCTTGACCGATTTTTTCATTCACATGGTTGTAGTCGACATTAAATTCATCGATAACCTTGACAGGCGCCGGCACTTTTATATCCAACACATCAAGCAAACTGTCAATTCGGGAGCTTGCATTTGGATTTACAACCACACTGAATTTTTTATTAAATATAATGGAAAATGCCGTACCATGAAAAGAAGAGGTTATAACAGCCTCGGCATTATCCACAAGCCATAAAAATTCCTCAGGCCCGACATCGGACAAAATTTTATTCGAGTATATATTTCTAAATGATGACTGTATACTTAAAATAGGCAATCCGGTTTTTCTATGTAATTCTTTTAGCTGAGCATTAAAAGACTTATCCCAATATAATCCATAAACAAGAACATATGGCTTTTTTGTTTTATACCTGATTTGAAAATTTCGCCATTTGTCGCTTGAAATTAAAAATGTTGGATCGATATTTAACATCGTTTCCTTTCCGGTTATCGATTTGATTATCGGCACCATTGATTTTTCACGAACAGAGTAAATGTCTATATTTTTAAGAAGTTCCGAAAATCTCTCTTTGTTTTCGTAAGGTATATCTGTTACTCCCATACTTGCAGCATAAGATATTTTTTTTGCGTTCTTAGGGGCAAACTCTAAAAAGAAAGAGCTCTTGCAAAGCGCAGGATGCCATATTTGGTCACTACCGGCAATATAGCAATCGGCCTCAGGTGAAAACCTTTTTAATTCGTCACAGGAATTATAATACTTGACATCTAAATTTTGTTTTATAAAGCTTAATCCCTTGCTGCAAATTTGCTTTTTTCCAAAATAAAAAGGTATATCAAGAAATTTTTTTACAAACCCCAAAAAAGATCCTATCGACTTAAAAAAAACAAGCCTGACCTCCTGTGGCTCTGAACTGTCATTTACAATAAAACTGCTGCATCCTATGTCAGATAATGCAATTTTTAAACCTAAAGATTGCAAAACAGAACCGTAGCTTGACCATTCACAATATGTCGAAATACATATTTTCTTTTTGTCATTCACTAAATTTCAAACCACCAGTCTTTTAAAATTTCCGCTTTACTGCAAGGACCGCATTTAAACAAGTCAGGTTGCTTGTTTCCGTTCAATATTACATTAGACAATTCTATAAACCTTTGGGCAGCAGTTTCTGCATTCCACAAACAGGCAAGCTTTATGTAAGCGTTTTTGCCGAGCTCTGCGGTTTTTTCCTTATTATCAATCAAATACTTAACCTTTTCATATAGGTCTTCTATGTCACCGCTGCGGTATATTAAGCCGTTTTCATAGTTATTAATCAGAAACGGAACAGAGCCTACCGCATGGCTTGCAACTACGGCACAGCCGCTGTTCATAGCCTCGTTTAAAACGGCGCCCCAGCCCTCATTACGGTCGCTTGTAAAAAGGAATATTGACGCCTCCTCCATATAACGCCGTACTTCTTCGGTACTCTTTGAACCTAATAAGTGGACGCAATCGCTTAGTCCGTTGTTTTTGACGGTCGATTTCAAGCTTTCGGCAAGTACGCCGTCACCTACAAGGTTGAGTTCAAAATCAATGCCTGATTTCTTTAATTTTTCAGCTAACTTTAACGCATCGTCAGGATGCTTCCAGTCAAGCATTCGTCCGACCCACAGTAGCTTAATTTTGCCGCCTGATTTGTTATTTATCAGCGCCTCAACATCATATTTATTTGTTGCGGGAAAGTATCCCCACTTAAAGCACTTCTCCATAGGAAAGCCCATTAATTTCAGGTCATACGGCAAATAAGCGCTTGCACAAAGAACATACATTTCATTGTTTTTATAGCGTGTTATCCGCTCATATACGGCTTTGCGCGTTTTCGGAATAAATCTTCGCCATATGCCTTTTTTGAAAAAACGCTCAGAATAAAGAAAAGAAAGCTTATTCTCTTTCATTCGCATTTCAATCAAACCGTTAGGACAAGCACCGAAAATAACTGCGTCCGCATCAAGTATCAGCTTTTCAATATTCTCTTTGTTTTCGCTGTTTTCATAATGCAAAACAAAATCAGCGTCCTTAGCGGTTTGATAACCTATTCCCTGTGTTTTTTCGGTATTTACAAGTTTAAAATCGTCAAACTGTTCCCCAAAAGCCTTGCATAAAGCGTACTGATGGTGATTCAACATATTCGTTACAAATATCAGATTCATAGCTTACCAAAACACCTCTTTATAATTTTCGCTGAGACTGCATAAAAAGAGTAAGTAAATCCTTATTTTATGATGGCAATGTATTGAAAAATTATTAAAGTCTGCCGGTTAACCCTGCCAGCAGAACAGATACGGCACAAATTCCGAACCGTGCAGTCTATAAGCCATAAGAGCGACCGCCAAGAATATTATTAACCAGCGCATAATAGTTTGTTCTTTTTCAAGAACGGCGCTCTTTGAGTTTGGAAGCAATGCCAACTGCGAAAAAGCAAAGTAAAAGCTTATTCTTTCTGACGCTAATGTACCGAAATAACGCATTATATAGCATATGAATCCTAAAATCAATATAAATAATAACGGAGTTTGTTCATTTCCGTTCTTAAGCGGATCATCAAAAACGAGTGTTAAAATAAGTATAATGACATATATAATAACTGCAACAAATCCACCTTGATCCACCGAAGTTGTATATGAACGGTCAAAAAAAGCGTTGGCTATTTGAATAATTTTGTCGGCATTTATAACGGCAATAACAGCTATTGCACACATAATGAATATACTTTTCTTTGAGAATTTCATTATGCAAAGTATATATACAGGAAGAAATACAATTGCTGTTTGGTGGAAGGCGGTTGCAAGAGCTACAAGCAGAAGAAACCTAACCAAATGCTTATTCTTTGCTTGTTCATACGCAAAAAGACAAATGCTCATAGCAATGCTTTGTCGCATTCCCTGCAAATGGAAGGTCATCAACCCCAAGGTAACATAAAGTGTAATTGATAACGGTATATCTTCGCTGTTATGCTCTGCAAAGTAAAAGATACTGATTATTTATATTAGTGATGTGACTACAAGGAGCCATTGCTGGTATTTAAAAATACGGGACAGGGTGAAAATAAAAAACTGGGAGCCGATTTCATATAAATCAGCATCATAAAACGAAGTCCATGATGAACTCGCCAATGCTCTTCTCATAGCATTATAGTAGTTAAGCGTATCCGTACTTCCGAGACTGTAATGCCGTAAGCCCAAAACTAAGAGCATAACTGTACCGCAGATAATATAAAATAATCGTTTTTGCCGTTTATCTTCGCTTAGTTTCGGAAAAAATGCTCCTAAAAACACAGGAAAGATAGCCAAGGCTATATAAATCGTCATACTAATTCCTCATAATAACATTATTTCGCTTGAATAATATCCTCATACATATGTAAATAATCAGCCGTATTTTTATCTCTATTGTGAGCGTCTGCGGCTTTTTTCATAGCATTTTCAGAAAAGCGCAAGCACAATTCATCGGATTCAAATATCTGTTCAATACGCTCAGCTAAGTAGGGAAATTCCTGATAATCATACAAAAATCCGTCAACCTTGTCTGAAACAAAATCAGCCATTCCCCCTCTAAAAGAAGCAATGACAGGCGACCCCAAAAACATTGCTTCACGCAAAATCAGCGATGTTCCTTCTATAGCAGAGGGTATTACCGTGACTCTGCTGCTTAACATATTTTCGCACATCTGGCTCCCGCTTTGACGGCCTAAAAACTCAATGTTACCTTCAAGCCTGTATTTGCTTATCAACTTAGAAATATACCGTGCATACGCACTGTTTATATTCAGCTTTCCGTCATTCCCCATACCCGGTACTTTGAGCTTTATATCGGGATATTTAGGTCTTAGCAACGCAATAGCTTCAATGACTTGGTGTAACCCCTTAAGCGGTGTTCCGCCGGGATTGGTAAATATCGTATGTCTTTCTGCTTTTTCAATATTCCATTTTGGGGATGAATATATTTCTCCCCTAAGATTATACTCAATTTTAAATACGCGGAGCTTGGGGTTGATAGCCAAGCACAGCGAACTGTCCCAAGTGTTTACAGCATTAACATATTTGACTCGCCTAAGAATCTCCTTCTCGTATTCAGCGTTTTTCTTATGAATACGATGAAGCTCGATTTCCCCGTTCATATGCATAGTTTGGTTTAGCGTTCTGCCAAATATAAAATGTCTTATCGGAATTTCACCAAAGTCAACATCCTTTATGCGATTAAGAATCCCTTGAATAGAAACTACCGCACGAACATCAGGACAAGCGCGAAGAAATGACAAGCCGTGCGAATACTCTGTACCGTGCAAATGAACTATATCCGGAGCAAATTCAGCGTTAATCTCTTTCCACATATGTTCATATTTGCGGGTATAAAACAGCATATTTTTTCCGCTGCCCGGAAGAGTATAATATGTAATTCCGTTTAATTTTTCTTTTTTAAGAGTATTTCCGTGCACGCAAGCAATGGCTAAATCAATATCAGCTTGCTCTGCCAACATTCTTGAAATATCAATCATCCAAGTACCGCTGGCACTTGTTTGTATTTTTAAATGTTCGGCAAGCTCCGGCATTACCATATTGACTATCCATAATATCTTCATTTAATTCCCTCTTTGTTACCCGCATACCGTCAATTCAATACGCTAAATCATAAAATCTGTAGTTAAAAACTATTGAATAATTTAATTGGATTCTTATAGCTTCTGCTCTTTTTTAATATTAATTCGATCATCTCCCGGCAGACAAACCGACTGCCCGTCCGCTGGATCGGAATTTCTAATTGAGTCCGCAAATTCTTTTATGCGAACGCCGTAATCTTCTCCGTAAATAATTTCGGGTGAAAATGCCGTTATGTAAAACCCGACATTCATACTTTCGTTATTCTCGCTGTAAAAGCGCCCGACCTTACTTAAAAAAGCAGCTCCCGACAAAACGCCTGACATAATATCTATAAGCATTGATATTGAATATCCCTTAAAGCCTGCCATAGGCTGAACTAAGCCCTGTATTCCCTCGTCGGGGTCGTTCGTGGGTTTGCCGTTTTTATCGAGAGCCCAACCATCGGGAAGCGGCTTATTTGCCGCCTTGTATTCCTTAAATTTTGACTTTGCAACAACGCTTGTCGCCATATCTACTATGATAGGGTCACTGTCCGGCACAGGAATTACCATTGAAAACGGATTTGTTCCGAGCATTTTTTCTTTTCCGCCGACAGGTGCCATCTGTGCGGGACTGTTTGAACAGATAAAAGCGATTAAACCTTTTTCCGCGGCTTTAAGCGAATAGTAAAACGCAGGACCGAAGGTGTTGTTATTTCGGCTGAAGACGGTAAAAACCCCGTTTGTCTTTGCACGAGCGGTCGCATAATCCATACAGTAAGCCGCCGAAACAGGACCCATTGCGTTATCACCGTCAATCACGGCAAAGGACGATGTTTCACGAATCATCTTAAACTCAGGATTAAGGTTATATCCGCTTCTTTTAAGCCTTTCTATGTGGGCAGGCAAAACGGCACAGCCGTGGCTTGTCACTCCGTATAAATCGGCGGTTACAAAGCAATCTGCAACCGTATGTGCTTGCTCCAACGGCACGCCGTTTTCTATCAATTTCGATGCTATTTTTCTTTTTTGTTCCGCAAAATCAAAACCTGCCATTAATTTCTTTCCTTTTACGCTTATTTGTCGAGCACCTGTCGGATCGTAGAATCCACGGTTCGCAGAATATCCTCTTTGTTATGATTTTTTTTACCGATTTCGCAAGCTCGCCTTGCATATTCACCGAGGATATCTGTATTATGCACGATCTCGGCAAAGCGTTTTTCAATTTCTTTCTCGCTTGTCGCAACGATTGCCGCTTGATTTTTGATAAAATACTGTATTGGTGCCGTATCATCGCTTCCAATCGCTAAAATACTTTTTCCGGCGGATAAATAATCCGTAATCTTCGTAGAAAACGATAACCTTGCCGTTTTGGCATCCGGACCGTCAATATCCTCCAGAAACAGCAGAATATCTGCTGTTTTTTGTAGCTTTAACACTTCTTCCTGCGGGATCGGCGGATGTATGTGACAAAAATCACATTTGATCGAATGTTCAACATCTGCCTCGAGCACAGTCCTTGTGTAAATATCCACAACAAATTTTCTTGCTGGATCAGGTGTTTTTTTTAAGGCATTTACAACCTTTAGAAGGCTTTTATCGCGACCGATTTGCAAATTTCCGGTGTATAGTATATGAATAGGAAATTCAATTTTCTTCTCAACAAACATCGGCGTACTTAGAACCGGCTTTGTTATCACCGTGCAGTCGATCCCGAACACTTTGTCCGCTTCTTCTTTTGTCATATCGGTTATCGCCCAAAACGCATCGGTTTCACGAACCAGTTTTTTAAGCGACCGCCTTTGAAAATATCTAAATGCCAGATCGCCGAATCTCCGCGATTGCTTGTATGTAAAATTATCGTCCGCAAAAAAACCTATCGATTTTGCTGTAGATATTTTTTTAGCATAGCGGCAAAGCCTGTTAAAGTGAATGTATCCGTCCATTGAATACAAAATAACATCAGGAGAAAACTCCATTATAAAATCGTATAACTCCCGGCTCTTCCATTTACCAACCTTCCACAGGATTTCTCTTGCCATCAAAAAGAAAAACGAGCGGTGTTTCTTCATTTTTTGATATCGGGCTTTATGTTTTTTCAAGTCGGTATCGGTTTCATCATTTTGGACAGCCGCGTCTTTTTTGCTCCCTGTTTGTATTGAGCGGTTGATTATGCTCTTGATGACTTTGTTCTCAGATATATAAAAATAGTGATTACACACATTGCTATCGGGCGTTTCACCTCTCAAGCATATGTTGGCCACATAATCCGGATTTCTCCCTTCCATAAGGGTCGGCCATGTATCCATACCGACAGCGCTATTCCATGCAGAGATCGACAAAACCAGTATCTTTTTATCCATACCAAAACCCCTATGCTTATTTGACATGATTTTCACTCAAATGTTTTGATCACGCGGGCAGGGTTCCCACCAATAACACAATGTCCGTCAAAACTATGTGTTACTACCGAACCGGCACCCACCGTTGTATAATCGCCAAGCACAACACCCGGCAAGATGACAGCATTCATGCCAATCCAGCAATGATTTCCTATGGTGACAGGCTTAGCCGGCAAATGCTCATCCGGGTTTTTCGGATTATGGTTTTGCGTAATGATCCCGACATTACCGGCAATATGCACATCTTTACCAATCTTGATCATTGCTTCATAATTCTGATAAAAGCATCCCGGCTGTTGAAAAACATTCAAAGAACTTACATCGAATTCTAAGTTTCTGCCATTTGATATTCTTGTGTTCTTACCGACAGGAAAGCGTATCCCTCTGGAACGCATTTTAAAACTTCTGCCAATGCCGCGCCAACCCCAAACAAAACCAAAGCGACTTTCATCGAAATACTTTCCATGTAAATACTCTTTTTTATAAAATAGTGAGAGAATTGCTCTATTTACGGATGAAAAAATTTTCGAATAAATAATTTTTTTTACCAATCTCATAAAAACCCTCTTATCCGTATGTGTTCATTCCCGACATAATCTCGTTTAGATCCTGCAAAATATTATTTAACATAATCGGGCGGTCAAAATACTTTTCGGCTCTTTTTCTGCCCGCAGTTGCAAGATTTTCTCTTAAATCGGGGTTGTTGTAAACAAGCTCCATTTTTTCCGCCAAATCGCGGGAATCTTTTACTTTAGCCAGTATACCTGAAACCCCGTTTTCAACCACCTCAGAAGGTCCCGGCACATTGGTAGTAATTATCGGCAGGCTCATACCCATAGCCTCCTGCAAAACCTTACCGAACCCCTCTCTGTATGTAGGATGTGTTAAAACATCAAACACAGACATATAACGGTAAACCTGATCGGCAGGGACATTCCCTGTCAAAATAATATGGGAATTATTCTGAGCCGTAGTCATATTATCCTCGCTTATCGGATTAGCGTCGTCTATCATTCCCACTAAAGAAAGATAAATATTGTCATACTTCTTTTGAAGCTCGCAAAATGCCTCTATCAGCTCATTAATGCCCTTATCCGCGTTAATTCTCCCAAGATAACCGAAAACAAAGCCGTCTTGAGGGATATGGTATTTATTTCTCAATTCCGAGCGTGCTACATTGCGGTCGAAGGAGTCGCACAGCTTTAAATCAACCCCAATCGTTCCGCCTATACCCACAACAGAAATTTTCTCTTTAGGGCAAAGCTTTTCATCAATCGCAAATTGCATATTTATTGGACTCTGCGCCCTGACGGCGGTTGAGAATTTACAGGTGAGCCGCTCAACCAACCGAAAAACCTTCCGCTTAACTCCCTCAAAAGAGACATAGCGCAGGCCGCACTGACTGTAAACACGGGTATTAACACCTGCTAAAAAGCCCGCTACAGAAGCATAAAGCGATACATTCGGTGTGGTGTAATAAATTAAATCAAATTTGTTATCTTTAAATATTTTTCTAAGCTTAAAAGGCACCGTAAGCAAATCCTTAAGGCTTGCCCCGCGGCTCATAGGAATACTTATACAGGTTGCATAGTCGCTGTTTCTGTCTTTAAATCCGTCCTCCATATTACAGATAAGGGTAATCTCATAACCGTTTTGGGATAAATTCCTCATAGAGTCAACAATAAACCAATCCATGGTTTTCGATATTGTTGTTAACGCGCAAATTTTAATCGGCGGTTTCATTCATATGCATCCTCACATTGTCTTAACTATTTCGTTTGTAAGTCTTATGACTTCGAGCCTGTTTTCTTCAAGCTCCTGTGAACTTAAATTTGAAATTGCTTCTTCTGTACTTCTTATTTTTTGGATTCCTTTTTCAAAAACATCCTTGATTTCGTGCGCGTTTTTAACTTTATTTGCATTGCAAAAGCTTCTGGAAAGAATGGCGCGGGTAGAGCCTATTCTGTAATGCTCTTTAATTATATACTCTGCGGGCAATATACCGTATCCTATTCTTGCTATTCCTCCGAAGCCGAAAGGCTTACCGCTTTTCTTAATATCGTCGCATATTTTATCAACTGTTCCGTCCGCCAACAGCTCAAACATAAATTTTTTATGATATGCAAGGTGAAGGTCGTTTAAGCCTATATGAATTTCATCAACTTCGGGCAGTGCCGCAGCTTCATTCATTATTTCGCAAGCCTCGGGCGTTTCGGCGAGAAGCTGAGTTTTCGCTCTGCCGTTCACGATTTTTAAGAATTTTTCAACCTCAGCTATAGAACGGTACATCGGAAGCATAATAATATCGGCTCCCGCGTCAATTACGGAATTAATTTCATATTCCGACCCATTAAAATCTAAAGATTTTTCGTGTATAGGGTTTACCCTGACCATCAGCTCCGCATTTTTAAGTATTTTTCTTATTTTAATAATATCGGAAACCGTGTGATGCGATTTTACAGAATCTAAGCCTTGCTGTCTTTCTTCTTTTCCTATGTATTCAAGGTCTATAAAAATTCTGTCAACGCCCGTTTCGTCCGCTATTTCAGCGACATCTGTACGATTGGTTATATACATTAGCTTTAGAGGCATTTTTAGCTCCTTTATTTCCTGCCTGTATTAACGGTTTCCCGTATTTCTGTATTGCCTGTTCCGCCTTCAACTACTCCCTCTCCCCGCAAAGCACTGATTGCAGTACCGAAGAAGCATCGGCAGTCGAATAGGAAATTCATTTTTTGAACATATTCTCCGTCTAATTTTGCTTTATCTTCAATCGCCAGTTCATCTCTGCCGCAAATTTGCGCCCAGCCCGATAAACCGGGTCTTATATCGTTTGCGCCGTATTTATCCCGTTCTTCAATCAAATCGTCTTGATTCCATAGGGCGGGCCTCGGCCCTATAACGCTCATATCGCCCTTTAAAATATTCCAAAGCTGAGGTATTTCATCAAGCGAGCTTTTTCGCAAAAATCTGCCGACCCTTGTTATGTACTGCTCGGGATTTTCCAAAAGATGGGTAGGTATATCATGCGGAGTAGACATCTTCATAGAACGAAATTTATATAAATTAAAAAATTTTTTATCTTTACCGACCCGTTTTTGCGTAAAAAACACCGGACCGGGGTCATCAATCAGGATTGCAATAATAATTATCAAATACAGCCATGAAGCCAATATAATACCTGAAAGGGACAGTATAATATCTATACATCTCTTTATACATTTTTTATACATAATACAACTTCACCTGCTTCCAATTTTCTGAAATCCTCAACCTCGGTCACGGATTTTATAATTGCTCCTGCATTTATATGACAACATTTTCCTATCTTTGCATCATGGTCTACAATCGCACCGACAGAAAGAATACAGCCCATGCCGACATATGAATTTGCATTAACAACGGATTTAGGTTCTATAATAGTACCCTTTTCAATCGTTGCCGAAGGGCTCACATAAGCCGCAGGGTGTATAAGTGTAGGCACCTCATATCCAATTTTTTCAAGCTTACTTATGAGTTCGAATCGAAGACGGTTATCACCTATCCCCACAAACGCAGAATCATATTGTTTGTCAAGAGTATCTAAATCGGCAATCCTGCCAATCACGTTCGGTTTATTGTCGTCTATAAAGTCTATAGTTTCATAAATGCCGATTGCTTCAGCTGTTTCGGCAACGACTCTACCGTGACCTCCCGCTCCTATAATCAATAATTTTTTCATTATAACCACCTATGGTAATATCATCATCTAAATGCTAAGGGTTAAAATAATTAATCAGAGAGAAAAATCAAAGAAATAGATTTGACAAGAAAATCTACGAATAATTAAAAACCGATAAAGGATTACACCTATATCGGTTGGATTTACGGAAGAAAGCCTTACCTTACGTATTCGGGATATTTAGGCTATAATTATAGGCGTCTGCATTATGCTCAGAGAAAATCATAGCCATAAAATCCCCCTACTCTTTATATGTAAAATTAAGCTATTACACCAAAATGACAACTATCTCCCGTATAGAATTTTACCACATATAAGATATATTGTCAACCGAAAACTCATAAGCACAAATAAAAGGAATTCACCGAAAAATAGTGAAAAATCAATTAAAAGCCAACGGAAATTCAAGAATAAAATTACTGTTGGCTTTTTAATAAATTTATGCAAATTCCTCAAGAGTAATTACAGTTCCGTTACCGTAATAATGACCGTTGGTTCCTGAGCCAAATTTAAAATAGGTTAAATCATTTTCTGTAAAATCATATGATTTATCAGACACATCGCTAAAACAGTACTGTGAAATAGATTTTCTATCTGATGTTAAACCGATTAAATTTGTAACAAATCCATGTTTTGTCCTGACAGCTTCAATTTTATAACCGATTTTAAATAATGCCGAACTGGTAGAGTCCGCAAATTTAAACAGAAATCCGTTATAACCGTTGTATGACCCTACAGGTGAATAATATGTTTCTTTTGTACCTAAGGAGCGCCCTATGCTGTCAGATAAATATATATATCTGATTCCCGAACTCTTTAAAATAACTGATTGATACGCTGAAAACAAGTAACGCTGTGACTTTGTATTCTTTGTTATAATTTGAATTAAATCTACTCCTGCGTTTCTCATTTCAAAAGCTGTTCTGTCGGAAGATATGCTTTTAAAATCAACAGCAAGATTTTCCGATAAGGTTTCACTTGAATCATTTAAAGTAAAAACCTGGTCTATAGCAGATGCATATCCGTTTAAGTTTTCGCATAGTTTAAAATTACCGTTTTCAAGCGCCGTTCCGTCGGTGTTTTTAAGAGTGACAAAATACGGTTTCACATCCCATGTTTCAAAAGCTTCATTTAAGATTCCGTCAATAGTCGGTTGCACACTCCACACAGGTGTATCCACCGTTATTGTTTGTCTTATAGGATTTATTGCTTCACTGAGCGCTTGGCGGACAGCCTTGCCGCTCTGCGCGTTTTCGCTGTCGGGGGTGTAGGTTTGGTCGACTGTTACGCCCTGCGAACCCTGTATGCTCTTATTTAAGTCTTTATTGTATTCACTGTATATTATTACTCCGTCCGTGTCGGTTGTAATGGTTGTGCAGGGGTAAAGGCTTGTTATACCCTCTACCGTACCGTCTGCGTTGGGTGTATACTCTGTAGAGGCTATGTAGGATTCGTAATCGGTGGCGGTGACGCCGAGTTCAAGCTGTGGATAAATGTAATAATTGTCATAAGTTATCCCTTCTTGAACTCGTATTCTTAAGTCACAAGCATATTCTTTATCAATCGTAAATGTTATAAATTGATTTAGAACATTATTATTTGCCAATTCAAAATAACTATAACTACCGTCATCCATATTTTGTAATCGTAATTGAATTATTGGATATTCATTGTTATTTATATTAGTAGACTGCAATGTAGATAAAGTATATGTGCCTGCATGCAAATTGTTTTGTTTGAAAGTAAAATTATAACTTTCTATACAAGTTCCATTTAGCACCCAATAATCTCTATAGCTCGTTAAATCTACACCTTTATAAGAAGACGCAAATATGTTATTAAACAAATTTTTTCCCTGTTTCCTGAGCTTAACCTTTGTGAAATCGTTTATATACTGATAGAATTCAGTTTTAGCCGTTCCGATTTCTAATTGAGGTTTAAATGTTCCGCTTAAGGTTCTGTTTATAGGAATCGTTAGATAACAGTTAATTTCGTCTATATCCTCCGTGGGAGTGAAAGTGCAATATTTAGCCGTAGAAAGAGCAATAAAAGCTACAACATTATAAGCTAAGCTATGTATCCAAAGTGCCGCACTGCTACCGAAAGAGTAATTTCCGCTCAAGGACAAAGTATAGGTTATGCCTTTTTTCAATTTTAAATTTCTTGAAAGATAATAATTGATTTGTGATGTGGTTGTGCCGCTCATAGATATACTGCCGTCACCGTTATCAGTAAATGTTATTCCGCTCGTTGTTTTACTTCCTTCTGCATAGGGGTAGGAAATTAAATTTTTATTTTTGACCGTAACCTCAATTTCGTGACTTATCGGTGAAATATCATCAATAAGGATTGCTGAGCCGCTTTTACTGCTTTTTAGTGCGTTGGCGAATATGTTGTCTGTGCGCTTTTGTTCAATAGCAACTGCCTCTGCTACGGATTTGCCGCTCTGCGCATTTTCACTGTCGGAGGTGTAGGTTTGGTCGACCGACGGAATATTAAGCCCCGCTATATCCTCAACAGTGAAATAATCCACGCCCTTTTGCGGGGTGTAGCCGTCCTCTCCGTCAATACCGTTGTCCCCTTTTTCACCCTTCAATTCCGCCAACTGTTCGGCGGTGAAATCGGTGTAAGTAAAGGGGTCTCCCTTGTCGCCCTTATCTCCCTTTTGACCTTTTTCACCTTGGATACCTTGAATTCCCTGTTCTCCGGCATCACCCTTATCACCTTTTTCTCCCTGCTCGCCTTTATCGCCTTTATCGCCTTTGTCGCCTTTGTCGCCCTTAGGACCTTGAACACCCTGTGCTCCGGTGTCTCCCTTTTCTCCCTGCGGTCCGCGGTCGCCCTTTTCACCCTTAAAAGCTCCGTTATCCGCATCATAGCGAACCGACTGTGCTAACTGCTTTGTCTCATTCGCAAGGTTTACAAGCTGTTCGTATTCGGTGGGCGTTGGATTGTCTGGAAAATCTCCTTTAGTGTATCCGCTTTCGGATACCTTAATGACTGCCTCACCTGTAGTAGCCCTTGAATCTCCTTTTACACCGAGCACAAATACTGTAAACTGCGGTGCTTTAATAACTTCATTGGGAACTAAACATTCATCCTGACCGGTGCACACAGTGTCATCTGCATTAAGGAATACATTAACCGTCGTTTCACCGCATTTAAACATAGCCTTTTTGGTGTATCCGTTCCAACTGTCCGGAAAATTAAAGCGTATTTTTTCAAATCCGACACTATCGCTTATACTATTACCGTACGCAACAATTTCCCCGTTATCAAGTATTTCTACATTTATCAAAACAATTCCTCCATAATTAATCGTATATCAAAACAAGCGTCATAACTCCTCCTTTCGCGCTTATTATTATTTTGATACCGTTAATAGAAAGAATTTGCTTTTGGGTTTGTAAACCTTAAAAATAAAAAAATGTAAAAAGAATATTTGCTTAATAATTAAAAAAAAAGCAAGGCAAAGCCTTGCAAAACAACTTTTGATAGCGGATGAGTGAAGAGTGAAAAAGTAAAAATCCCGCCCACTTTCGTGAACGGGATTTTTGGCGGAGTAGGAGAGACTCGAACTCTCGCGCCGGAGTTTACCCGACCTACGCCCTTAGCAGGGGCGCCTCGTCACCAACTTGAGTACTACTCCAAATTGCTGTACGCTGTAAAAATATTTAAATGGCGGAGAGGATGGGATTCGAACCCATGTGCCTTGTGGGCAAACGGTTTTCAAGACCGCCTCGTTATGACCGCTTCGATACCTCTCC
>CAZRMP010000016.1:0-18396 GCA_964601235.1 uncultured Ruminococcus sp.
TCCCTTGCGGAATTGATGATATGCAATTTCTTCGAAATTGATATATCGGTGTCGGATTTGCCAACGATTTTTAATAAACTCAAACTTAAACTCTTTTATTTGTGCTGATTTGCGCTCGATTACTATAGCGCTACTCCGACCAAAAATCCCGTTCACTTAAAGTGGACGGGATTTTTACTTTTTCACTATTCACTCTTCACTTCAATATTCCCCTGATTATCATTGACTTTCTTTTGCAGATATATTAAGATTGAAAAGGAGCGTTTGCGATAAAGGAGTTTTTTTATGATAACTTTTCTATATCCCGATTTTAAGAAAAAAGCGCTGACCTTCAGTTATGACGATAATACGCACCAAGACCGTAGGCTCACCTGTATTTTCAGAAAATACGGACTGTCTGCTACCTTTAATATTAATACAGGGTCTTTCGGCAAGCTTGGCCATCTTGATAATCACGGCGGGTTTTACTGCGAGTACAACCGCATAGACTTAAGCGAGGTAAAAGTTCTGTACAATGGGTTTGAAATAGCTTCACACACGGTAGACCATATAGATTTAGCCAAAGCAGAACAGGATGTTTTTGATTATCAGGTACAAAGAGACTGTGAAAAAATAGGCGAGCTTTGCGGGGTTAAGGCTGTAGGATTGGCATATCCTTACGGGTGTTACAATGATAACGCCGTAAAGCTTTTAAAGGAGATTGGTATACATTATGCCCGCACAATTAGTGATACGCACAATTTCTCTTTACCCGAAGATTTTCTTAAATGGCATCCTACCTGTCATGACCATGACCCGCAGGTAAATAACCTTGCGGACGATTTTTTAAATAATGAGCCGAAAAATTTAAGTGTGTTTTATATTTGGGGACATTCCTTTGAATTTGACAAAACCGATTCCGACCGTTGGGCGGATATGGAGGCTCTTTGCAAAAAGCTTTCGGGTAAGGACGATATTTGGTATGCCTCTAACCGCGAAATTTGCGATTATGTTTTGGCCGTAAGAAGTATTGAGAGCATTTCAGGTGTCAACAATTCGGGTATGGACCTCTTTTTTGAAAAAGACGGTGTTAAGGGCATTTGGGAAAAGGGCAAACAGATTGTATGATAAAAAATTAAAGCCTTGGCTTTCAAGGCTTTTGCTGTTCTGATAAAGGTGGGAAGATATAATGAAATGCAGATTTGCCGATATTAATTACGATATAAGCAATATGTATGACAGCGTTGAAAAAAGATGTCGGGAATATTTAATCCCCGACGACTCGGCCTGTGACGAAAAGATTATAATAACAAAAGAGGACATTGATACCGAAATTAATAACGGCGGCTATTCGCCGCAGTATATTGAATTCATCGCCCTTTGCCGCAAAATTTCAAATAAACTTCCTTTGCACGACGCGTTTTTGCTTCATTCGGCGGTGTTTGAGGTGAACGGTGTGGGTATAGCTCTCGCCGCTTTAAGCGGTACGGGAAAAACCACCCATATGATGTTATGGCAAAAGCTTTTAGGCGAGCAACTTACAATAGTGAACGGGGATAAGCCCTTTGTCCGCTTTTTTGAAAATGAGCCTGAAACTCCGTACGCCTACGGCTCGCCATGGAACGGCAAGGAAAATTTAAGCTGTAATACCCGCGTACCCCTTCGTCACATCTGCTTTATAGAGCGCGCCACGGACAATTCCTGCGAGCCTATAGAGCCGGACAAAGTTATTAATTTATTGTTTAAACAGCTCTATATCCCAAAAGAGCCTGCCGCGGCGACAGGCGCGCTTGCGCTTGCTAACAGACTTATTAGTTCCTGCAAACTCTGGCGTATACGCTGTAATATGGATATAAGCGCCGCGAAGACCGCATATAATGCGATCTTCGGCGACACCTTTAAATAATATCGTAAGCCTCTACAACTCCGCTTTTTCCGTAAAGTGACGGAGTAACGCGAATAGAGTATCCCCTGCCGCAATCTGCCGTCCATTCAACAGGCTTGTGGTGCGGCACAGCCGAAACACCTAACAACATCATAATAGCACCGCCGTGCATAATAACACCCGCATCGCTTATGCCGTTGTTTGCCATATCAATTACTATTTTTCTGAGACCTAAGCAAAGCCTTTTTATAAATTCGGAATTATCCTCTCCCTCGGGTGGTGCGGAAAGCTTGCCCGAGGTCCAAGGTATAAAATTCGGGTCGCTTTCGAGCTCCGCGGCAGTTTTTCCCTCAAACGAGCCGAAATCGTACTCCCGCAAATCCTCGACGGGGATTATCTCCATATCGGGATAAATCACCGCTCCCGTTTGTCGGCAGCGAAGCATTGGGCTTGAATACAGCCGCTCTATTTCCGGGTATTCAATATCCTCCTTTAAAAGCCTTAATTCATTAAGCCCCTCGGGAGATAACGGCAGGTCGGTTTTACAGCCGATATACTGCCCCGCAAAATTAGCGTCGGTCGCGCCGTGGCGTATAAGATGTATTCTAAGTGTTTTCATTATAGATACTCCAATAAATTTGTAATTATACTGTTTGATAAAAGCATACCGCGGTCGGTAAGTGAAATAATGTCATCATTTATATTAAGCAGTCCTGCGTTTTGAAGTGGCAGGGCGGCTTTTTTTATGCTTTCGGGCAGGTCTTTTCCGAAACGCCGGCGGTATTCTTTAAAGCAAAGCCCCTCTTTAAGCCTGAGATTCAGCATTATATATTCCTCTTCACCGCCGCCTTTACCGTCCGAAACGGGCGGCTCGCCCCTTAAAAAGGCGCGGCTGTCCCGCGGGTAGAAAAACCGCTCGCCCTCTAAAAAAGAATGTGCCGATGGTCCTATCCCCAAATACTCCTCGCAATGCCAGTATTTAAGATTATGCTTAGACTCAAAGCCTACTTTTGCAAAATTGGAAATCTCATAATGAGAAAAACCCTTTTCCTCTAAATAACGGCACATATATAAATACTGCTCGGCGGTTTCGTCCTCGTCAGGCAATTTTAGTGTGTCTTTTCTTTTATAAAACAGGGTATTTTCCTCAAGCTTTAAAATATAGGCGGAGATGTGGTCAGGCTCTGCCGAAAGCAGAAAATCAAGGTCAGCCTTAAGGGTGTTCAAATCGGAATCGGGCAGACCTATCATTAGATCAAGCGAAATATTGTCAAATCCCATTTTTCGCGCGGCTTGTACGGTATCAAGGGTATCCTGTGCTGAGTGGGTGCGGCCTAAAACAGACAGCATTTCATTGTCCCCGCTCTGTGCACCGATTGACAGACGGGTTACTCCCGCTTTTTTTGCGGCGGAAAGTATTTCTTCGCTATTCCCCGCGGGGTTTATTTCAAGGGTTATTTCCCCGCCGTCTGCAACACAGAAATTCTCCTTTACCGCCCCGATTATAGGAATAATCCGCTCCCCTAAAAGGGAGGGCGTTCCCCCGCCGAAATAAACCGTATCAACTAAGGGGCGGCAAAGTCTGCCGCCCCAAGCTTTAATTTCCGAAATAAGACCGTTTGTATAACTGTTAAGCTGTTCTTCCCCATAGAATGCCGAATAAAAATCGCAGTAAGCGCATTTTCTTTGGCAGAACGGGATATGAAGATACAGTCCCAAAGGCTTTTTATCAGTCAAGAATCTCACCGATGCAGCTGCCGGGAACGGCGGCGGCGTTAGCCTCGTCGGTATCGATATGCATTGCAAGCTTGTATTTAGGGCTTACCCTTGCTACAACATCATCAAAGATAAGGGCTCTGCCCTCGGTGGGGATTTTAACCTTTATAACCTGTTTATCGGTGATGCCGTACTTCTCGGCGTCCTCAGGTGTCATATGTACATGGCGCTTTGCCACAATAACACCCTCGGTAAGCTCAATTTCGCCCGCAGGGCCTACAAGCTTGCAGGGAGCGGAGCCAGCAACATCCCCCGATTCTCTTACGGGGGGCTTTACGCCGATTGTGCGCGCGTCGGTCATAGATAACTCAACCTGTGTTTCGGGGCGGGTGGGTCCTAAAATGGAAGCCTTAAGCTCGGACTTAGGGCCTACAACCGTAACCTTTTCCTCGCATGCGTACTGACCCGGCTGGGAAAGGTCTTTTTTAGGGGTAAGAGCGTGACCCTTGCCGAAAAGGATTTCAAGCGCCTCGTCGGTCACATGGACATGACGGGCCGATATTTCAACTAAAACTTCTTTTGCCATTATAAATTACTCCTTGCCGTTTTTATTTATACTATAATTTTACCATATTTTACGCAGTTTTCAAGGGGTAAAGTGAAAAAATAGTGTTATTTATGAAGTTTAAACGGGAGGATTTGGGGCTGTCCCCTACTTAATGCAACAAATGCAAGCTTCATACAAACAGCGGTTTTAATAAGCGCCGTCACAAAAAAGAGGCAGTAAACTATACCGTCCATTCGGGTAAAAAGCGACCCTACGGTTACGGTGCTTACCGCGTCGGCAAGCGGAAAAGAGAGCTTTTCAGCAAAAGGCGCGCCGAACAGCAACAGGCTTTCAAGCAAACAAAGCGATGTAAGCAAAAGCCCTGTTACAAGACCCGAAAAGGTGGCATAAACCCGTTTTTCGTCTGCAAAAAGCCTGCTGTATACGGGAATTAACAGGGCGGGCAGGGCTAAATTTATAAAATACGGTTTTATGCTTTTTATTATCCCGTTAAAATTCGGCAAATTTTGAAGGGTAATATTTTCTGCCTTAAAATCCTTTAAAGACAACAGAAAAAAGAGCAGTATTGCTATAACGGCGATGACAACCGATATTAATGACAGCTTTAAAATAACCTCTTGCCGTCTTGTAGCCAAATAAACCGCTGCGATTATGAATACAGCGGCTATTAAAAACTTTGAGGTTTCGGGAAGGAGTATTTTGTCCGCAAAATCGGTGTATCTTATAAAGCTGATTCCCGCATTATAAAATGCGTACGCCGCCGCAAAAATAAGCAAGGGGGATTTTTCAATTAAGCGGTTTGTAATCAATAAGGAGGCAAAATACAGTAAAACTGCGGCTATTGCTCCTGCGATAAATCCTAAAAGCGGATAATCGCCCGAATCCGATGTGGGTAAAACAATAACCGCGTCCCCCAAAATGAAAATTGCCGCAAGGCTTGCAATATGCTTGTTGTAGGTAGGCTCTGCCGTCATTTTACTCCCTCCGAAAGCTCCGCCATATGCGAAAATTTATCACCCGCAAAAACCGCAAGTCCGTTAAGGCTTACCCCGTCCTCGCCTCTTTTAAAATACGGCAAAGAAAATACCTGCTCGCCCTTTTCGCGCCCGCTCTCAATTTCAAAATAGCGGTTTTTAAAATTAATCCCGCCCTTTTCGCTTTTCTGACCTATAATCCCCATAATATCATACCCCACCGCCACCGAGGAAACAGGCTCGCCGTCAAGCAAAGCTTTCGGGTCGTCTGCCGCTATCATATAAACAGAAAGAGTGATTCGGTTTTCCTTAAAGCAATAGTCGCAGATTTCGGCAAACCTTTCCGGACTTAGGGCAGTATCTATCGCAATTACTCCGCAATGCTCAAAAAGCATAGGCCTTGAAAGGGAGTCGGCAATGCCGCCGAGCGCCTCGCTTATTCCGTTTGCGGTGTAGGAAAGCACCTTTGAATACGGTTCTCTTTCAGCCGACTCGGAATTTACCATCACAATCTCGGCTGTGAGGGTAAGCTCCTCTTCCCCCGAAAATCCCAGCGCCGTCACCATAAAACGGCGGTCATTTTCCGACCCGACAAAGGAACTGCAACCCACAAGCATACCACACAAAAGCAAGGCAAAAACACATATTATAATTCTTTTCATTTTGCCTTTTTCTCCCCCGTGCGTATAATATTTCGGTTAAAAAAGGGACGGGTACGCATTTTCTCCCAAGGGGCTCGCCAAATGCTGTCCTTAAGGCTTTGGAAGCTCGCTCGGTCAAGGGATACTGTACTGCTTGTGCCAAAACTGCTTAAATCAAGTATATGAATAACAGTAAGGGTGACACCCAATATATACCCATAAAGCCCCAAAACCGCGCTTAATACCACATATATAATTCTAAGATAAAATACCGCACCCTTAAGTCTTGGCACCATAAGTCCCGAAATGCCCGAGAGCGACACGATAATAAGCATCGGCGCGCTTACAATCCGCGCTTCAACCGCCGCCTGACCCACAACAAGCCCGCCGACAATGCTAAGTGCGTGACCGAGGCTCTGGGGCATACGCACCCCCGTTTCCTTTAGTATTTCAAACACGAAAATAAGGAGTATACATTCCCACAGTGCCGAAAAGGGTACGCCGCCGCGAAGCTGGGTGACGGTAAGCGCAAGGGAGGTGGGCAAAAGCTCCTTATGGTAGGCGGTGGCGGCGATAAACACCGCAGGTATGCTTACAGACAGAAAAAAGCAGACAAAGCGAAGCAGCCGCCCCACCGTAGAGACAGCGTAGTTTAAGTAATAATCCTCGTCCGACTGGAAGTTTTCCGAAAAAAGGTAGGGCAGGGTCATAACCACGGGTGTTCCGTCCACCACAAGGGCGATTCTGCCCTCAAGCAGTCTTGCCGCCGCAATGTCGGGGCGTTCTGTGGAGCCGCTGGTTTTAAAAATGGAGCGCGGGTGGTCTCTTATCTGCTCGGCAATATAATTTGAATCAAGTATGCCGTCCATATCAAGCTGTTTAATACGCTTTTTGACCTCACCAAGTGTTTTTTTATCTACAAGAGTATCAAGATAGCATATAAAAACCAGCGTGTCGCTCCGTCTGCCCACCCTTAGGGATTCTGTGCAAAGGTCGGGGGTTAAAAGCTTGCGCCGTATCATCGCAAGGTTTAAAAGCGCCGCCTCGTCAAAGCCCTCCCTCGGACCCTGCAAAACCCGCTCGTCATCGGGCTCGCTTATGCCCCTTGTGCGCCAGCCCTTGGTGTTTATTGTAATCGCCTGACTGCATCCCTCAACCAGCAAAAGCGTGTCGCCGTAAAGCACCGCACGGAGTATATCCCCCACATTATCATAAATGGTTGTTTCCCCCGCAAAAAGCACCTGTTTTGCAATAAAGCCCACAAGCGAGTCCTCTTTTCGCTCTGCGCGGCTTGTAATCAGCGGGCGAATTACCGATTCGTTTAAAATTTCGGCCTTTATCATTCCGTCCATATAAAAAAGGGCGCAGTCGTAACTGCACGCTCCCCGAACGCTTACCCGCCTTAGCCGCAACACGGCGTCCTTTTTGAAGATGTCCTTGAAAAGGCGGATGTTATCTTCCAGGTTTTTTGACAGGGTCATATCCTTGTAATCCTCAATCTGTCCCGCCATATTCTCACTCCCGCTTTCGGTTTTAACACATTTAGCTTGCCCTAAAATGCGGGAAATAATCATATCCGAATGTCAGACAATTTATCCAATTTTATTTTTTCTATGTTGGGGAGGGTCTCTGTGCCCTCCCTAATTTTTTTGCATATTAACGGGAGGGCACATAGACCCTCCCCTACCGTCTAAAGTCTAAATTCGCACGGGGACAGTTACCGTCATCACATTCCTCACACATTTTTTCGCTTTGCGAAGGCAGACAGCACATCATATAATCACATTCATCACAGCAACATTCTATATAATTACCGTTCTCATCTTTATGTTCCCCGTTACCCGGACAGTCCAATCCGTTATTTCCGGGGATTAATTCAATACCTGTAACATCAATAATCAAAATTTCATCTCCATTCAAAATGATTTCAATTATATGTTATAAATTATAACATATAATTATAACATCCGTCAAGGCATAATATTGGTGGGTGTTTAAAATGAAAGAAAGACTTATTATCAATAAAAAATCTCTAAAGGGCGAAGACGGCTATAAAACCTTTTCAATAAGAATCAAGGATAAGACTGTCAGCGATTTAGACGCACTGTCAAAAGAAACCAACCGTTCAAGAAATGAGCTGATAAATACCCTGCTTGAATACGCAATTAAAAATTGTGAGGTTAAATAGCGACTTATCAGTGCCAAAAAACCTGTATATACTAACCTTGGTGATGATTTTGAAGTATAAAAGAATTCGTGAACTGCGCGAGGACAACGACTATACTCAAGCCGAAATAGGAAACAAGATAAATGTTCCTCAAAGGACATACGCCTATTATGAAAGCGGTGAACGAATGGTGCCGCCGCAGGTTTTATCTGCCTTGGCAGATTTCTACAATGTAAGCGTTGACTACATTCTGGAACGCACCGACAAGACCGAAACAAACCGTTAATTGAATAAACAAAAAAACCGAGACCCGTTTTCGAGTCTCGGTTTTTTTATGTGAAATATTAATTATAAAAATTATTTACTAAGTATTTTTGCAAAGGGCTTTTCGAGCAGGCAGAAGAGAGCGACACCGCCGACAATAGCTATTCCCGCATTGATAAGGGTTGAAGCCTGACCCAAAACTGCGGTAGTAAGCGCCGCATTAAAGCTTGAGCCCGCAAGCAGATAGGTGACTAATTTCCACGCGGTCTCGCCTATCAGGTTTACAAGCATACCGCAGGACGCGCCGACAACAGCCGAGGCGGTCTTGTGGGAAAGCTTATTCTTTAAAAGACCGAATATAATGCAGATAATGCCGATTACAAGGAATATCGGGCAGAGCACCGCGCTTTTGCCTGTGTATGAGCCGTTCTGTGTAAATGTGTGGGCTAAAAGTCCCCCGAAAACCATAAGAGACAGCACGCCCGAAATGTAAAGAGGAACGGCGGGATATTTCTTGCGGTTTTTAAGGAAGTTGTAAATAAGACCCGTTGCGAGACCGATTAAAAGCTTTAAAACAAAGGTCTTGGGCGAGGAATCGGCGTGACCGTTGAAAATATCGAAGAAGCCCATTCCGATAGAGCCTGCAAGTCCGCCCTGCCAGCCGCCCACAAGCAGAGCCGCCAGCACTACTATAAGGTTTCCGAAATGTATATACATATTAGCAAACGGAATAAAAAGCACCGTAAGCGCAATGTAGCACAGCGCCGCAAAAAGCGCTATAAAGGTTATGTCCAGTATTTTTTGATGAGTTGTTTTTTTCATTTTCTTTTCCCCATTTTGTAAAAAGTATTGCATATATGCTTGGTAGGTGCTATTATTATAGCAACAAAGTGTACGCAATAAAATAGACAATTTTAATTATTTTTAAAAGGACAGTTTTAAATGTTATTAGATTTTGTAAACCTAAAAAACGGCTCGGGAGCGATGTATAATAGGCTCTATTCGCAAATAAACGCCGCCGTGCAAAACGGCAGCGTTAAAAAAGGCGATCGGCTCCCCTCTATAAGAGAGGCGGCGGCACAGCTTAACATCAGCCGTACCACGGCGGAAAACGCTTATATAAAGTTATGTATAGAGGGTGTGGCTCAAAGCTCCCCCCAAAGGGGATATTTTATATGCGGTACGGCAAGAAAGACCGAAAAAAAAGCCGAAGCACCCAAAAGCGATAATAAATATTTATACGATTTTTCAGGCAGGAGTATCGATTCTGCCGCTGCGGACATATCCTTTTGGAAAAAGACGGTAAGAGAGGTGCTCAGAAACACCGAGGAGCTTATATCCTACGGCGACCCGCAAGGTGAATACGGACTGCGTTCGGCACTTGCCTCTTATTCTTATAAAGCGCGGGGAGTTCGCACAAGTCCTGAAAATATAGTAATCGGCGCGGGAATAGGGCCGCTTTTAAATATCCTTTGCGGGCTTATCGGCAGAGATAATACGGTAGGTCTTGAAAACGGCGGCTTTGAGCAGGCGCGGCTTATTTTTTCGGACTACGGTATAGACTCCGTAATTCTTGCGAGCGATAAAAACGGCGCTAAAACAGAGGCACTAAGGGCAAGCGAAGCTAATATTCTAATGCTTTTGCCCTCTGCCCTTTCAAGGTTCAGCGTAACGGGACTTTCAGCACGGAGAACGGAATTTGTTAAATGGGTAGAAAACGAAAAAAATCGCCTTATAATCGAGGACGATTATAACGGCGAGCTTAGGTATACCGCGCGAAGCGTTACGGCGTTTCAGGGCAAGTGTCCCCAAAGCACGGTGTATATAGGCAGTTTTTCAAAGTTGTTACTGCCAAGCGTGCGAATAGCGTATATGGTACTGCCCGACAGCCTGATTTCTAAATTTTACGCACGCAAAGGCATATACAATCAAACCTGCGGCAAAACCGAGCAGATAGCTCTTAAAAATTATATCGAGACGGGCGAGCTTGAAAAGCATTTAAGAAGGCTTCGCAAGCTTTATTACTCAAAAAGTCAGTATTTAAGCCGTGCTATAAAGGAAGTAATACCCTATGCGGAAATCACCCTTTACGAGTCTTCATTAACAGTCGAGCTTGACCTTAAAGCAAATGCCGAAAGCGCGGAAATCTGCACCGCCGCCGAAAAAAAGGGACTAAAGCTTTTACCCGCAAGGGAAAAGGGCTGTGTGCGGCTTTGCTTTGCGGGAATTGACGACAGCGATATGCTCCCCGCCGTAAAATTGCTGAAAGAAATATCAGAAAATTTATAGCTTTACTTTGCTTTTTTAATATATTTTTTTACACTGTCCGCCGCGGGAAGCGACACACGGAATTTTGTCTTTTCTTCATTGCTTGCTAAGTGCTTAATAATTATTAATGCGGCGATAAGCGCCATACCCGTTCTAATCCCCGCCTCCGGAACTAAGAACAAGCCCATTGCCGCGGCGGCGGAATAGGCCGCAAGGGTTCTGTAATAATGGGGCGAAATGCGGACGACCACCGACAGCGTGATATAACAAAACGCCAAAATAAGGGCGGGCAAAAGCCGAGGGAAGAGCCCTAAAAGACATCCGAATGAAACCGCTATACCCTTTCCTCCCTCAAAGCGGTAGAAAACAGAATAGTTGTGTCCCAATACAGGCGCCGCAAGCACAAGCGCAATTCCGAAGCCGACAGCCCCGCCCGATGCCCCAAGGAAGAGGAAAACAGGCAGAAAGCCCTTTAAAATGTCCCCTATAAGGGTAAGGATTCCGCAAAGCATACCGCCGTGCATAAAAGCGTTTGCGGTGCCCGGGTTTTTATCCTTGCTTGTCCCTATAATATCCTTATTAAAAAGTGTTCCGTAAACGCGGGCAAAAAGAATACTGCCGGAAAAATATCCGAACGCGAAAAACAAAAATGTTCTTATCATATTTATACCCCCCAACAAATATGCTATTTTGATTTAACGGCTTTTTTGCGAAGTAAAAGAAGCTGTGAAGCATAGGGTATGCGCGCTAATAATTCGGAAATCAAAAAGCTTAAAGCAAAGCAAACAACGGTGTAAACCAAAAATATAACCCACCGCGGCAAAGGACTTCCGCCTAAGAAATTCATTTTGCCTAAAGCGGAAACCAAAATAGCGTGTATAAAATAAATTCCCATTGATGACATTGATATTTTATTCCACACCCTGCGCAAAGGAAGCTTGCGGTCAATAAAGATAAGACCTATACCCATAAAAAGACATACTGTGCTTATAAAAAGCAAAGAAAAGTCATACCATAAATCAAAAGCTATTCCTTTTGAGAAACAAAGCATAGTAAACGCTACGGTTGCGGCAAAACTCAGCGCCGACATAAAAAACAGCCCGGCAATGCAGATTTTAAGCTTTTTACCCTTTAGCGCAGTATGTAGATAAACAATAAGCTTTTTCATAAAATATCCGCATACTATATACAAACCGTATTTATTCCCCGTAAAATCCAAAGCCAAAGTATTATTATATAAGGGAGTAACTATGTTAATATTCGGAAATGCAAAGCAGTAAAAAAAGCAAACGGCTGCCGGTATAATAAAAAGCTTGGACGGAAAGGCTTTAAGTAAATAGGATACAAACGGCAACATCAGGTAAATACCTATAATCATTGGAATATACCACATATGCGACCAATCGCTATACTGAAAAAACAGCATACGGCAAATTAAAGCCTTTATATCAAAAACCTTATTGCCGAAAAGTGCATTATATGTCTCGTAAATCAAGAGCCATAATTCATAGGTTATAACAAGCGGCAAAAGCTTGGTTTTCCAAAAACGAACAACCTCATTTGCGGTGTTATACTTCCTGTCCAAAAGCAAATATCCCGTCAAAAACAGAAACAGCGGCACTCCCATTCGTCCTACGGTATGGAACAGTAATGCAAATAATCTTGCCGCAAGCGAGGGAGATTCCATAAGGTAAATATCCGCAGAAAATACGCTTGCTATTGTATGGCACACAACCACCGTTATTATTGCTATACTTCGTACAAGGTCAAGCCAATCCACACGGCAATTTATATTTTCATTGTTGACTTGATTAGCAGAGACATTACTCATTCACCATTACCGCCTTAGGCACATTTATAATTAGATTATATAGCCTTACCGCCACATTTGCAAGTATTTAATTTTTTTAAATTTCCTATTGACATAATAGGAAAATGGTGGTATAATTCTACCAACATATCGGATTGGTAGGTAAATGATATGAAATTTATAGTAAACCCTTTTGAGTCTCTTGTAAGAGCAAATTTCCGTTTCGGGCGAATGTGCCGATGTAGGAACGCATAGCATATTTATTAACGAAAGGAAATTTTAAAATGAGCAATTACAAATTTGAAACATTACAACTGCATGTGGGTCAGGAAAGTCCCGACCCCGCCACGGACGCCAGAGCCGTGCCGATTTACGCAACAACCTCTTATGTATTTAAGGATTCCGCCCAAGCGGCGGGCCGATTCGGACTGTCGGAAGGCGGAAACATTTACACAAGACTTATGAATCCGACCTCGGATGTATTTGAAAAGCGCATTGCCGCCCTTGAGGGCGGTGCGGCGGCGTTGGCTACTGCGTCAGGCTCGGCGGCTATTACCTATGCGGTGCAGAACATCGCCCGTGCAGGCGACCACATAGTTTCCTCCTCTAATCTTTACGGCGGTACATATAATCTCTTTGCCAACACCCTAAAGGACCAAGGGGTTGAAACCACCTTTGCCCCGCCCGATGATTTTGAGGCTATTGAAGCTGCTATAAGACCCGACACAAAGCTTATCTACGCCGAGACCCTGGGCAACCCCAATTCCGACATTGCGGATATTGAGGGTCTCTCCGAAATCGCCCACCGTCACGGCATACCGCTTATTGTTGACAACACCTTCGCCACCCCCTATCTATTAAGACCGATTGAACACGGTGCGGATATTGTGGTACACTCCGCCACAAAGTTTATCGGCGGTCACGGCACGGTAATGGGCGGTGTTGTAGTAGATTCAGGCAAATTTGACTGGGCGGCTAATGATAAGTTCCCGGGGCTGTCTAAGCCTAACCCCTCCTATCACGGGGTAGTATTCACCGAAGCTTGCGGCAATCTCGCCTACATATTAAAGCTTCGCACAACCCTGATGAGGGACCAAGGCGCAACCATTTCGCCCTTTAACTCCTTCCTTTTATTACAGGGGCTTGAGACCCTATCGCTGAGACTTGAGCGCCATGTTGAGAACGCCCTTAAGGTTGTAGATTTCCTTAAAAGCCACCCGCAGGTCGAAAAGGTTAACCACCCCTCGCTTGCAACCGGCAGGCAAAAGGAGCTGTATAACAGCTACTTTAAAAATGGTGCCGGCTCAATCTTCACCTTTGAAATCAAGGGCGGAGCGGAAAAGGCGAGGAAATTCACCGAATCGCTGGAGCTTTTCTCACTGCTTGCAAATGTAGCGGATGTGAAATCCCTTGTAATTCACCCCGCCTCTACAACCCATTCGCAGTTGAGCGAGGAGGAGCTTTTAAGTATAGGCATTAAGCCGAATACAGTCCGCCTGTCTATCGGAACAGAGCATATTGACGATATTATAGCCGACCTTGAGCACGGTTTTGAACTTGTTAAATAAGAGAGGTAATCAAAATGTCAAAAATTTATACTTCTGCAGACCAACTTATCGGAAAAACTCCGCTTTTGGAGCTTACACACATTGAAAAAAAGTACGGTCTTAAGGCTAAGGTTTTAGCAAAGCTTGAATATTTTAACCCTGCAGGTTCTGTAAAGGACCGTGTTGCAAAGGCTATGATTGACGATGCCGAAAAGAGCGGAAAGCTAACACCCGACTCGGTTATAATCGAGCCCACCTCGGGCAATACGGGAATAGGTCTTGCCGCTGTTGCCGCCGCAAGGGGCTACAGAATTATAATCGTTATGCCCGAGACTATGTCGGTGGAGCGTAGGCAGTTAATGAAGGCATACGGTGCCGAGCTTGTGCTCACCGAGGGCGCAAAGGGTATGAAAGGCGCTATAGCTAAGGCGGACGAATTGAGCAAGGAAATACCTAACAGCTTTATCCCGGGTCAGTTTGTAAACCCTGCTAACCCAAAGGCGCATTTTGAAACCACAGGGCCCGAAATTTTCGAGGATACCGACGGCGAGGTTGATATTTTCGTTGCAGGCGTAGGCACAGGCGGTACGGTTACGGGTGTCGGCAAATATCTAAAGTCCAAAAAACCGCAGGTAAAAGTAGTGGCTGTTGAGCCCGCATCTTCAGCTGTGCTTTCGGGAAAGCCGTCGGGCGCGCATAAAATTCAGGGCATCGGCGCGGGCTTTGTTCCCGATGTGCTTGATACCGGCATTTATGATGAAATATTACCGGTTGAAAATGAAGATGCATTCGCTTTCGGCAGAGAAATCGGAAAAAGCGAGGGTGTACTTGTGGGCATTTCCTCGGGTGCGGCGCTTTATGCGGCGGTGGAGCTTGCAAAGCGTGAAGAAAACGCAGGTAAAACCATTGTGGTTCTCCTTCCCGACACGGGTGACAGATACCTGTCCACCCCGCTGTTTTCTGAATAAGCCATGACTATATCAACAAGAGGGCGTTACGCTTTAAGGGTAATGATTGACCTTGCCGAGCACGAAGGAGAAGGCTTTATCCCCTTAAAGGCGATAACAGAAAGACAGAATATATCGCAAAAATATCTTGAAGGGATAATGACAAGCCTTTCAAAGGCGGGGCTTGTTAAGGGAGCACACGGCAAGGGCGGAGGATACCGCCTTAGCCGTGAGCCGGAAAATTATAAGGTGAGCGAAATCCTTAATGTTACCGAAGGTACGCTCGCCCCTGTATCCTGCCTTAAACCCGATGCCGCCCCCTGCTCTTTTTCAGAAAGCTGCCGCACACTTCCTATGTGGAAGGAGCTAAACCGCGTAATAAACGAATTTTTTAACTCCTACACCGTTGCCGACCTTATGGCAAAGGACAAGGACTTCAATAATTGGATTATATGAAACAACGGACAGGCTCGCCACCTGTCCGTTGTTATTTTTGCTTTTTTTATCCATTGCGAAAGCAATGGCATATAATCACGACGCAGTCGTGTATATCATCAAAGGCGGCACGCCGCCTTTGTATCTCATCACACCTAAGGTGTGCATAAAAGCCCTTTCGCAATGATGATATGCAATTTCTTTTTATAATGGCTTACACAAATAAAATGAAATTTTCACCGATTTCGCCTTTAATCATATTATGATAATGAAGTAAATATCTTCAATAATTTATATGGGAGGCTTTTATATATGGCAGATTTAAAAAACGGCTGTCCGCCGGAAAACGGCGCGTTCAAGGAAGCTGTATGCGTTGATGCGGGCAGAGTTTACGATTCATGCTGTGACCGCGATTGTCTTGAGGATCTTCGCTGTTTCTTTTTGCCCGAGGATCAGGCGCTTATTTGCAACGCGATAAGCGTTAGACTGCGTTCAGCGGAGGTACTTAATGTTTTCATTGATGTGGAACCGGTGAATTTCAACAAGGGTTTCTTTTCCTGTGACCTTACCTTCTTCTTCCTTTTAGAGTTTGATGTCTTTACGGCACCCCACTCCTGCCCGCAGTGTGTAAGGGGCATATCTTCATACTCCAAGAAGGTAATCCTTTTCGGAAGTGACGGCAATGTAAAGATATTCACAAACAAAATGAATGACGATGAATGTTGCGAAACTAAGACACACAGAAGCAACAATATGCCTAAATGTGTTGTTCAGGCGGTTGACCCGATTCCGCTGTCGGCACGTATCGGTCAAATTCACGATTGCTACGAAAATGTACGCTGTATACCGAAAAGTATATGCGACTGCATAGGCGGTAATGTGGTGACAGATCTTAAGGGTGGAGACCCGACCGTTTATGTAACACTTGGACTTTTCACAATAGTACAGCTTATAAGAAATGTGCAAATGTTAATTCCCGTTTACGATTTCTGTATCCCCGAAAAGCAGTGCGATTACTCTGCAGACCGCCCCTGCGACACATTCAGGAAAATAAAATTCCCCACCGATGACTTCTTCCCGCCGCGCCCTTGTGACGGAGAAACTCACACCTGCGGCTGCGGTATGCGCACCGAGGAAGCCGAAGACAGCGAAGCTTAAAAAAGAGCAAATACAAAAATATCGGGACGGCGTAAGCCGTCCCGATTAAGAGATAAGTATTTAATTGCACGGTTAACCGAAAAAGTAGCCCGCTGAAAAGTAACCTATAATTATAAGTGCGATTGCCGATGCCGTGTAAAGCATTGCGCGAAAAAATGCGGTCTTACCGCTGTTTTTTTTACCCTGCATAATTGCCACCTCGGTATTATTATGCCCTGACAGCGGTATAATTATTACATAGGAGGAAAGCTTATGACGGTATATAAAATCGGTCGAAAAAAGCTTCGAATCACCCTTACCGACAGCGAAGTAATTTCCTTTTTCGGGACATATGGGGGACTTACCTCTGTAAGCGGAGAGGCGAGGCTTACCGTTGGGCTTATTTTAAAGCAAAGCCTTTTGGAATGTGATACCGAAATTGACGGCGATGTCTTAGTAGAAATAAAAGCAAGGGAAAGCGCAGGATGTATTATCACCGTTTCGCCCGCCGATTCCCGACGCAGAAGCTTTACTGCTTCGCCGATTATGTTTGAATTTGCCGATACGGACGCTCTGATAGGCGGGGCTTTAAGACTATACAAAAGCCGCCGCCTGATTGAAAGCAGTCTTTACAAAATGTCTCACACATACCGCCTTATTGTAAACGCTCGGTGTGACAAAGATTTTTTCTTTATGAATGAGTTTTGTTTTTATCAAAGCGACTCAAAAATCGAAACCGTGTATACAGCCGAACACGGAAAGCTGATTTGCGAAAAAAACGCGGTTGAAAAAATCGGCAGAGCCTTTATCTAAAGCGCTTTCCGCGGCGGAAAACATAGTTGTCAAAGCCGCTGTCAGCCTCAAGGCGCTTGGCTGTACCTAAAACCACGCAGTCAAGCGGATTTGCGGCTACGGATACAGGCATACCCGTTTCCTCGGCGATAAGCTCGGCAAAGCCGCGCAAAAGCGCGCCGCCGCCTGTAAGGGTAATGCCGCGGTCGATTATATCCGCCGCAAGCTCCGGCGGAGTTTTTTCGAGGGTCAGCCTTATAGTATCTATTATTTGGGAGATCGGGTCGGTCATAGCGTTTCGTACCTCTTCCGAAGTGATGATTACATTTTTAGGAAGACCGTCAACCTGATTGCGTCCCTTAATTTCAATAGAGGTTTCGTTTTCGTAGGGCTTAGCAGAGCCTATTTCTATCTTAATCTGCTCTGCTGTACGCTCGCCTATAAGCAGGTTGTGCTTTTTGCGTACATAATTTATAATAGCCTCGTCAAGGTCATCGCCCGCAACACGAATTGACTGCGCGGTTACAATATCACCGAGGGAAATTACCGCAACCTCGCTTGTGCCTCCGCCGATATCTACGACCATACTGCCCGCCGCGTCCCACACGGGAAGTCCCGCACCGACCGCCGCCGCCATTGGCTCTTCCACCAAATCAACCTCGGTAGCGCCCGCCTGCTTTGCCGCGTCATAAACCGCGCGGCTTTCAACCTCGGTAACTCCTGCGGGGATACATACAACCATTCGCACACGGGAAAATACAGAGCCCTTAAGCGCCTGTCTGATAAACCTTTTAAGCATTGCCGCGGTGACATCGAAATCGGCGATAACCCCGTCCTTAAGGGGTCTTACCGCCACTATGGAACCCGGGGTTCTGCCTATCATTTCCTTAGCCTCTGTACCTACGGCACGCACAGCGTCATTTCTTATATCATACGCTACAACCGAAGGTTCACGCATTATTATACCCTTGCCCTTAACGCAGACCAAAGTATTAGCTGTACCTAAATCCACACCTATATCTCTCGTAAACATAGAAAAACTCCCTTATATTAATCCTATCGTTTTATTATTTCCGTTTTATTGGGGAACTATAAGCTCAATCGCATTGTGCATATTAGAAATCACAATTTCGTCTGTGCCTTCTGCATATTCGCCGTCAAGCGTCCAGGAAAGTCCGCCTGAACCGGTGACTGTGACCGATTCTGCGGTAAAAAATTCAATACCTTCCTTATCAAAATTTCGCATTAAAATGCCGTCTATTATGG
>CAZRMP010000016.1:18406-23362 GCA_964601235.1 uncultured Ruminococcus sp.
GATATTATCGGGGTTTCTTATAAGCAGTATTTCAAACCGCCCGTCGTTAAGCTTTACAACCGATTCGTCAAACTTAACTATTCCCCCCACCGACATTGAGTTAGATACCGCGCCAAAAAGAAAATCGCCTTCTGTTTCACGGTCTTCGGTCTTGAATTTCAAATGGATAGGCTTTATATTGCCGAGGCTCTTTATTCCCTCAAAGAAGTATGCCGCCTGACCCAGCATATTTTTAATATCCTGCGGGGCGGAATATGATGCGTCTGTAAAAGCACCGAAAGAAGCAGTGTAGGAAAAATACTTGTCCCCAAATTTTCCTATATCAAGCTGAATTTTCTTGCCGCTTGTAATATCCTCGGCGGCCTTAGGTATGCTCCTTGCAATACCGAGGCCGGACGACCATTCGTTAAGGGTGCCTGACGGTATATAGCCGAGGGTGATGTGAAGCCCCGACTTCATCAGTCCTGTTATAACCTCGTTTAATGTGCCGTCCCCGCCGCAGACAACTATTCTTTCATATTCGTTTTCACTTAAACTCCAAACATAATCGGTCGCGTCACCCCGCGCCTTTGTGGGGTATACCGTAACCGTGTAACCGCCGTCTGACAGAATCTCAACCACCCTTAAAAGCTCTGTACGCATTTTTGCCCTGCCCGAGCAGGGATTTACAATAAGTAAAAGTTTTTTGTTCATAGCCTTTTCCCTCGTTATCTGTAATTAATAGATAATGTTGCCGCCGCGTTAAGTGATGAGTCTCCTATATTACCGTCCTTAAATTCGTAAAAAGCCTGAACCCCCACCATTGCCGCATTGTCGCCGCAGTATTTAAGCTCTGGGAAATAAAGGGTTATACCTTTGGCTTTACATTCGTCAATAAGGCGCGCGCGAAGCTCGCTGTTTGCTGAAACTCCCCCTGCTACCGCAAGGGTTTTATAGCCGTATTTTTCCGCCGCTTTAAGGGTTTTATCAATAAGCATATCGCAGACCCTTTGCCGCACGGTTGCGCATACAACGGGCACATCTATCTCCTCGCCTTTTTGGGCTGAGTTGTTCACAAGGTTCATAACCGCAGTCTTAAGCCCCGAAAAGCTGAAATCGAACTCACCTGAGTTTACTTTTGGGAAGGGAAGTGGGTATTTTTTAAGGTCTGCTGTTGTAGCTATTTTATCAAGTGTTACGCCGCCGGGATAAGCTAAGCCCATAGCTCTCGCCGTTTTGTCAAAACACTCGCCCGCCGCGTCGTCCCTTGTGCCGCCTAATATTTTAAATTTTGTGTAATCGGTAACCTCGGCTATCACCGTGTTCCCACCCGATACCAAAAGGCAGAGAAAGGGCGGCTTTAATTCGGGGTTGGTAATATAATTCGCCGCTATGTGGGAGCGCAGATGGTGAACGGGAATAAGCGGCTTGTCAAGCGCCAGCGACAGCCCCTTTGCAAAATTTACCCCCACAAGCAAAGCCCCGATAAGCCCCGGAGCGAAGGTAACAGCCACCGCGTCAATATCCGAATAGGTGATATTGGCGGCTTTAAGCGCGTCCGAACATACTGCACTAATCGCCTCGGTATGCCGTCTTGAGGCTATTTCGGGAACGACCCCGCCGTATATTCTATGCTCTGCAATTTGGGTTGAAACAATGCTTGAAAGCACCTCCCGTTCTTCGGTGACCGCCGCGGCGGTCTCGTCACAGGAGCTTTCAATCGCCAGAATCTTCATAGGAAAACCTCTTTGTCATAATAAGCGCGTCTTCGCGCGGAAGTCTGTAAAAATCTTTTCGTCTGCCTTCTTCTTTAAAGCCCGTCTTTTGATAGAGGGAAACCGCCGCAGTATTAGAGGGGCGTACCTCGAGAGATACAAAGCTTAACCGTTTTTCCTCTGCAAAGTTGAAAACCTTATTAAGCAAAGCTCTTGCGGCGCCCTTTCGCCTAAACTCAGGAAAAACCGCGATGTTGGTGATATACCCCTCGTCTACAACCGCCTTAACACCTATGTAGCCGATAAGCTTTTTATCTGCTTCGGCAACAAAAAACCTTGTGCCTAAACGGTAGGCTTCAAGTATGCCCTCCTCGCTCCAAGGCTCCGAAAAGCAGAGTTCTTCGAGCCTTGCAATATCTTTTATGTGTCTTAGTTCAAGCGGAACTATACATATATTACTAAAAAAGCCGTCTTTTTGGAGCGCGTCAACCGCCGCGAAAATTTCGTCCCGACAGCGGCGGTAAACCGAAATATCGCCCCCGAACGGGTCGGAAATACCGTTTCCTAAAACAAACAGCTTATCTGCGGGCACCCCCGCAGATAAAAGCACCGCCTTATGTGAGGGGGAAAGGCAGATTATTTTGTCCGCCCCATTAATATCCCTGTCGGTCAACTGTTTTGAGATATGACTGCCTATGTCAATTCCTACCTCGTCCATAGCTGTTTTGGAATTTTGGCTTACGGGCGAGCCGTCAGAGGCCAGACCGCGGCTTGAAACGGTTACGCCGTCTATCCCCTTTGAACGCAGATACCCCTCGGCCATAGGGCTTCTGCAAATGTTTCCCGTGCCTACAAATAAAAGATTCATTATCCCTTCGCCTCAAGCCAGGTTTTGCCCGAATGGGCGTCTGCGGTGAGCCTTACCGCCAAATCTGCCGCATTTTCCATTTCGGTTTCCAAAAGGCGGCATACCCTTTCGGAATCCTTTTCATCACATTCCACTATCAGCTCATCGTGTACCTGAAGAATAAGCTTAGCTGTGGGCACATCTGTTTTGAGCCTTTCAAACACCCTTATCATAGCAAGCTTAATAATATCGGCGGCAGTACCCTGAATAGGTGCGTTTCGCGCCGCGCGTTCGCCGAAAGCCCGCAAATTACCGTTAGAGCTTGAAAGCTCGGGCAGTCTTCTGCGCCTGCCGTAAAGGGTGGTGACGAAGCCGTCTTTTTTTGCGTTCTCGATGGTTTTTTCCATATATGCCGCTACTTGCGGGTAGGTTGCAAGGTAATTCTTAATATAGCTGTCTGCCTCGGCACGGGTTACGCCGATATCCTTTGAAAGGGAAAATGCGCCTATGCCGTAAACAATGCCGAAATTAACTGCCTTTGCACGGCTTCTGAGCTCCGGCGTTACCATATCGATAGGCAGACCGAAAACCTGCGAAGCGGTGACGGTGTGAATATCAGTACCGCTCCGAAATGCCTCTATCATATTTTTATCATTTGCTATGCTTGCTAATACTCTTAGCTCAATTTGGGAATAGTCCGCATCGCAAAGCACACGGCCCTCAGGTGCGGTAAAGTATTCGCGAAGCCTGCGCCCCTCATCGGTGCGAACGGGTATATTTTGAAGATTGGGCTCGAGGGAGCTTATTCTGCCCGTTCTCGCCTCGGTTTGGTTAAAGGTTGAGTGAATTCTGCCGTCAATTGCTACACATTCCCGAAGCCCGTCCGCATAGGTGGACTTAAGCTTTGCGAGCTTTCGGTACTCAAGCAGCAAACCCACCGCCGGGTGAGCGTAGCGCAGACTCTCCAAAACCTCGGCGTTAGTGCTGTATCCGCTTTTGGTCTTCTTCTTTGCGGGCAGTCCTAATTTTTCAAAAAGCGCAACGCCCAACTGCTTTGGGGAATTAAGGTTAAATTCATAGCCTACAAGGGAGTAAATTTCTTTTTCTATGACCTCAATTCGTCCTTTAAGCTCCTCGGACAAATTTTCAAGTCCCTTGGTGTCCACCAAAAAGCCGCAAAGCTCCATATCACCTAACACCCTTGCAAGGGGCAGCTCTATTTCATCAAGGAGTTTTCGCTGGTTGGTTTCATTAAGCTCCCTTTCAAGCCTGTCACAGCAGACCGAGAAAAGGCAGGCGTTTTTAATTTCACCGTCAAATTCCCCGTCGATTTCGGGTGTGGGGTTGCCGTACTCGCTTATAAGCCTGTCGGCAGAATAGGAGGAGGCCGAGGGATTTATAAGGTAAGCCGCCAACATGGCATCAAACACAACACCATAGGCTTCGGGGTACTCTTTGTATAAACTCTTATAATCGTAAACTCTTTTTTTAATGTCACCGTTATTTAAAATGCTTATAAGGGCTTCTTCGCTGATTTCAGCGACTTTCCAGTCAGAAACAATGTAATATTTGCCGTTTTCGCAATATATATCTGCCGTATCAGCAGGTGCGACTGTTTGTGTCACGGTGAATTTCTTCGCGTCCGAAAAATCGATGGCGGTTTGCGCGTCCGAGCTGTCGGGCGTTAGTCCCATTTTTTCCATAAGCTTGAAGAACTCAAGACTTGTCATAAGCCGGGAAAGCCCCGCATTGTTGCGCGGTTTAGTTTTATAGGAGGAAATATCGCCGTCTATGGGGGCTGTTTTGCAGATTGTTCCGAGCTCTCGGCTTAAATATGCGCTCTCTCTGCCGTCCGCAAGCTTTTTGCGAACACCATCCTTAATATCGAGGGTATCGAGGTTTTCATATATATAATCAATGCTGTGAAAGCGGGAAATAAGGTCGGTCGCGGTCTTCTCGCCCACACCCGCAACGCCGGGGATATTGTCGGACGAGTCGCCCATAAGGCTTTTAAGCTCAATCATTTCGGGTGGAGTAAGACCGTACTTTTCAAAAAGCGCCTCTTTGTCATAGTTAATAATTTCAGGCTTGCCCATTTTTGTCGCGGCAAGCAGTACCCGCGTTGAATCGGATATTAACTGCAAAGAATCGCGGTCGCCTGTAGCTATCACACATTCGTCGCCGCTTTTTTCACAAGAGTAGGCGAGGGTTCCCAAAATATCGTCCGCCTCGTAGGTCTCGCACTCTATGCAGGTATACCCCGCAAGGGTCAGCCATTCCTTCATAACTGGTAACTGCTGGGCTAATTCCTCGGGCATACCCTTACGACCCGCCTTGTATTCGCCGTACATTTTGTGGCGGAAGGTGGGTGCTTTAAGGTCGAAAGCAACGGCGATACCGTCGGGCTTTTCGGTC
>CAZRMP010000017.1:0-20122 GCA_964601235.1 uncultured Ruminococcus sp.
AAAGTACTTTTTCATCGGTGCCATACCCGAATTTATAAGCAACAGCGATTTGTCGCCATTAGGTACTAACGAAAAGCTCTTAAGGCGCAAATGCCCCTTAGATTCAAAGAACGAAAGATATTTTTCACGCAGGTCGTTTAGTGAAGTCCACTCCATAAATATACATCCTTAAAAATAGATTTAAACATACTTCTTTAGTATATACTTGTGTTGTTTATTTGTCAACGTTTAGTAGCCGTTATATTCCTGTTTTTTAAGTTGTTGACAAATGGGGTGTGTTATGGTAAAATTTCGTTAATTCGAGGGAGTAGTCTGCGCTTTGCGTGGCAAGTCAACATACTGATTATATTTTATAATCTGGCTTGAATTAAAAGACGAGACTCGGGTGCGCTTTTTTGCACCCGAGTCTTTTTATTTGGAGGAAAAATGGGAATTACAGAATTGTTTTTAATTGCAGTAGGACTTTCTATGGACGCCTTTGCGGTATCGGTCTGCAAAGGGCTTTCAACAGGGTGGTTAAAGCCTCGGCACTACCTTGCGGTAGGCGCGTGGTTCGGCGGCTTTCAGGCGCTTATGCCCGCTATAGGCTACCTTTTAGGGTCATCGTTCGAGAAATACATCACCCGCTACGACCATTGGATAGCCTTTATCCTTTTGGCGTTTATCGGCGGAAATATGCTTAAGGAGGGGTTTTCTAAGGAAAGCGAGAATGTCAATTCCTCCTTCCGCCCCGCCGCGATGGCGGTTTTAGCCGTTGCAACAAGCATTGACGCATTAGCGGTTGGTATTACATTTGCCCTGCTTCCCGATGTGAACATTTTCGCCGCAGTTATGTTTATAGGAATTATCACCTTCATTCTCTCCTGCGTAGGTCTTAAAATCGGAAATGTATTCGGTCTTAAGTACAAAAGCAGGGCAGAAATCGCAGGCGGCGCAATACTGATACTGATAGGTCTTAAAATCCTGCTTGAGCATTTAGGTGTGATTAATTTTTAACACCCTCGCAAGCTCGGCTACAGGCAAGCCCACAACATTAAACCAGTCACCTCTAATTGCTTTGACAAGCAGTCCGCCTTTTCCTTGGATTCCGTAAGCCCCTGCTTTATCAAACGGCTCGCCTGTTGCAATATAATCTTCAATTTCCTTTTCTGTCAGCCGGTAAAACTCAACCTCTGTGACAGAAGAAAAGGAACGGCACTCGCCGTTTTTTATTACCGAACAGCCCGTTACAACCTTATGGGTTCTGCCCGACAGCATTTTAAGCATAGCCTTTGCGTCCTCCCTGTCAACGGGCTTTCCCAAAACACAGTTATCTATAATAACGGATGTATCCGCACCGATTATAATATCGTGCGGATATTTTTTTGCAATATCCTCCGCCTTAAGGCTTGCTAAATATTCGGGCTGTTTTTCAGGCGGAATACCGTCAGGCACAGTTTCCTCTACGCCTGACGGTATTATTTTAAATTCCTCTGTTATAAGACATAACAGCTCTTTTCTTCTCGGTGATGCCGAGGCTAAAATTACCGTATCCATTTTAAATCTCCGCAGAAAATGTGGGAATTCCGCTGTCCGAATTTTTCTCGACCTTTTTATTGTAATCCGCCACTGCAAAACGCACATGAACGCTAAGCGAGGTCATAAAATAAGGCAGTGTGAAAGCGAGGGGAAAAACAAGTACCGAAATTAATATCCAACCTAAAAAGCTGAAAATAAGGTAAATGAAATCGAGCCCCGTATCCCTTGCAAGGGTGCAGGACATATGCATAGCCTCGGCTACATCCATATCCTCATCGGCAACCGCAAGAAAGGGCGCTAAATAATAGCGTGACATAACAAAAAACAGTATAACCGCCGCAACAGTTTTTAAAAAGGATGAAAGATAATAGAGATTTCCCGTCCAAATAGGAATGGGTATATCCATAATATCGTAAACCTTTACTCCCGCAAAAACATCAACTATGATTGCGGGTAAAAACATTATCACCGATACGCCCGCCACGCGGATAGCAAGGGAAACAGAAAGGCGCAAGGCGCGCTTATACTTCTCTTTATCGGAAAAATAATTGAAAACCGCCAACTGCATATCATCAGCGCCGAAAATCATACGCCAAAAAAACCTTACAACCCCTAAAAAAAGCGGAAACACAAGAAAAATCAAACCTACAGCAACAAGTATATATCCTACTGCATTATTTGAAATATACGACACATAATCCGCCGCAATAAGAAGAATCAAACAGCTGAAAATCAGCGAAAGCGATGCGGAGATGCATTTAAGCCAATTATTCTTAAGCGCGGTTTTTGCAGTTAACTTTACAACGGAATTACTCGCTGTCATAGTACCGGCCCCCTATTATCATATATATTTATTCTAATCCTAAAATTTGAAAAGCAAATCTCAAAATTATTAAATAATCGTTAATTTAGCGTAACCTGCCATAAGCTTTTTAGTACCCACATTGTCGAATGCGACCTCGAGCATATTGTCCCCGCCCATTGGTGTAACGGTGATGACAAGCCCGTCTCCGAAGGTTTTGTGCCTTACCCTCTGCCCCGCGGTATAATTGCAGTCTGCCTTTACCTGTGCAGAGTGGGCGCTCTTTATCGGTTTTTGGTAATAACCGCCCGCCGATTTTCCCGAATAACCGTAATCGGTTTTAACGGGTGTAACAGTGCGGCTAATTCCGCTAAATCCGCAATACTCCTCGGGTATTTCCTTTAAAAATCGGGAGGGCATATTGCGGTTTGTAGTGCCGAATATCATACGGGTGTAGGAATTTGTAATTGTAAGCTTTTTTCTCGCCCTTGTTATGGCAACATAGGCAAGTCTGCGCTCTTCTTCTATTTCTTCAGGACCTGCGTAAATCGACTGATTTCCGGGAAAGACCCCTTCCTCCATACCAACAAGGTAAACATTGTCAAATTCCAGTCCCTTAGCCGAATGTACCGTCATAAGCACTACCCTGTCATCGCTGTCATCATAGGAGTCAATATCGCTTATGAGCGCTATCTGCTCAAGAAAATCCGAAAGCGAGGGTTCTTCGACTTCTTGCTCGTACTGGGCAATATTAGTACCTAACTCTTTTACATTTTCGAGCCTTTCCTGCCCCTCATCGCCGCTAAGCTCCAGAGCGTCTCGGTAACCCGTTTTATCAATAACAAGCTCGAAAAGCTCGGAAATTGACAATTCCTCAGCCGCATTAGTCAGCTCATCTATCACATCACAAAAGCCTTTAAGTTTTAGGGCTGCACGGCTTAAAGCGGCATATTCGTCCGCGTTTTTAAAGACCTCATAAAGCGAAATGCCAAGCTCCGCAGCTATCTGTGCGGCATTGCTTACCGTAGTATCCCCTATTCCGCGCTTAGGCTCGTTTATAACTCGGCGCAGACGCAAATCGTCGCTATTGTTATTTATTAACTGCAGGTAAGCGATTACATCCTTAATTTCCTTGCGTTCATAGAACCTGAAACCGCCTACAATCTTATAGGAAATGCCGCTCCTTGCGAAAACATTTTCAAAGGCATTCGACTGGGCGTTCATTCTGTAAAGAATGGCGTGTTCGGAAAATTTTGCCCCTTTCCTTACATTTTCAAGAATAGAATCGGCAATATACCGTGCCTCACCCCGCTCGTCATCGGCAGTAAAAACGGTTATTTCCTCTCCGCCCTGTTTATCGGTCCAAAGATTTTTGCCCTTGCGCCCAAGGTTATTTTTAATGACCGCATTGGCGGCATTCAAAATATTTGAAGTAGAGCGGTAGTTCTGCTCAAGTCGGATAGTACGGGCATTTCGGTACTCGTCCTCAAAATTAAGGATATTCTCAATAGTAGCGCCCCTGAAACGGTAGATGCTCTGGTCGTCGTCCCCCACAACGCACAAATTATTGTTTCCCGAGGCGAGAAGGCTTACCAGCACATACTGCGCGTAGTTTGTGTCCTGATACTCGTCCACCATAACATACTTAAATTTGTTTGTATAATATTCAAGCACATCGGCGTTGTTTTGCAGTAAATCCACGGTTTTGAAAATCATATCGTCAAAATCCATAGCGTCTGCCTCTTTAAGGCGTTTTTGGTAAATTCTATACAGCTCCGCAATAGCCTGTTTTCTATAATCAGAGCCTGCCGACTGCTTAAATTCTGCGGGCGAAATAAGCTTATCCTTAGCCGAAGAAATGGCCGAAAGCACGCTTCTGTGGGGCAACAGCTTTTCGTCTATATTATTCGACTTCATTATTTCTTTCATAAGGCGGCGCTGGTCGTCTGTATCGTAAACCGTGAAATGAGAGGTATGGCCTATAAGCTCGGCATATCTTCTTAAAATTTTGCCGCATACCGAGTGGAATGTGCCCGCCCAGATATCCTCGGCACCGTCTGTAAGCTTTGAGCTGATACGCTCCTTAAGCTCGCCCGCCGCCTTGTTAGTAAAGGTTATGGCGAGTATCTGCCACGGCTTTGCGGGTGAAACGGCAAAATAATTATCAGGCACATAATCTGTGACGCCGTTTAAATAATCCTCGCCGATTTTAATTATTTCTTCCGTAACCTCGGGCACATATGTACTGTTATAAGCGTCCCCGAATTTTATAATATTAGCAATGCGGTTTACAAGCACGGTGGTTTTTCCGCTCCCCGCACCCGCCAATATAAGAAGCGGTCCTTTAACGGTTGTGACCGCCTCGAACTGCTTATCGTTCATTCTGTCAAAATATTTCTTTATAACCTGTTTTCTAAGCTCAATAAAATCCATAACTGTCCCCATGATAATTAATACATTTATAATACTATTTTAAGCGAAAAAAGTCAATAAAGCAAAAAATAAAAGTGCCCGACCACGCATTTGCACAGTCAGGGCTTAATGTTATAATTCTGTTTTTTAATGTTGTATCGTCTCTTTATCAATTCCGCAAGGAATTGTATATCATTAACACGAAGTGTTGTATATCATCAAGCCGATAGTTTTTTGATACACACCTAAAGGTGTGATGAGATACAACTCGCTAAAGCGAGTTGATGATATACACGCTTTCAGCGTGGTGATATACCAAGCCTATCGGCTTGGATAAAAAAATCTCGTTCCGAAGAACGAGATTTTTTGGCGCGCTGAAGAAGATTCGAACTCCCGACCTTCTGGTCCGTAGCCAGACGCTCTATCCAGCTGAGCTATCAGCGCATTGCGGTCTTTTTTTGACCGCCATAGTATAATATCACATTTTAAAAATAAAATCAAGTACTAATTTTACTTTTTTAAAATATTTTTAAATTCCCAAAACCAAAATTGCAAATCTGAAATAAATAAACAGGGAAATCGCGTCTACTAATGTGGTGATAAACGGACTTGCCATAACCGCCGGGTCGAATCCGATTTTTTTAGCCAGTATCGGCAAAACACAGCCAATAAATTTGGCAACAACCACCGTAAAGAACAGGGTTGCGCAAACAACCATTATTTCGGGAATCTGTTTGCCCGGGTCAAAGGTGTGAAGCAAGAGATAATCCACAAGCCACAGTTTAACAAAATTTACTGCCGCAAGGGCGGTGCTACAGCAAAGCGCAACCCGAACTTCCTTCCATACAACCCTGAAAATATCCCGAAATTCAATGTCGCCGAGGGAGATACCGCGGATAATCGTAACCGAAGCCTGACTGCCCGAATTTCCGCCCGTATCCATAAGCATGGGAATAAATGCGATAAGCGCAGGGAAAATAGTAAGTTTCTCCTCGAAGCTCGAAATAATAGCCCCTGTAAAGGTTGCTGAAATCATAAGGAGCATAAGCCAAGGAATACGCGATTTGAAGGTGGCGAAAACTCCGGTTCTGAAATAGGTTTTATCCGACGGCAAAATAGCCGCCATCTTCTCAATATCCTCGGTAGCCTCTTCTTGGATTACATCGATAGCGTCGTCAACCGTAACTATTCCCACAAGTCGGTTTTCCATATCGACAACGGGCAGAGCCATAAGGTCATACTTTTCAAACTGACCCGCAACCTCTTCCTTATCATCAAGGGTGTTTGCGAATATAATGTTCTCGTCCATTATATCGCTTAAAACAGAGGTTTTAGGACTAAGCAATAAATCCTTTACGGTAATAATGCCTATCAAATGCCTGCCCCTGTCTATAACATAGCAGGTATAAATCGTCTCGGTGTCAAGACCTACTTCGCGGATACGGTCAAATGCCTCGTCCACCGTCATATTTTTCTTTAAATCAACATACTCGGTGGTCATAATACTACCCGCGCTGTCGTCGGGGTATGCCAAGAGCTGATTTATCATTTTGCGGGTTTTAGCGTCGGTCTGGCGCAAAATACGATTTGCCACGGTAGCGGGCATTTCGTCGATAATATCAACCGTATCGTCCATAAAAAGCTCGTCCATAACCTCGCGAAGCTCGGTATCGCTGAAGGCTTCAATAAGCAGCTGCTGCATTTCGGAATCCATTTCAACAAAAACCTCGGCGGCAAGCTCCTTAGGCAGTATACGGAAAATAACGGGCAGCTCCTTTTCGGGAACCTCCTCCAAAATTTGCGCTATATCTGCGGGGTTCATATCCGAAAGCAACTCTCGCAATCGGGCATACTTCTTCCCCTCAATAAGCTCAAGAATTTCTTCCGGCATATAATTTCCCCCTTTTTAATTTATTATAGTCTAATCAAACTAAAAAATCCCCGCCAGACCGAAATGCAAAAGGGTGAATTGCGAAGGAACGGAGTGCGTTGCCGGCGCTGCCCTTTGCTCTCATGTATAACGGGATTTATATATTAATTATATGACGAAAAAGCGTCTTTGTCAATATTTTTTGATGTTTAAAAGACGCGCTGTTGACAGTATCTTTTTATATAAAAGGCAATATTAAGACAATGAATTATAGTAATCATCTAATGTCTTAAAGCTATATCCTTGCTCGCGGGCAATATCTATAACAGCCGGCAATGTATCTGCATTGTCCTGAGATACAGCGTGAAGAAGAATCACGGCACCGGGATGAAAACGACTTGTTACGGTCTGCAATGCCTCGTTATAGCCCACCTGCTTTGAGGTATCATAATCGGCATAGGCAAGGGACCAAAATATACTTTTATAGCCAAGGGAGGTTACAAGCTCTAAAGAAATTTCGGAATTTTCTCCGGCTGGAAAACGGAAATAGCGGCTTGTGTAACCGAAATTGTTTTGCAAATATTCGTCAACCAAATACAGCTCCTCCGCCATTTTAGTGCGCGAAATTTCGGGGAACACGGGATGTGTTGCGCTATGGTTACCGACAATATGCCCCTCGTCTATCATACGGCGGACAAACTGAGGATTACTCTTTATATAGCTAAGGGTAACAAAAAACGCCGCCTTAACATTCTTTTCCCTAAGAGTGTCTAAAATATTACCCGTAAGGTTTTTGTATTCGTATCCGCAGTCAAAGGTAAGGTACATACGCCTGTCTGTAGAGACTGTATCTAAGGCAAGCGCATCTATGTTATTCATTGAATCAAATTTTGCCTGATTATTTACCGAAATGCTGTTAGCCATTCCGTCTTTAGCCACGCCGAAAGAAAAGCCCGATTTAACATTAGAAAGCCCGCGTGTGTTTTCAGGGTCATTTACAATGTATTTCCCAACATTATTGCTTGTGGCGGGCGGTGTGCTTATAACAGGCCGGGACACAGGCTCTGTGCTTGACGGTGCAGACTGGGGTTCACTGCTTACGGGCGCGGTGCTTTCCTCCTTACTGCTGACAGCTTCGCTTGATTCAGGCTCACTGCTAATTGAATCTACGGATGCTTCGCTTGATATTTCTTCGCTTATGACCGACTGACTGTCGGTTTCAATCGGTGCGTTTGATACATTATCCTGCGCTGTGCATCCGGAAAAAACAATCAATAACAAAACCGATAAAATAATATTAAACAACCTTTTCATTTCACTTTCCCCTTTAAATCTATTGTAACATACCATTATTCTTCAATCAACATTCTTTTTTGAAAATTTTATAATTTCTTTGTTTTGTCTTACAGCGTAACCTAAGGCAATTTCAGTTCCGCTTTTGCGGTTAGGCAAATTATAATCCTCGTCATAATAGACTATGCAAAATCGGCTGTTATTTATCATTTCGCAGTTGCGTTCGACATATACCGCCCTCCCTGCCCCTATTATCTTATCGGGATAGTATGTATCCTCATAGTATTTCAAAAGATATGCCTTATAGCTATCATCAATATTCGGATATTCCGCTCTCACAAAAATTCGTTTTATGTGCGGGTATTTTTCTTTTATTGCGGTCACTGTCTCGTAACAAAGGTCGTTAAATCGGCTTTTGCTCCCAAAAAGAAATGTATCAACCTTTTCGTTCAAAATCAGTTTTTCGATAATTTCACATAACTTCGTTTTTAATTCTTCGGTTTCATTAATTGTTCTATGACCGATAAAGCAACAGGTTCTTTCTTTCATTGTGATTTTACCACCTTTAAGTCAATAATTATAAATTCATTATATACAATCACTTACTTAAAGTAAATATTATCTTATATTGAGTAAGTTATAAAGAACCTCTTTAATTGTTAAAATATTTTCAGGCAAGGAGGCGTTGATATGAAAACTGAATTCCCCGAAAAATATATTACATTAGGCTTAAAGATAGCCTATTACAGAAAGAAAGCAGGATATACTCAAGAAGTTTTCGCCGAGAAGATTGATAAAAGCGTTAATTTTTTGAGCCAAATTGAAGGTACCGGTACAGTTAGAGGTGTTTCATTGGAAACCTTATTTAAAATCGCCGATGTGTTAAACATTCCCCCGTCAAAGCTGTTAGAGGAAGACTGACAGTACAAACCAAAACACCGTAGCCTATCCCGAAAGTCAGGTTACGGTGTTTTTCTATTGTAATCATTGAAATATAAACCCTATTGTGTTATACTGTGTTTACAGGCGTTGCCTGAATATTTTTTTGGAGGATGCTGTTTGAGAAACAACACCTTGGAGATTGTAAAAATCCGATTCTGATATTATAATTTGAAAGGATTTTTACGATGAAAAACTGTGTTATTCGCAATGAGAAAAAGGAGGACTACCGTGAGGTAGAAAATTTAATCCGTGAGTCTTTTTGGAATGTTTACAGACCGGGTTGTCTTGAGCATTATGTTATTCATAAGCTTCGTGATGATAAGGCCTTTATTCCCGAACTCGATTTTGTAATGGAGCTTGACGGCAGGCTTATCGGTCAAAATATGTTTATGAAGGCAAATATCAAGTCAGATGACGGCAGGGATATTCCGATTATGACTATGGGACCGATTTGCATTACACCGGAATTAAAACGCAAGGGCTACGGCAAATTTCTTTTGGACTACTCGTTAGAGAAAGCAAAAGAATACGGTTTCAAAGCAGTTTGCTTTGAAGGTAATATCGACTTTTACGGCAAAAGCGGTTTCACCTTTGCCTCAAATTTCGGTATCCGTTATCACGGTTTGCCTGAAGGCGCGGACGCATCATTCTTTCTCTGTAAAGAGCTGGAAAAGGGCTATCTTGACGGCATAACAGGCGAATATGCCACACCCCGGGGGTATTTTGTAAACGAAGACGAGGCGGAAGAGTTCGACAAAAATTTCCCGCCTAAAGAAAAATTAAAACTCCCGGAACAGCTGTTTTAATCTTTAGCGAATAAAAAGAAAATACCGTAACTGCTTAATAAAGAAAGCGGTTACGGTATTTTTTGTTTTTAAAGTTATTTGTTTTCAGCCGATAGTTTTGACAGCACAGGTAATAATAATCCGCCCACCGTGTTGCCGAGAACTGCCGCCAATTCAAAGGTTATTATCTTGGCATTAAAAATCCCCGAAGCACCGAAATAAAACATATCGGCAATCGAGTGCTCAAAACCGCACAGTATAAACACAGGTATGCAAAAGATAATGCCTAAGGGTGTTTTCTTTTCCTTAAAAATCTCAACTGCAGTATACATCAGCACTCCGCAGAAAATCGCCCTGATAAAGGTGACTAAAAAGGTTTGCTCAAGCTTTGCCGTACATATTATGTATGCTTTTTGGAGTAAAGCGGGAAATGCGAAACTTATCAACATCCCCAGTAAAAATGTAACAATAAGATTAACAGCTAACCCTACTGACAGGTTTAAAATATTGCTTTTTGAAAAATCATTTGCCAAATAACCGATTTTGCCGGTAAACAAATAATACCCTAAATAACAAATGCAAAGAAGGGCCACACTGAAAAGAACTGCACCAACATATTTACTGTCGCAGGATAAAAACACACTGCCTCCGATAGCAATCATAATCCCCGCGCTTATAGCACCGAATACTGTTTTTAACATCCTTTGTTTCCCCTTTAAATTTTCTATACGTTATAGTATACCATTTGATTTGTAAACATTCAACCTGATTTTTTCCAAAATAATTTGGGCGGTTAAAAGCACCGCCCTTACTCTTTAGATCAATATTCCGGATTTGAGGGAATAATTATTGCCGCAATAATATAGGCTAAAATGCCACTTCCGCCAAGAGCACAAAAAACAACCCAACCAAGCCTTACAAGCGTTGGATCGATGCCAAAAAACTCCCCAACTCCTCCGCATACACCGCATATCATTTTGTTTCTATTGGATTTATATAGTTTTTTATCCATGACTTACTCCTCCTATTCTGATACAAGCCATTCTTTTGCCTGCTCTAAGTCATTTATAAAAGAAAACGCAAAATCTTGTGCTGTTATTCTCAAAAAAATGTTCAAACAATTTCATATTACTATTTCCTTCTTTTCACTCCCTTATATTTATTATACATAAAAAGCTGTACGATCGATAGTATTTTTCGGCAAAATGTGTTTGTTTTATCAAAACTTTGTCACGATTTCGTCCTCAGAAAATTCAATGTTTATTCCTCCGATACCGCCGTCGATTTCAATTCTGTTCTCGCCTGTGCCGTAAACGGAATCGTCCCGCATACTTTCGCCATCCAGCCTTGCTTCACCGATACCTTTATCGAGTTCTATTTTATACTCATCTTTACTGCCCAGAAGAATCAAATTGGTTTCACCAACGCCGTAATCAAGGTCACTTTTTCCCTCAATACGGCTTTTAAGCGTCAACTTACCAACACCCATATCTAAATTTAAGTTGCAAAGTTTTCCGCCGTCTATGTTAAGCTCTCCTGCACCGCCGTCAATTTTGGTACTTGAGTTTGCCGTCAGGTTTTTAATATCTGCTTTCCCCGCACCTAAAGAAAGTTCCAACACATCGCACGCCAAAGTTTCTATTTCAACCTTACCCGCGCCGGTGTCAACAGTAGCCTCATCAAAAACGAAGCCTTCGGGAATATTCAATATGACCGTTACGCCTTTCGGATAAACCGAAAACAGCCTTTTCGTTTCGCTTATACGGAGCTTTCCGTTATCTGTTTTTACGGAAATATAATTGTGATTGCTTTCCACCGAGAATTCGTCGGCGGTTTTTATTTTAAGCTCTGCTCCGCTGAGACTAAGCGAAAGAGAAGATATTTCACCGTCAATCGGATAGACCTGCATTTCGCCTACAGCTTCGTTGTTCCTGCCTGAAAGGATATACGAAATACCGGTAAGTCCTGTTATTATTCCGCCGATAATACTTACGCTCAAGAATATTGCAAATGCAAGGGCGAGATATTTAATTACTTTTTGAACCGAATTCATTTGATTTCAACACCCCCGAACATACAGGTCGCGTTAATGTATAGGGTGACAGCCCCCTGAACGGACGGACGGTGATTCTTGTCGGAAACTCCGCCGAAAATGGAATTTGAGTTAACCTTGACATTTACATAATCGGGCACTAAAATATCAATTCCGCCGAAAACCGCCGTTGCGGTAACAGCACAGTCTTTTTCGATAATTGCGTGTCGCAGGTCGCACTTTACACCGCCGAAAACGGCATTTAATTCGGCACCTTCAAACACTTCACCGTCAAAGTTCAAATCCTGACCCGAAAAGGTTGCACAGCCGATTTTAATATTCTCGCCGTTTTGCTTTGAGCTTTCCAGTAATTTTATTGCCTTGTCTCCGAAAACTGCCCCGAAAATCAGCTTTAACCCGATGATGACGATAATCGCAGGGAAAGCCAGCTTCCAAAGCATATCAAAGCCCAATACATTCTGACAGCAAAGCAATAAAAATACACCGATTAAAAGCCCTATGATATTGCCGGTCTTTTCTCTTTCGCTGAAAATTCCGATGAAACAGGGAACGATGATAAACAGCGTCCACCAGCCGTCAAAGAAAAGCTGAATGTCGGTTACCCCAAAAGCGTTCAAAGCGAATATGCCGCCGATAGCGATAAGCGCTATACCCCATAAAATTTTACTGATTTTTTTCATTTTTTATCAAACTCCTTGTTTTTAACTTACATAACTATTTTACAAGTTATCTTCCCTTTTCAATAGTCTGTTTTTTTAGAAGATTGTGTCAGTTTTATAGAAATCGAAAATCCACAGTATTGGGGATTCCCATACACGGTGGATTTGAAATACAGATGGCGGAAAATTATTCTGATACCAGCCATTCCTTTGCCTTTTCAAAATCATTAATAAAAGAAAAGGCGAAACGGCTTTTATCTTTAAGCGCACCGCGAAGCATACTTTGAATTTTCCTGTCTGTTCCGATAAAGCACACGCGCATAAATCTTTTTCGCTCGTCACACAAAAGAGTTACTATTTTCTCCACTATATCTTTTGTTACAAGTGTTTCGTCCAAGACAAAGCCTATTTGTGAGGGCTTTGACGGTAAAAGAAAGATGTGGCTGTCGTTTTTAAGCTTTTCAAGAACTAAATCTGTATACTGATACATTCCGTCCAGATGCTCAAACCAGATTTCTCCGCCGCGAAAGGGCAGAACAAAGGACTTCTTTTTTACTCCCGGCAAGCTTTCGGGTTCAGAGCAATCGCAATATCTTGTACTGTTATTTTCAAAAAATTGTTCAAACAATTTCATAATACCATACTCATCTTTCCGTATAAACTTCTTCGCGCTTTTTCACAATAGGTTAAGGCGAAATCTATTTATTGGGTTTATTTATCCCAATTAAATTCATTCACACCTTTACAGCTCTCAAAAGTCTCGCGTAACATATAAGACCAGTAATCCTTCTTTTTCTTTAAGCCCTCATACTTAAATATTCCCTCATCATTTTCTACATAGGAATCATACATTCCCTGAAAAATTGTTGCCCTGTCCTCCTTTTCGTTACTTCTTCCGTATACATCTCTAAACCAAACGGGGGTTTTTCCCTTATCGTCGGGGGTATATTCCACCGAAATACCGTCAATACCGTCGCCGTATGCTTTAATAACCTGAGTAGGCATAAGCTCAGTCCAGCCGGCAATAAGTTCTGTATCTATACCGTATTCAAGGGCGTGTCCCACTTCGTGTGTCAGGGAAGAAAAGAAATATTCGTCCTTTCCGCCCACCTGCATATAGATAACATTATATCCCCCGATGTATATTGATAAGCCTTCCACATTGTTTTTTATCTTATCGCAAAGGTATAAAACGAGAGGTCTGCCGAGACCGGTTTCCTTTAATAAACCTTTTGGATAATATTCAAAATAATCTCCCAGTTTCAGCATATAATTATAGGCCGTATTCTCATCTGTACCCATAATTTCAAAACCTAAGTCACTCACACTAAATATATCTTCACCGTACATTACTCTGACGCCGTAATCATTTTCAAATTGCTTTATTAGTTGGACGGTTTTGGATTCTCCGCTGTAATCGGGTAATTCTTCAACTCCGTTCAATGCATCTTGGTTTAACTCTTCTGCTTTAAGAGCGGATTTTTTCAAATCGGACAAATCTAAAAGTTTGTAATCCAAAACATTTTCGGTGTTTTTTGTAACAATAATTGCATAGTTTTCAGATATTTGTTTAACAGAAATTATATTGCCTTCTTGAGTGTATTCAGTCACACGGGAATTGTTTATATCATAAAACATAACAACCGTTTTACCGTCTCCGTTATCAACCGAAACGCACCCGTAATCGCCGGTATCAATAAGATATCCGGGTCTTTCGCCGATGTTTATCATTTTATGCCCATCACCCTTTGTTGATAAGCAGGCAAGATAGGAGCCGTTAATACCTACGGCATAATCCCCTACTGCACCGTATGTGCGTACAACATCGGAAATGCTGTAATAATGATTATTTTCGGGTTCTAAAATGCCGGCACCCGCACCCAACAAATAGAATTTACCCTTATAGTATTCCGCTTTTTCAAAGGTTTTGCCCTTGTTTAGTGTTGATACTTTTTGGGTTTTGCTGTTAAAAACGAGCAACTCACTTTCATAATTTTGGGCTAAAATATACTTTCCGTCTCGGCTCAATTTTGCGAAACTCAGCATATTATTTTGGAAAACCGTTACGGAATCGGTCTTTGAACAGGAATTATCATAATAAGTCACTATGTTTTTTGTGAAATCGGCAACTGCAAAACCCTTCTCTAAAAGAGAAATTTGAAAAATGCCTTCCCCTAAATTTACCTGCCCTAAAACCTTGTCTTGGCTCAAAGAATAACTTACAATTTCTGCCGAAAAGGAGTCTAACCCCGAGTTAATAAATTCAAACAAAACCACATCCCCCGAAACATAGGTTGTAACGCTGTCGTGGGACATTTTAGGCATATTTTCAAAGGATGTACTGTAACTAATCTCAGTTTTAGAGGATGTATTGTCGGGTTTATCCGTATCCTTTGTGCAACCGCAAATAAACGCTGTTATCAACAAAAGACAAACAGCCGTTATTATAAATCTTTTATTCATAAAAACAACTCCTTAAAAAATTAATATCTTAATAGAGTTTCCACTTTCTATTATAAGAAATCCCGACGGTACTGGGAAGGCGTGATGCCCTCTGACTTCTTAAATACCTTGGTGAAGACCCGATAATCCCCATAGCCCGACTTTTCCGCCACCTCGGCAACCGAAAGAGATGTAGAGAGCAACAGCTTTTTCGCCTTTTCCATACGAATGTTGGTTAGATAAGAAAGAAAGTTGACTCCTATATATTCCATAACTATTCCTCTGATTCATTTTTTCTTTTGACATTATATAATTCATCAATGCCGATGCAGTCTTTGCAACGGTCAAAAGAACAAATTGCTACAGCGCCGCAAACAGATTACAGCCCCTCTTTTTAAGCCAGAAGTAAAGCACGGCGCACAAAGCAAGCGTTACCGCCCCAAAGATGCTCATATACCCGATAAAGCCCAGCTTCCAGCCGTTTAAGAGCATAAAGCCCGCGCACAGTAAGGCGGTATACCCAAAACCGCTGAACAGAACTATGGTCACGCAGGCGCTCTGCTTTATGGGCGTAATTTCGCTCGTCCAGTGAAGGTTTGGCATTTTAAGCCCTAAAAACAGCCCAAACAGAGCAGAAAGCAAGACATATGACATCGGGACAAGCACCGTCAAAAGTAGTTCTAAGGGAGTAAAGGGATATATAAAAGCGATACAGACCGTGCAGAACAGCACGGGAATCCCCGTCAAAATCAGCTGCATACCAAGCTTGCCCCGCAATACCTGCCACGGCGTTATCGGCAGAGACTGCATAAGCCACAGACTTTTGCCCTCAAGTGAAACCGAGGGCGCCGCCATATCGTTCATAGATGCAAGCATACATACCGCCCCGCAGAGCAGTACAGGCGTACAACCCGCCCTTTCGCCAAAAACCTGATTTAATACCGAAATTACGGTTCCTCCCTGCCAGAGTAGCACTACGCCTGCAATCGGCAACAGCAGAATACCGAGACCGCAGTTGAGCATATAGTTGGGACTGGAAGTAAAGCGACCGAATTCCTTTGCCAAAAGTGCCGCGGCAATGCTTTTCTGCTTTACTGCGGTTTCTTTGTATACCTTCTTGGCGGTATGTCCCGAAGATGTCGCTATTTTAAGAAAGCTACGGGAAATAAGCACCCACATCAGCCCAAAAAGAGCCAGTACAACTGCCGATACAATCAGCATTGCAAAAGCGTCCCCTGCCCCGACCCTGCCGAACAGGTATAGCGGATAAGCTGTGCCTTTAATTTTCTCGCCGTAAGCGGCGGCGTTCGCGACCAAATCCTGAATCAGTGTTTGGGCTTTAAAATAGAAGAAATAATATGCGCCGATAAACGCCAATGAAATCACAACCGTGATAAAGCTCTTGTTTTTGAGCTTAAGGCTGATTTTTGCTACCACCCAACCCAACGCGCAGGAAAGGGTAAGAACAAAGACAGATATTAACAACATAAGAAGCAGACCGCCGAAAATCACGCCCGCCGATACGGTCGCGGTTACCCAGTAAACAATGACCGCCGGGAGAATAACAACCAGCGAATACATAAGCCCCATAAGATAAACGGTAAGCAGACGGGAGGTCATAATCACATTTACGGGAATCGGCATTGACAACAGAAGGTCATTGTCTTTCGACAGATAAAGGCAGGAATAGGTGTTAAACACGCTGCCGAAAACGCCCAGCAGGATAGCCAACATTCCCATAAGCGCAAAGTAGAGCCAATCCATACCAGCGTTGGTAAGCGCTCCGCATATAGACAGAGATAGGAATGTAAACATACCGCCCAATAAACCAACCATTACACCTACAAACAGGACGAGGTATGCGGCGGTTCCCGCTTTGGTGCGGGCACGGTTCTTTTTTGCGTCATAGAAGTAGCCGCGGAATATCTCGGTCATTTGCTTTTTCAAAAGAACGCTCAGCATACTTCTCCCTCCAGTTCGAGGAAAACTTCCTCTAAGGAATCATCGCCCTTGACCTCCTCCATTGTACCCGAGCGGACGAGCCTTCCTCCCTTAATAATTGCCACCTTGTCACAGAGCTTTTCTGCAACCTCAAGCACATGGGTGGAAAAGAAGATAGCCCCGCCCCCGTCACAGACCTCACGCATCATACCTTTAAGCAAATGAGAGGCTTTGGGGTCAAGACCCACAAAGGGTTCGTCCATAATAATAAGCTTAGGACTGTGAAGCCACGCCGCAATAATAGCCAGTTTTTGCTTCATACCGTGGGAATAGGCGGCTATTGGCTGTGCCAAATCGGCTGTCAGCTCGAAAAGCTGCGAATATTTGCGGATTCGCTCCTTGCGGTCCGCGGCGCTGACGCCAAAAACATCAGCGATAAAATTAAGATATTTTATACCGCTCATATAGTCGTACAGGTCGGGGTTATCGGGGATATAGGCGATGTCCCGTTTGCAAGTGAGCGGATCGGTACGGACAGATTTCCCGTCAATCAAAATCTCTCCCTCATCAAACTGCAAAATCCCTACCACAGACTTAAGGGTTGTGGTTTTGCCCGCGCCGTTGTGACCGATGAAGCCATAAATTTCGCCCGGCTTAATATGTAAATTCAGATCGTCCACAGCTTTTTTATCGCCGTAGGTTTTTGTCAGATGTTCGATTTTAAGCATTTTACTTTCCTCCGATTTGATTTTTATTTGCTCCATGGGCGGCCGCTTTTGTGCCAGCCCTTCTTTTCCCAATATCCGTAGTCCGGCTCCATAGGCGGAAAATGCTTGTGGGCAAAGCGCATCAGATAAAACCACTTTTTTGCCCGACCGTTACACCCGCGCTTACCTGCATTTTTCCGAATCCTGCGCGCCAAACGGTCTGTCTTTTTGTGAATGTTTTTGAGGATTCTGTTAGGTATCTCTTCAGGTTTCAGCGCCTGTACGCCAAAGCCCAGCCTATATACTTTATGTATCCCCCACATTTCCAAACTATCAGCCATATCCCGCACCGTGCTTTTCATTCCTCCGCCTGCGGCTGTGGATATGGCAACCGCCTGCTTGCCGCTCATTTGCGGTAAAGGTCGGTGAACCACCCACCAAGTCCCAAAGTGATCAAGAAAGCTCATCATTTGACCTGTGGCGTGATACACATAAACAGGACTTTCCAATATTAAAAGATCGGACTCCAGAATTGCCGTCACAAGCGGCTCCAGTTCCTTGTAATGCGGACAGTCGGATAATTCTGTTTTGAAACAGGTATAGCAGCCAAGGCAAGACTTGTTAAAATCCCGAGGCAGAAAAAATTCCCGAATTTCCCCGCCAACCTTATTAGCAAGCTCCCTTGCCACCATACAGGTGTTTCCTTCATGGCTCTGTCCGTGAATAATCAATATTTTCATCATTGTAAACCTCTCTTCGGAATTTGTTCAATATTAGTAGCAGTTTACATCATATATTCTACAAGAGTATTCTGAATTTTTATAGGTGGTTTTTATATAAATATGTGTCGTTTTTTTAGGTATAAATTTTAAAATAAAGCAGATATGCCTGGGCGCACACAGCCGCATTGCTCTGCAAAAACGAATTTGTTATTGTCTCAATTCTCGTAATAACTCTTCCGCAGTTGTCCCAAAGAGATTTGCCAGTGCAGAGAGATTTGAAGTACTGGGATCAGAAGCACCGCTTTCCCATTTTGAAACAGCCTGTCTGCTGACACCAAGAGCTTCAGCTACAAACTCCTGAGTCATTTGACACTCCATTCGGTGTCGCTTTATGACCTGCCCAAGAGATTTTGCAATCTCCGATTTTTCCTTTCTTACGATTTCTGATTTGAGATATTTCCGCAATGCCTTTATCAAAAGGTATATTAGGTATATCAACACCAAAATTATTGCAAGATAAACAGGAAACACAAGTAAAATAGGTAATCTAAAAAACATATTTTCATCCTCCTTTTTACTGTGATTATACCAATTCTTCTTCAGTTGCTCTACCAACTATTGCGCAACTTTGTGGTTACAGGGCAATTTTTACAGAAAAAAATCCCGATTTATACATTAAAATCCATCAACCCAGCTTTTGAAATACAACCGTCTGCTCTTTCATCGAGATTTTGCCGACCTGATACCCATAGTTCATTAATTCCTTTTTGTATGTAAGAAAGGAAAGGTCGATGGGAAACCCGGCTATATGCTCGATTTCGGAAAAGGTCAGCTTGAAGCTATCCGTGCCGTTTTCTTTGATCCATACCCACAAAGCATCGTACTTACTCATAAAATCACCGAACCTCAGGCTGATAGTGTCTGAAAAACTGCCGGATGTGCTTTTCCACCAACTCCATAACCTCCGACTCCCGCTCTGGTTCCCGATCGCATAGGTTAATCCACACGGAAATTGGTAGACAAAGCTGAGCCGCCATTATCTCCGGATCATCTTCTGCCAGCACACCATGACGGATAAGCTGCTTTACAAGTCCGGTGAAATACCCCAGCACATCGGAATAATTCTGTTTGGTCTGCAGCTTTGCCAGCTCCGGATTCCGGAACTGTTCGATCACCAGCATTTTCCGAGCCTTACTGATATAGGGGTCGTGGAGGATATACCGAATCTGTCCCCCAATCATCTGCACAGCATCATCGGGGGTCAGAGGAAGATTATCGGCGTTTTTCTCCCAATCCGTTTTGGCAAAAATAGAATGTGTCGCATACTGTTCCAGCACTTCTTTCACCAAAGCGTCCAAAATAGCCTGCTTATTTTCAAAATGACTGTAAAGCGAGGCTTTACGAATGCCAACGGCGCTTGCAATTTGGGAGATAGAGGTGGATTCAAATCCCTGTACTGAGAACAGCTCCAGCGACGCCTCCAAAATTTCATATTTCGTGTTTCCTCGATCCATTGCGAAACCTCCTTCACTACAACTAAAGTGTTCCGTCTATATTATAGCTAACGAACGGTCGGTTGTCAATAATGAAAATGTTTTCTTTTAAATGTGCGGACAAGAAATTTTCTACAGTATAATATATAAACGGCCGTCCACCTAAGTTCAGGTAAACGACCGCTTAATCGCAATTGACAAATTACTTCACCGGAATCTGAATTTCCGTAAGCCATTCATTTTCTGTTTCTTTATTCCATACCCCGTCTATATAAGACTCTCTGATATTTCCGCAAATTTCATATCCGTTTTCTTCAATATATTGAAGCAGCATAGCATAGGAGTTATGCAGGGTATTATAAGAACCCTTATGAAAAATACATGCCGCCATAGGTACTTTAGGAAACACTTTAAATACTATATCACCCGAATCCTGTTTTTTCTCTGTGACCGCCTCACAGATTTCTACCAGTATATCCTCTT
>CAZRMP010000018.1:0-19048 GCA_964601235.1 uncultured Ruminococcus sp.
CCTTGTTTTTTGACGGGAGCATTTCCACCATAGGACTTAAAATAACCTCCATCAGTCTGCTCGCAAAGGCATAAACCATAACCGATATAACAATTCCGACATACGGGTCGGGCATAAGCGTAGGCATAAAGGAAAGCATGGCAAGTCCCACTCCCGCAAAGCCCTGACACATTACAGCACTTTTTCTGTAGCCTAAAATACCCACTATTTTAGGGGTCAGCATATCGGTCACAAGTTGGGTTACGAAGTTAAACATTATGAGTCTGCCTAATTTTTCATAGCCTATTTTATAGACATCCTGAAGCGCTATAAAAAGGATGGGCAGAAAGTTGTTGACTATCGCCTGAACAAAAAGACCCGCGTAGGAGGCGATTTTCGTTGAGGTATAGCTTATTCTTTTAGTCATTTTGTATTTCCTTAATTATATCTGATATTTGCGCGGGGGTATCGGCAATATAATCCGCACCGTTTTGTCTTAATTCTGTTTCGGTTCTAAAGCCCCACAATACGCCGATACCCGTAATTTTTGCGTTAACCGCCGCCGCCATATCCATTCCTGAATCGCCTATAAGCACGCAGGTGTCGGGCGTTACGCCAAGCTCCTTTATAACCTCAAGCGTTAAGGCGGGGTCGGGCTTTGTTTTGTAGCCCTCGCGCTTGCCGGCGACGGCGTCGAATATATCGCCGAAGACCTTGTCAACCACCTTTTGAGCCATTTCCTGCGCCTTGTTTGAAATTACGGCGATTTTCAGACCCTGCTTTTTCAGAGCGCGGAGCAATTCTTTAATTCCGTCATACGCGTCGGTTTTGTCAAAATAATGCTCCCTGTAACGCGCCATAAAAAGCTCAAGGCATTTATTGCAGTTTTTCTCGGTCTTTTCGCCCTCTGGCAGAGCGCGTTCAATTAGCTTTGGTATCCCGTCACCCACAAGATATTTGTATTCCTCGGTTTCGTGAGGGGGAAAGCCTAAGCCTTTAAGGGCAAAATTAGTGCTGTCGGCAAGGTCGGCAAGGGAATTTACAAGCGTGCCGTCCAAATCAAACAATACCGCTTTTATCATTAATAATACCTTCTTACATACAAAAAATCCCTTAGCTTCCGCTAAGGGCTATTTTGCAAGTTAAAACTTTAGATTGCTCTGGTAACCTTTCCCGAACGCAAGCAGCGGGTGCAAACATTGATACGACGCGGAGAACCGTTTACGATTGCTTTAACTTTCTTGACATTGGGCTTCCAGGTTCTGTTGGAACGTCTGTGGGAGTGGGAAACCTTAATTCCGAAAGCAATTTCCTTATTGCAGATATCACATTTAGCCATGGTCTGCACCTCCTTCTTTCTTTCGGCCTACAGCCGAACTACATAGCAATAACTATAATAACAGATTGCACGACAAAAATCAAGTGTTTTTTTTAATATTTAAGCTAAAAGCTGTGCCAATGTAATTACAAGCGGCATAGTGACCGCCGCAGCAACCGTGCTTAAGGAGACCATATCCACCGAAAGGGGAGTGTCTGCACCGTATTTTGAGGAGAACATTGTTGTAATTGCCGCAACCGGCGCGCTGACCGAAATAATCACCGATACAAGCAGTGTTCCTCTTATGCCTATAAGGTATAGGAATCCGAGCACAGCAAGGGGATAAATTATCATTCTAAGCAGTACCGCAAAGAGGCATTTTGCGTCCCGAAAGGCGGTAAGCAGATTGTTCTGCGCTAAGTGATAGCCGATAATCAGCATCGGCAGAGGGGTATACAGAGCCGACATATAATCAATTGCGGAGTAAAGAATTTTCGGTACGGGAACAGAAAAAATAAAAATCACAAGCCCTATCGCAAGCCCGATCAGCCCCGGGTTTATAAAGAGCTTTTTGGGTTTTATGTACTTTTTATCCCCGCTTATTAAGAAAACACCGTAGCTCCAAATGACGAGGTTGAACATTATAACATACGCCGAGCCGTAGAGGGTGCCGTCCGCTCCCAATATCACCTGCTGCAGCGGCAGAGACATAAAGCCGCAGTTTGCGAAAATTGTGCCGAAACGCAGTACGCGCTCGCGCGCCTTATCCTTTGAATGAAGAAAAAGGCGGCTCAAAACAATCATCAGCACCTGAACCAGCAGGGTAATGAAAATCGCAAAGGCAAGGGCTTTCATTATCTCTTTGCTGTAGTCGCGGATAAGTGATTTTATAATAACGCAGGGGGTTGCGATGATAAGGGCAATATCGGTACAGCAGCGCGCGCCCTCGGCGGTCATTATACCCGCCTTTGCCGCGACAAAGCCTACCGCTATCATTAACATCAAAATCATTACCTGCGAAAAAACGGTTGCCAGCATTATTTTACGCTCTCCGCAAATTTCTTAAATGCGGCAATACCCTCGGGCGTGCGTTTATAAACCCCCGCGTGCTCAAGCACCTTTGCAAATACAAGTCCGATTTCGTCTTTAATGATTTTATCGATGTTTTCCTTTGTTATATTATCATATTTGGCTCTGATTTCCTCAGCCCAGTCATAGTGCTTTGAAAGGATCTCGTCATTTTTTATATCCCTGTTTTCGAGTATCGCGTCTTCAAGCAGCGCCATCTCGTTTTTAAGGCGGGCGGGAAGGACAGCCAGCCCCATAACCTCAATAAGTCCGATATTTTCCTTTTTAATGTGGTGAAGCTCTTTATGCGGGTGATATACGCCTAAGGGATGCTCTTTAGTAGTTATATTGTTGCGAAGCACCAAATCGAGCTCAAAACGGTCGCCCTTTTTGCGGGCGATTGGGGTGATAGTGTTGTGGGGCTCGCCGTCAGTCTCTGCGAATATAAACGCCGACTCGTCCGTATACCCGCGCCAAGCCTTTAAAATCTTATCGGCAAGCTCTATCAGTCTGTCTGAATCGGGGCAGGAGAGCCTTATAACCGACATAGGCCATTTTAAAATACCCGCGTCAATATCATTAAAGCCCTCAAATGAAAGGGGATATTCAACCTTAGCCCTTGCCATAGCGAAGGTATAATTTCCGCCCTGAAAATGGTCGTGGCTTAAAATCGAACCGCCCACAATCGGCAAATCGGCATTTGAGCCCACAAAGTAATGCGGGAACTGCTTTACAAAATCGAGCAGCTTTTTAAAGGTGTCGCGGTTTATCGCCATAGGCGTGTGCTTTGCGTTAAAGACTATGCAATGCTCGTTATAGTAAACATAGGGCGAATACTGGAAGCACCAGTCGCTGTTGTTGATTTTAACGGGTATAACCCTGTGATTTTGCCTTGCGGGGAAGTTGAGTCTTCCCGCGTATCCCTCGCACTCGCGGCAGAGCATACATTTAGGGTAGCCCGCCTGCGGCGCGTTCTTTGCCGCGGCTATCGCCTTGGGGTCTTTTTCGGGCTTTGAAAGGTTAATTGTAATGTCAAGGTCACCGTATTCTGTAGCGGTAACCCATTTTATATCCTTTTCCACGCGGTAACGCCTTATGTAATCGCTGTCACAACTGAGCCTGTAGAAAAAATCGGTCGCCGCCTTGGGCGATTGCTTATAAAGCTCACCGAATCGGTCGGTGACCTCGGAGGGTCTCGGCATCATAGCCCCCATAAGCTTTGTATCAAACAAATCGCGGTGAACGATACTGTCCTCTATAAGCCCCTTTTCCACCGCAAAATCCAAGAGCTCCTTTAGGGTCTCCTCAAGGTTTACATTTGAGAATTCTTCATCGCAGGAGTATTCGTCCAAATTTAAAATTTCGAGAATACGGTTTGTTACATAAATTCTGTCCCGGTCGGTGAACAGACCCTTTTCCATTCCGTAGCAAACGAGTTTTTTAATACTTTTATCAATCATTCTATCACACCGCCTATTTTTCTTTTTAAATTATACATTTTTTAAGGCGTGCTGTCAATTAGATTTTAGACATTAGATGTTAGATATTAGACGGCGGTTTAATTGACATTTCGTAGGGACGGGCGTCCCCGACCGTCCGTTACCTTGCGGAAGGGACGATGTGGGCATCGTCCCCTACTCATACTAAATTGGCTTATGTAGGGGATGATGCCCACATCATCCCGTAAGAATAAAAGATTATTTAATTTCTTGCTCTAAATTATCAAATAAATCGGAGTCAAAAAATTCTCTTACGCTGATTTCCAAGCCGTCACAGATTTTCTTTATCGAAACAACTCCCGGGTTCATACTTTTCGTATTTAGCATACTGTAAATTGTTGAGGGAGATACGCCAGAAATATTTGCGAGCGCATTAATCGCTATCTTGCGCTCGTCGCACAGCTGAATTATTCTTTTTTCAACAGCCTCTTTAATATTCATTTAAAACCCGCCTTTGCGATATATCGTCAAACAAATATTAAATTAATTTGCGATAAATCGTGTGGGACATATCGCAAATTTCGTAAAAATATGTTATAATTACGATATATCCCAAACAGGAGGTAATATTCTATGACAGCAACATTTTTCGGACACAGGGACGCGCCGTCCACTATAGAGCCTTACTTGCGTGCAGCGATTATCGATTTGATTGAAAGCAAGGGTGTTAAACTGTTTTATGTGGGCAATCAGGGGGCGTTTGACCGAACAGCGATTAGAGTATTAAGAGGATTAAAGGAAGAATATCCGCAAATACAATATTATGTTGTTCTCGCGTATGTTCCCCATAATAAAGAGAGATTGGGTTTAGAAGACAGCGACAGCACCATTTATCCCGAATGCCTTGATAAAACTCCGCCGAAATACGCAATAATAAAGCGAAACCGATGGATGATAGAAAGAGCGGATTTTGTTATCACATATGTAACCCATATCACAGGCGGCGCGGCGGATTTTAAAGCCCTTGCCGAAAGAAAAGGTAAAACGGTTATTAATTTAGATATTAGATGTTAGATATTAGACAACGGACGGTCAAGGATTGTATAGTACGATAAAGATAACTGTTATTCACTGTTGACAAATGCGCATTTAGTGTGTATAATAATAATGCACGAGGTGGAATATGAAGCAAAAGGATCTAATAAAACTGTTTGAGAAAAACGGATGGTATAAAGTTAGAGAGGGCGGCAATCATACTGTTTATACAAACGGTAAGGAAATTGAAGTTATTCCGAGACATAAAGAAATTGCTGAGCTTTTAGCAAAAGCAATTATTAAACGCCGTAATTTAAAATAAGCGAGGAGGATCGTTATGAAACAAGCTTATCCGATTATTATAACAAAGGACAAGGATTTTTATGTTGTATCTATACCTGATTTTGAAATAGGCACGCAGGGCGAAACATTGGCTGAGGCTATGGAAATGGCAAGAGATGCTATAGGGATGAGCGGCTGTTATTTGCAGGACGAAAAGAAAGATATACCATTACCGTCCGATATTGAAACCGTTTTAAAAAATAAGTCGGATATTGTTACATTGGTTGATGTGGATTTTGATGAATACAGAAGAAAACACGAAATGCGCACTGTAAGAAAAAATGTATCAATTCCGTCTTGGCTGAATGAAGAAGCGGAATCGGCAAACATCAACTTTTCTGCTGTCCTGCAAAAAGCTTTAAAAGCCGAATTGCATATTATTTAAAATTTAAAAAATGTATTTCTAAAGGTACTGTAAAAAATGTTTTACAACAAAAAAGACTGCTGTCTCCGGCTTTTGCCTGATTGCAGTCTTTTTTATTTCGATGCTTTTTACAGCCCCGAATTCCGAATTATAATTCACCAACGGATGCTTGAAAGAGCAGATTTTGTTATTACATATATAACCCATATCACAGGCGGCGCGGCGGATTTTAAAGCCCTCGCCGAAAGAAAGGGAAAAACGGTTATAAATTTAGATGTTAGATGTTAGATATTAGACCGTGTGAAACAAATTTGTGTTGTAAAAAGGAAATAATTATGGTATTATTAATAGTATGATATAATCGGTATTTTATGTTTAGGAGGGAATCGCATTTTGAACAAATATAAAACGCTTTTGTCGAATACTCTCCTTATAAGCATAGGCACCTTCGGCTCTAAAATACTGGTTTTCTTTATGGTGCGGTTTTATACAGGCTATCTGACGCCCTCCGATTACGGCACGGCGGACCTTATTACCCAAACCGCTAACCTCCTGTTTCCGCTTATCTCTCTCGGCATTACTGACGGGGTCTTTCGCTTTGCGCTTGATAACGAGCGGGGTCGGCGCAGCGTTTTCACGGTAGGGTTTATTACGATAACGGCGGGGTCGGCGCTTTTTTTGGCGATAATTCCGCTTCTTAATATGGTTAAAGAGTTTAAGGGATATATTTGGCTTATCATTGTTTATACAATGGCGTCATGCTACCACTCCCTTTGCGCTCAATTTATAAGAGCGCGGGGAAACACCCTGCTGTTTTCGGTGCAGGGTATAATAAACACCGCCCTTGTAATAGTTCTTAACATTCTTTTCCTCGCGGTTATGAATATAGGTGTTACGGGCTATGTGCTTTCGGTGGTGTTGGCGGATTTCCTCTGTACGGTTTTCCTCTTTATAAAGGAAAAGCTTTGGACTCAGTTTACCCTTTACCCGCGTAAAATCGCCTTCAGGCGAATGTTAAAGTACAGTATTCCCCTTATTCCCGCGACGATATTCTGGTGGATAACCAGCGTTTCCGACCGATATATGGTAAACGCTATTATAGGAAGTACTGAAAACGGAATTTACGCGGTTTCATATAAAATACCCACGATTTTAACCCTTGTTTCAACAATGTTTATGCAGGCGTGGCAGTTCTCGGCGGTTACCGAGTCTCACGGGGAGAGAAAAGAGCATATAAGGTTTTTTACCAATGTTTGGCGCTCCTTTCAGGCGGTTATGTTCCTTGCGGGCGGGGTTATAATAGCCTTTGCAAAGCCTGCTATCAGGATTCTTTCAACCGAGCAGTACTATTCCGCGTGGAAGTATGTTCCGCTTTTGTCCGCTTCGATGATATTTACCGCTTTTGTGTCCTTTACGGGTACGGTATATATAGTCACAAAGCAGAGCGGAATATCTTTTATTACCGCTATGGCGGGGGCGGCGATTAATATTGCCCTTAATTTACTGCTTATCCCGTCACCGCTTGGAGTTCAGGGCGCGGCTATCGCCACATTTTTAAGCTATTTTGCGGTATTTTTAATACGCGCGGTAAATTCTCGCAAGTATATTCCTTTTAGGCTTTACGGCAAGCATATCGCGGTTAATACTGCGCTTATTATGTTACAGATTATCTTTTCTGTGCTTGAGCTGCCCCTTTGGATTCCCGTTCAGGCGGTTTGTCTTATTGCTTTGGCGGCGATAAACTTTAAGTTTCTTTTGCCTTCGCTAAAAAAGATGATTTCAATAATAAAAAAATAGAATATTCGGAGGAATAACATTGAGCTTTTTTAATACCTATTTCGGAAAAATCGTGATGACATTTTTGATTTCAATGGTACCTGTTATTGAGCTTCGCGGGGCTATACCTATAGGCGTAGGCGCGGGGCTTAACCTGTGGCTTGCAATCTGGGTGTCGATTGTCGGTAATCTCGTGCCCGTTCCGTTTATTATTATTTTTATTAAAAAGATTTTCGCGTGGCTCAGAACTGTGAGCAAAAAGCTTGACGGACTTGTAACCCGCCTTGAAAAAAGGGCGGAGAAAAAGTCGGCCACGGTGCAGAAATATGCTTTTTGGGGGCTTTTTATACTTGTGGCTATTCCCTTACCGGGGACGGGCGCGTGGACGGGTGCGCTTGTGGCGGCGATGCTTGAAATGCCCCTTAAAAAAGCCTTTCCCGCAATATTGCTGGGTGTTTTGGGGGCGGCGGTAATAGTATCCTTTGTTACCTACGGCGCGGGTGCACTGCTGTTTTCATAATAAAGCATATTAAAGAAACAGAGGAGACAAGAGAACCGTCCCCTTGTGTTATAAGGAATAAAGCACTTGGAAGAATAAAGAGAATTGTTTGAAAGGTTGGGAATTTGATTTATGGAGTCTGGAAAAGTATCTGTAATTGTTCCAGTTTACAATTCAGAAGAATACATTGAGCGATGTGTGAAATCTATTATTTCTAACACATTTGCAAACCTTGAGATTATACTTGTTGATGATGGAAGTACAGATGATTCCCTCTCTATTTTGAAAACCTTTGAAGATGATAGAATTGTGATTCTTGAAAAGGAAAATGGGGGGTGTCTTCAGCTCGGAATGAAGCGATGAAAATTGCTACAGGAGAGTATATCGCTTTTGTCGATTCAGATGACTGGATTCATCCGCAATATTTTGAATTATTGTATCAAGCAATCGGAGAAGAACAGATTGCTCATTGCAATATGTCTCGCTGTTCTGATTATGATGCATCCATAGTTTTTAGCATCGAGAGCGAAGAGAATAAGCATACATTAACAGGATCACAAGCACTGAGGACATCAGGTGTTAAGGACTATGTATGGGGAAAACTGTATAGAAGAACAATTCTTGAAAATCTTCGTTTTTCCGAAAATGTTAAAATGGCAGAAGATAAAGTGTTCCTTTCTGAAGTGCTTGATTGCGCAGAGAAAATAGTTGTGATAGATAATAGATTATACTATTACTATGATAGATTAGATTCTGCTATACATACATCTGGCTCGAATATGTTGCCAGCCGCTAAAGCCCATTTGGAGGCTTTTAATCGCAGAAAAAATCCTATCATGCTAGAAAATGCATATCAGGCGTTGTTTGCGCATCGCTATTTAAATATGTTTAAAGCTGACAATAAGTCGGATTTGCATGATATTGAGGTTTTGCTGAGAAAGTGCAAAAAATTAACGGACAAAAATCTTTCTACTAAGAAAAGAATCGTGCTGAAAACTATGGCAGATTTTCCGATACTATATCGAGTGTATAGAATTGCAACAGATCATACTATGCTTGAGTGGGAAAGAAATGAGAAACGGAAAGCAGCTATTAACAGGAAAGCCGATGGAGAAAAAAGATGATTGGAATACTTACTTTTCATACACAATACAATTAAAGGACAGGGGACGAAAGGACAGGGGACGGTTCTCTGTCTTGATAAATTGATAGATTTATGATAGAATATCTACGGTGATAAAGTATGCCGAGACAAGCAAGAAAAAAGAGTAAAACAGGAATATACCACATAATGCTCCGAGGAATTAACGGGCGGCAAATTTTTGCGGATAGCGAAGATTACGAAAAATTTTTAGAAATATTAAAAGACTGTAAAGAAATAAGCGAATTCGAGATTTTTGCTTATTGCCTAATAGGTAATCATATTCATTTATTGCTTAAAGAGGTTAAAGAACCAATAGATCAGATAATGAAAAGGATTGCAACTCGATTTGTATACTGGTATAATATTAAGTATCAGAGAGTAGGTCATTTGTTTCAAGACCGATTTAAAAGTGAGCCGGTGGAAAATGATGAATATTTTTTAACGGTTATAAGGTATATACATCAAAATCCCGTCAAAGCAGGAATATGTAAAAAACCTCAGGATTATACTTTCAGCAGTTATAACGAATTCTTCAAAAAGCAAACCTTTGTTGATTGCGGTTTTGTTTTCGGAATGATTAAGAAAGATGATTTCATCAAATTCAATAATGAAAAAGCTTTTGAGCAATGCTTGGATATTGAAGAAAAACCGACAATCAGGGTTACAGACGAGCAAGCAAAAAAGATTATTATCAAATATTCAAGGTGTAAAAGTATTTCAGAATTTGAAATATTGCCGACAGATTTGAAAGAAAAGTATATAAAAAAATTTCACGCAAATGGCATTTCAATTCGCCAAATTTCAAGGTTGTGCGGTGAAACAAAAGGACTTGTGGAGAAGTATTTAAGATAATTTCATTCAGGACAGAGAACCGTCCCCTGTCCCCTGTGAGAGACACAGGAGACGGTGTTTCTATTGCGAATCGGCGATAAAATAAAGGAATCGAAATGCGCCTTTGTTTTGAGGTTATATGATGAATGACAGAAAATATAAAAATACCGAACTGATAAAACGGTTTTTGCCCTACTACAAAAACAATGTTAAAACATTAATATTCGATTTGATTTGTGCGGCACTTACCACACTTTGCGAAATAATACTTCCCCTTATTATGAGGAGCATCACCAACTCAGGTTTAGAAGGTTTTGCGGTACTGACTGTGGAATATGTGCTTCGCATAGGCGGACTTTATATTGTTTTGCGGCTTATCGATTCCGCCGCATATTATTATATGGCATACACAGGTCATGTTATGGGCACTAGGATGGAAACTGCTATGAGGAGAGATGCTTTCAACCATCTTCAAAAGCTATCCAATACCTATTTTAACAACACAAAAGTGGGGCAAATTATGGGTCGCATCACCAACGACCTGTTTGATGTTACGGAATTTTCCCACCACTGTCCCGAGGAATTTTTCATTGCGGCGATTAAAGGTATTGCTTCCTTTGTTATACTCATTAATATTAATGTTCCTTTAACACTTATTATCTTTGCAATAATCCCTTTAATGCTGTTAATTTGCGGTAAATTAAGCCGCAAAATGAAACGGACATTCCGTGAGCAAAGACAAATAATCGGTGAATTAAATTCTAGAATTGAAGATTCCCTTTTGGGACAAAGCGTTGTTAAGGCCTTCGCCAATGAGGAAATTGAGCAGGAAAAGTTTGACGGAAATAACCAACAGTTTTACGGTATAAAAAAGTTATCTTACCGCTATATGGGTGCTTTTTCCACTTCCACAAGACTGTTTGACGGCTTGATGTATGCCGTTGTTGTGATAGCGGGAAGTCTGTTTTTAATTAACGGAAGCATTAATACCGGCGACCTTGTGGCTTACTTGTTATATGTCACCACATTTATTGCAACCGTCCGCCGAATTATTGAATTTTCCGAACAATTCAACCGCGGACTTACAGGTATTGAACGCTTTTTACAGATTATGGATGCGGATATTGAAATTTTTGACGGGCCGAATGCAAAACCGCTTGAAAACCCAAAGGGTGATATTGAATTTAAAAATGTTTCTTTTGAATATTCAGATGACCACAACCGCGTATTTACAGGCTTAAACCTTAAAATAAACAGCGGTGAAAAGGTGGCTGTTGTAGGTCCATCCGGCGGAGGAAAAACCACACTTTGCAACCTTATTCCCCGTTTTTACGATGTTACCGACGGCGAAATACTGTTAGATAACAAAAATATTAAGGATTATACTCTGAAAACACTTCGTCAAAACATCGGTATCGTTCAACAGGATGTATATTTGTTCTCGGGCACGGTATTTGAAAATATTGCCTACGGTAATCCGAATGCTACCGAAGAGGAAATTATCGCCGCCGCTAAAAAAGCAGGAGCCGATGGATTCATCCGTGAGCTTAAGGACGGCTATCAGACCTATGTGGGTGAGCGAGGGGTTAAGCTTTCGGGAGGACAAAAGCAAAGAATCAGCATTGCCCGAGTTTTCCTTAAAAATCCGCCTATTATTATTTTGGACGAGGCCACCAGTGCTCTTGACAATGAAAGCGAATATGTGGTAGCCGAGTCACTGTCGAGACTGTCCGAAGGAAGGACAACCCTTACCATTGCCCACAGGCTTTCCACCATCAGAAATGCCGACAGAATTTTGGTACTTACCGATGACGGCATTTCCGAAGAAGGAACCCACGAACAGTTGATTAAGAAAAAAGGAATTTACTGCAAATTCTATCAAATGGCAAATAGATTAAACTAAAAAAGGCCCTGAACGGACGGAGTTGCCAGTCTGTCGAACAGAAGACGAAAATGTAGTGCAATTAAAGAACCTGATTGGTATGAAAAAATCGCCTCGGTTAAGTTGACAATATAAATATGCCGTGGCGATAATTGTCTTCATACAAGCGGAGGATAGATAAATGAACAATCACATCAGGAAAATACATTCCGCACTTTCGGTTGCGTTAGCCGCTATATTCGCTTTTGCCTTTTCCGCATGTGAGAAAAGAGTAGAAAATCAGCAAGAATCCGTTGATCTTCCTTGTACGGCGGAGGAAGTCCACACGGGGGAGAGCGAGACTGAAACTACTATCGATGACGAGCTTACTTATACGGTAAATGAAGTCTTCTCTTCAAGAGACGGATTGAAAATTTACGGAAAACTTTATGTTCCTATAAATGGCGAAGGAAAGATGCCCGCCGTTGTTTTATCGCACAGCGCAAATCTGAATGCGGATTCCATGAACTTATATGCGGCAGGTTTTACCGAAAGAGGATTTATCGCCTATGCATTTGATTTTTGCGGTTCAAGCTCGAAAAGCCGAAGCGACGGAAGCACAGACGATATGACCTTGTTTTCTGAGATTGAAGATTTAAAAGCTGCGATTTCTACCGTTTCCTCGATGGATAATGTAGACAAGGATCATATCTACCTGTTTGGAACCAGTCAGGGCGGGCTTGTAACCGCACTTGCAGCCGAGGACTGCGAGGCGGCTGTCACAGGCGAAATACTTCTCTATCCTGCGTTTAATATTCCCGAGCTTGTGGATATGGCTTCCGGGTGGGGCGGTTTGTCCGGCATCTTCGGCGGAGGATACTCTCAGGCGTTCAGCGATACATTAAAGAATTACGATGTATATGCGCACATCGGCAATTTCAGCAAAAAAGTACTTATCATACACGGTGCCTCCGACTTCATCGTAAACAAGTCCTATTCCGAACGGGCGGCAGAGCGATACGGCAACTGCACACTGAAAATCATCGACGGCGCGGGACACGGCTTCAACGAAGAAAATTATTCTATAGGTGGAAGCTGCGACGACAAAGTCTGGGAATTTATAGACGAATATCTTGGAAATCCATGATAAAAATTTTCAGGAACGATATGAGCGTCGGCTTTCGAAAGAACCGTTTTGGGAGCGGGTGTTATAGTTTCCTTTGTCACCTACGGCGCGGGCGCGTTGCTGTTTTCATAAAAAATATATTTTACAAAGCTTTTCATTTCTGAATAAAACAAAGGGGATTTCGCATTAAAAACATTTTGCACAAAGAGCCTCCCAAGCCTTACGGGAGGGGGACCAACCGTTAGGTTGTTGGCGGGATTTATTATGGCTTTCTGCACAGGACGGAGAACTGTCCCCTGTACTCACTCCCTGTCCTCACTTATTTTGTTTACCATATTGACGAATATTACTGAATATGATATAATATTAATGCAATAGTAAATAAAAGATAATGAAAGTAGGTGATTCGTATGACGATTATATATAGAGTATCAGATGTTATACGTATTGCCGCTTTTGTGTAATAAGATAATCAGCACAATATTCAGGCGCATCTGATGCAGATGCGCCTTTTTTATATTCATATATAGTCGTCCGCTTTGGTATTTACTTTGCTCACACTAATTAAAAGAAGGGCGATATTCTATGAAAAGATTCAGATCCATTATTCTTCCTATGCAGGGAAAAAGTAAAAACTGTCTTCACTGGCTCTACAACACCAAAAACGCAATCGAACCACCGCTGATATTTGAATACGCGCAATTGAAATTCAACTTTGCAGGCACAAGCTACCGAAGCTCTGAAAAACTATTGATGTATGTTTCTATTCCAGGTTCTTTACTTGGAATAGATGGTGCAAAAGGCAATGTTGCAACCGAAACATATCTCTTGAAGCGTCTTGAACCTATGATCAATGAACTCAGCGATTCCTATCAAAATATTGATAAGAATGTTCGAGAAAAAGCACAGTTTGAAGTTCAAAGTGCAGGATGCACTATGACAAGAAGAAGTGGACTCACCTATCGCACAAATGAAAATGCGTTTGTGCTACGATTGAATTTTAATGTTCCGCTTATTAATGCATTGTCAGTCAATGCGAAGTCTGCTATTCGTGCTGTTAAGGATATTATGTTTAATATCAGCAAAGTACTTGCGGACTTTGACCATGCCGAGCTTGAACGGTATATCAAAACTTATGCCCATCAACAAGAGATCAGAAATTATATGAAAGAACACCGTCTGTGTGCTTTTATAGCAAACGGAAGTATTTTGCCGAGAGAAAACGGTACGGATATGCCGATGAAAAATGCAATTCCTTTCAAGTCCTCCAACGAGCTTCTTGTAAAAATCGGCTTATCTGACGGAAGCATTATGGAAGGTATGGGAATTCCATACGGAATAACCGTCATCACCGGCGGCGGATATTCCGGAAAGACCACCTTGATTGATGCTATTGAAATGGGTATTTACAATCATATTCCGGGCGATGGCAGAGAGTATGTACTGTCCGATTTGACCGCACTCAAAACAGATGCAGAGGATGGCAGACCTATCTCTAACTTGGATATGTCTCCATTTTTCAAGCACCTCCCCGGCAAGGAGCTTGATAATTTTAGTACACTGCACGCAAGTGGAAGCGTATCACAAGCGGCAAACATTATTGAATCCGTCTGCGGAAAGACCAAACTTTTGCTGATAGACGAGGATAAAAGTGCAACGAATTTTATGATAAGGGACAGTAATATGCGTTTTGTAGTAAAGAATGAGCCTATTATTCCTTTCACAGACCGTGTTCGTGAGTTGTACTGGGAAAAACAGATTTCCACGATACTTGTAATTGGAGGTTCAAGTGAATATCTTGCCTATGCGGACCAAGTTATTTTGATGGAAGATTATCTGCCACATATAATCACAGATGAAATCAAACAACTTCCACTTTCTCAGCCAAGAGAGGCAGAAGAAAAAGCGAATTGGGCTACTTCAAGTCGGCTTATCCCTAAAGAAACTACACAGCCCTTTCTGTATGTTTGTAATGTGGAAACAGAAAACGAGAAAAAGATTATTCTTGATGAACATATTGCGGATATTACACACCTCACAGCTATCACAGGCGGTAACCAAATGAATATGCTTGCATTTTTGTGTGAAAAGTTATTGTGTGTAAAAAATGCTGACGAAGAGGAATTATTGGCTCTCGCAGAAAATCATATGAATAGAGCATTTGATGCAGAAGATACATCTGCTCTTATTCCTGAAACGGCACAAAGATTTTATGAGGAGATACGCCCAATAGAGGTATATAACTGCTTAAACCGTATGAGAGGATTGTGTTTTACGCACGAAACAGTTGATAAAAATGAATAAATTAAAGGAGACAGGGGACTAAAGAACCGTCCCTTGTCCTTTACTTTGTCACCTACGGCGCGGGTGCGTTGCTGTTTTCATAAAAAAATATATTTTACAAAGCTTTTCATTTCTAAATAAAACAAAGGGAATTTCGCATTAAAAACATTTTGCACAAAGAGCCTCCCAAGCCTTACGGGAGGGGGACCAACCGTTAGGTTGGTGGATGGATACTATCGGTTTCATACAAACCCAATATCCCCCAGTCACGGCTTTGCCGCGACAGCCCCCTTTAGGCAAGGGGGCCTTTGATTTGTGCTATCTGCATTAATGCGGAAACCCCTTTATGTAATAATAAATCAGTTCTTGACATATGAACAGATGTTCGGTATAATTATCCTTGCAAAGCTGAAATGTGATTTTATTTCTCTTCGGATTTAAGCGCTTCGAGACCTAAACCGCGGGGCGGCTGTGGCGTGGAAAAGGCTATCTGCGTTTCGGTATGACCGTAATTGTTAAGCTCGCCTATAAAGGCGTCGAGCGCCTCGGTCGATTCAAAGGCGACCTTTATAAGCTGTGAATATCTGCCTGTTACGCAGTTGCACTCAAGCACATTGGGGTTTGCCCTTATAAACGGGTAAAAGGTCGGCTTTAATTTCGGGTCAAGGTCAAGCTGAATAAAGGCGATTATCGGAAAGCCTGCCTTTTTGAGGTTTATATTCGCCGTGTAGGATTCGAGAATCCCATCGCGCTCAAGCTTTTCTATTCTCGCCGCGGTTGCGGGGGAGGAAAGAAAGACCTGCTCTGCCAAAAGCTTTAAGGGCATACGGGAGTTTTTTTGAAGAAGGGTTATTATTTTTAAGTCTATTGCATCCATAAGCTGTGCCTCTCTTGGTAAAAACTTAATATTATAATAAATCAACCTAAATACTAAGTCAATAAAAATTTTGCGGTGATATAAAATGTTTAATAAAAATAAGCAAAATAATTTTGAAAAAAGCTGTTGCTTTACAGGCTACAGACCTGAAAAATTCCCCTTTAAGCTTGAAAGGGGAAACACGGACTACAACGCCTTTGAAAACCGTCTTATTGAAACGGTTTTTTCACTGCCCGACGATGAATGCTTTACCTTTTACAGCGGTATGGCGATGGGGTTTGATATTATCGCGGCGGAGGCGGTATTGCTTTTAAAAAGCCGCAACCCCTCGATTAAGCTTATCTGCGCTTTGCCCTTCGCGGGGCAGGGGTTGGGCTTTTCAGCGCCTTGGCGGGAAAGACACGAAAAAATATTAAGGTGTGCAGACGAGGTTTTAAATGTTTCGGAAGAGTATTATAACGGCTGTTATTTCCGCCGCAATGCATTTATGGTGGATAACAGCGACTATGTGGTCACATGGTTTGACGGAAAGCACGGCGGCACGGAAAATACCCTTAAATACGCCGCAAAAAAACGCCGCCATATCATCAATATCAATGAAGATTTTGATGAATACAGCAGCGGATTTCAGGTAAGTCTATTCTTATAAATTATTCGTAGTAATCGTTCTTTTCCTCGTAATCGTAATTTTTAAAAACATTGAGCGTGCCGTTATTGTCGAGTATTGCGAGGAACACCTCTGACGGCGATTTTATTCCCTGTACCTTTAGCTCATTGTTAAGCCAGTTTTGGTCTCTGCCCGCGTATTTAAGGTTTTCCGATAAAATTTCACCGTCCATAATCACATTAAAAAACACGGCTTCGGCATTCGGGACTAAATTCAAATCCTCGGGAGTGGCGGGGCGCTTCGCGGCATAGGGCATAAAGCTTATTTTGCCGCTTGCCTCCATAATGGCGGTGTCAATGGCGGACAAATCGAAATATCCACCCAGCCTTGCCTGCATTAAAAATTCGTTTAGGTCAAGGTTGGCTTTTTTAAAGTTTTTGCGGTATAGCTTGCCTGCGCGCATTCAAACCAGCGAATGACCGAAAAGCAAACGGCGGAGCTTAATACTCTTTGAGACAAGTAATGAAATTCCAAAAGAAACAAAGGCATATACGCACATTGCGATAAGGGGTCTTTCGGGGGTTTCAAGCTCGGTTGCCATTTCGGCGGCGATTGAGCCTATCGTGATGCTTACGATATAATCGAACATAGTAAGCTCGGACAGCTGTTTGTTTCCGATTAATTTTGTTAACAAAAATAACACAAAAAGCGAAACAAAAGCTGTTATAATAACCGTAATGTAATCCATAAGCCTTACCTCGATTTGATTTATATACTTAATATACATAAATTTCTCTTTGTTATACATGAAAATTCTTATGTAGGTATTGACAAACGCAGGGTATCGCTGTATAATTGTATACAATTATACAAGTTTAGGGTGAGCTAAATGTTTGAGTTATCAAATAAGACCAATCTGCTTGAGCAGGATAATTACAAATACGAGCTGCAGGATGTGGATGAGCCTAACCTGTACCGTGATTTTTATACCTATGAGGATGTCCCGCGGGTGGCTTTTAACCGACGCAGAGTGCCTCTTGGTATGCCGAAGGATATTTGGATTACGGATACCTCGCTTAGAGACGGTCAGCAGTCGGTAGAGCCGTACACGGTAAAACAGATTGTTGACCTTTATAAGCTTATGTCGAAATTGGGCGGTCCCTACGGAATTATCCGCCAAACCGAGTTTTTTGTTTACAGTAAAAAGGATAGGGAAGCTATAGAAAAGTGTCAGGAATTAGGGCTTAAATTCCCTGAAATTACTACCTGGATAAGGGCGAGCAAGGAAGACTTTAAGCTGGTAAAGGATTTGGGTATAAGGGAAACTGGAATTTTGGTTTCCTGCAGTGATTACCACATCTTTAAAAAGCTTAAAATGAAACGCTCCGAGGCTATGAAAACCTATCTTGAGGCGGTTTCCGAAGCCTTTGAGGCGGGAGTAATGCCTCGCTGTCACTTAGAGGATATTACGAGGGCGGATTTTTACGGCTTTGTAGTTCCCTTTGTGAACGAGCTTATGAAGATGTCGGCGGACGCGAAAATACCCGTAAGAATAAGGGCTTGCGATACTATGGGCTACGGCGTGCCTTACCCTGAGGTGGCATTGCCCAGAAGTGTTCCCGGCATAATTTACGGATTACAGCATTATTCCGATGTGCCCAGCGAAATGCTTGAGTGGCACGGTCATAACGATTTCTATAAGGCGGTTGCCAATGCCTCTACAGCATGGCTTTACGGCGCGTCGGCGGTCAACTGCTCGCTTTTGGGCATCGGTGAACGCACGGGCAATGTTCCCCTTGAAGCAATGGTTATGGAATATGCCTCTCTTCGCGGTTCCCTTGACGGAATGGATACCACGGCGATTACCGAAATAGCTGAGTATTTTAAGAATGAGATGGGTTATGACATTCCGCCTATGACCCCCTTTGTGGGCAGGAATTTTAATGTCACAAGGGCGGGAATACATGCGGACGGACTTTTAAAGGATGAGGAAATTTACAATATTTTCGATACCGAGAAAATTTTAAACCGTCCCGCTTCGGTTTCCATCAGCAAAACGAGCGGACTTGCCGGTATAGCCTATTGGATAAATCATAACTACAACCTTTCAAAAGAAGAACAGATTGATAAAAGAGACCCGATTGTGGTTGCTCTTAAGGAATGGATTGATTCCGAGTACGAACAGGGAAGACAGACCGCAATTTCAAACGGCGAGCTTGAAAAGCATTTAGAAGAGCTTTCAGGCGGCAGGTTTAAATTGCTTTAAGGAGGGTGAGTATGATAGAGCATAAGACAATATCCCTTGCCGATCAGGTATTTGACCATCTTGAAAACGATATTTTAAGCGGTAAATATCAGCGCGGCGAAATTCTTACCGAAAGTAAGCTGAGCGCGGAGCTGGGTGTCAGCCGAACACCGATAAGAGAAGCCTTAAGAAGATTAGAGCAGGAGCATATAATCGAGGAATCGGGCAAGGGCTCGGTAGTTATCGGTATTAAT
>CAZRMP010000019.1:0-13335 GCA_964601235.1 uncultured Ruminococcus sp.
ATCTGCAAATTGATTATTATGCCATTCACTTTGAAATGATATATGACTTTCATTTTGAAATGAGCAAAGCATTCCTGTTTTCTTTTTGAAATGCTTTATGACTATCATTTCGAAATGAGGGCGGCAAAATTTTCGTCAATAAAACTATGCCGTATAGCAACTATCCATACAAAAGATTTTCGTACACAAACAAGCATCAGTTTTGTTATTTGTTTAAAACAATAAAGGTTGTAGGTAGTTCACGAGAATTCCAATTTGTATTCAAAACGTTTCTCTCAATTAAAATTTTAGTAGGAATACAAACGGCATTAATAAATTTATCCATACTAGCAATTCCCGCAACCTGACTTTGTAAGTGCTTGGGTGTATGCTCACCGAGAATTCTTGTTGCAGTAGCATCCATTTCTAAAATTATTTTTTTTAGATTATGGTTGATGAATTCACTCACAAGTTCTGTGGCTTTACTATATTGCTCCAAAGTTAATACTGGCATAGTGACTTTGTAAGACTCCTTATGCTTGAGAATATAGCCTTTTTTAATCATATCAGCAACGGCTTCTAAATCATATTCACTAAAGTTTTTACAATTCTCACGCGCCACATCACAAAGTATATTAACATAGCGCTCGTTACCATAGAAGTCGTGATGATCGCCTTTTAGATTGGGTAAATAGTCAAAGAAGTGAATTCTGTCACCTTGTCGGCTGTTTTCTTGTGAAAAATTAAATATGAAATCGTTTATTGAGTTATCTTTTTCCACAAGCCAAATATAAGCGTTATCTCCCCATGCGGTTTTAGGGAAACTTGAAGCATCATTAGTATTAAGTACGTCTGTGTTATATAGGGTTATAGCCGCTAATACGTAAGTCATTAATTGCCAACGTAATGAGTTATCGGAGAAATCGTTTCCAACAAAACCAATTCTTTTAAAATCGCCAAGATATTTATCAAGAAACTTGCTAATGGTGTCTGCTATTTTTCTGTGATATATTTCAACATTACGCCGTATTTCTACAGTACACTCTGTTGTAATAACAATAACATTAGCTTTATAATGCGTTCCTTCCTTAATAATTATAGCTTTATCAACCAAAGTTTTTAATTCATCATCGATATACGGAAGGGGAATGCCTGTTTCAAGACTGATTTGTTGAGCAGTAAGAGAGTCATTATAACAAGCATTTACTATATTTTGTCGCATTTTGTGATTCATAAAATCCCAAAAACGATTTGGTCCAGAACCATTATATAGAGGAATAAGGCTTTTAGGGTTATAACTTAATTCACCGAGTTTGCGTTCCATATTCATGCCTTCTTTCAAAATTTTTCTTGACTTGAACAGTAGATATTTAACCATACTTTCAGACAAGCTTAATTTTTCGGCGATTTGATGACACCCTTCACCGTTTATGTAGTAAAGTATAGTGGCTTTACGATACTTTTCTGATAATAAAGATAGCTCACGTCTAAGCAAGTAGATATCACTATTATTATCAGGCTCAAAATTTACTAATGTGTTTGCTATGGCATCAGTTAATTCACAAGTCTTAGATTTTAATTTTTTCTTGTACCACTGTTTATAGATGTTTTCTGCAACCGCCCACATAAAACCATAAAATGCCTTATCATCACGAATGTTTTTTACTGATTTAAAAAGTTCTAAAATAATATCCTGTGATAAATCTTCAGCATCTTGACGGTTAGAAGTTTTTGTTAAGCAAAACGAGAAGATAGTTTTAGATACTTCCATTATTTGCTCGTGTAATTGTGATTCATTCATCTTATCGCCTCCTTTCGTGTTTTTAGAAGCTTCTATACTAATAGTGTGCATAGGTATGAAATGGTTAAACTTTTTTTGATTAATTATATCATAAATATAAAACAAATAAAACATTTACGATAAATCAAGACTTCTTGAAACCAAAGCTTAATTTAAAATATATTTTCGTACACAGATTTTTACGCAGTGTCAATGTCCCTACACTTGCGTTGAAATACATTTTATTATGAAGGGAGGGATTTGATATGTCAGATTCTAATTCACAAATCGCAGTGCTAAATCCGGGTCTGTATAAAAACTTGTTGGCACAGGTTGAAGCAATTTATAAGCACAGTAACGAACTCAGTTTTAAAACAAGAGCGCGGTACTTTGAAGCAACCAAAAGGTTCTGTAAATTTTTAGCCGATAATTTTCGTCTGCAAAACTTTAAGAACGTGGAAGATCGGCATTTTAGAGCTTATGTAGAATACTTGAAAGAAAACAACGCCGCCGCAACGATTCAATCAGATTTGTCAGGCATTCGTTATTTTCACAGAAAATCCGGCAGTAAAAACATGCTTTCGCAAAACAAAAAGTTAAATCTGCCTAAACGGTCAACAGGTAAAGAAGATCATTCTTTTCTTAAAACCGAGATTGACAGTATGCGACAGTTAGCTGCCGAGCAAGGCAGACAGGATGTGGTTATTGCTATAGATTTCGCCTGCGAGTTTGGTCTACGGCTCGAAGAAGTTTGCACGCTCAGAGTTGAATATCTTATGTCTGCCTTAAAGACAGGACAACTTGTAATTACCGGTAAAGGCGGTCAGACAAGAGCGATTGGGTTGAATAAAAATCAACGAGAAATAATCAAAAAATATCTCGATTACGCCCGATGTTCAGGTCGATACCCTAAAGATTACTTGATTTCAAGCAGTGAGAAGAATGGCGTTAAGCGTGAAATACGGTCGTTACAGAATTGGATGAGTTATAACCGAAAATATTTCATAGTAGAAAACCGAGCAGATTTAAGCGAAGACGGTAAAAAGAAAAGAACCGAGACGGTCTCTTGGCACGGACTTCGCCACACCTACGCACAAAGAACCTATGAAAATGAATTGAAAGCAAGACCGAAAAGAGCAAGAAAAATTGTAAGTGAGAATTTGGGTCACCATAGGACTGAAGTAACAAGAATTTATTTGGCGGATAAGCCACAGAAAAAGTAATTTGTTTTTTAAAATGATGAAGGAGAGATTTGAATTGACGATAAAGTCCTGCCGACTAATTTTGCAGGATTGATATATAGGGACATTTGGGAATAATGTAACGGCGGTGGCTTCGCCGCCTGTAAGGAGAATTTTTTATGTTAAATATTTTGAGTAAAGAAAATAAAAAACGTCCATACTACTAATTAGTGGAAAGGAAAATATATGAAAAAAGATAATAAGCTTAAGCTTGAGATTATGACAAGAGAGCTTAGATTGCTTTATTATAATGATTATCTTTTTAAAAATGGTTTTATAACAAAGCGTGAGCACGATAAGATGAATCTTGCTATAATCTCAAAATACGGAAAAAGACGTCGTAATGAATTCGGCGAAATTTCGTTAGAAGAGCGTCTTTCTTCCGCCCGGCACATTTAATTTGTGCCATTACATAAATTTTAAAGTTTATTATCTTTAATTTATTAATGAAAAATAGTGTTTCAAATAGTATGCCTATATGATATAATTAATATAAAGTGGATTCTAATATTTAATAAGGATGTTTTATTAACAAGGGAAGAGTACTATGAATGAAAAACTTTTGGTATATGATGAAACTAAGAAATCTTTTAGGGATTTAGATGTCAGTAATTATAATGATGATTTTGTTATAGGAACATTGTTTTTTGAAAGATCAGCATTGGAAGAAATTAAAAAGTATTATATTATTTGTGGATATGCTTTAATAGAAAAAGAAACAAATTATGTATATCCAATTGATATACATAAATCCAATGTTATTATGTTAGAGGGAACATATAATCGCATGCAAAATGAATTAAAAAAAGAATTAATTAAGTATAATATTCATACTTGCCCTGAGGAAATATGGTCGCATACTTTTTTTATGTGGCAGTTTATGTGTGATTTTAGTGTATTTGATAGAAGCGGTCCTTTGATTAAACTGTGCCATAACATATTTAGCATGGAAGATAGAATGCGGCAATTAATAGATAATAATATTTCGATATATGAACCGGTATCATATAATGAGTTGTGCGTTTTGATAAAAGGATTAATAAATATATCAAAGATAAATATATACGAATATGATTACTATGATTCAGTTAAGTATATGATAGATTCTTTAATTAAAGGGTATCGTATAAATTTCAGCGAAAAAGATATAACTAAGGTTAGTTTACAAATATGTCAATTAATAGATGAGAATTGGAAGTGACTATGATGGCAGATTATGGAATAGGTACGCCGTATTGGTACGAGTGGGAAGTAGGATTAGTTAAATGTTTAGAAATGATGTTTGACAGTAATATAGAATCCGTAACTTTACAATCACCTGAATTTCAGTCAATAGATGATGTTGTTGTGAACTATAAAGATAATAGCTCGTTAAATATTCAAGTCAAGCATACTGATATCGATGAGAATTTTACATATTCTACTCTTGTGTCAGGAGATTCCCCGATGTTGAAAAAATGGGCGACTGAGTGGAAAAAAAAGAAAAATAACAACGATATCAAAGAAATTCGGATAGTCACGAATAAACATTGGGGAGTTTATCGTAGCAATCGTAAATGTTCTTTTAAATGTTTTATAGAGAATGTATTGCCTAAGTTAAAGGCGGATTATAATTATTCGAGTTCTGATACATCGGAGAATTTAGCAATAGAATGGTTCAAAGACCAAATAGACTTTTTGCAAGATGATGCTTATGAATTTACAAAAATTATAAATTTTTATCAAGAAGTAGAATTAGGACAATTAGGACTAAAAATTCGAGATTTGGTAAAGGATATCGTAGGTACTGATGCTAAAGAGATTATTGATTTAAAGACTAATGCACTTTTATCAAAATTAGAAATTTGGGCGACTTCGCAACGAAAACAGCACCATATTCACAGAGAAGACATGTACGAAACACTTGGTGGTGCTTCGAAAAGAGTTGCACAATTTGAGTTGTATCCGGAAAAACCAATTTTTCCTTCGAGAAAAGATTTTGCGAATAATTTTGTTGAGACCTTATTGAATTGTGATAATAGAATTGTCTTTTTGCAAGGACTGCCTGGTTCTGGTAAAACTAATTTTATCAGTTATTTGGCTCAAAAAGAAAATACTATTGTTGATTTTAGATTCTATACATATATTCCTGTAAATAAATCCACATCAACTTTTAGCGATGATGAAGGCTTTTATACGGGTGATTGGTTATGGCATAGTATTCTTACACAATTAGCAACAAAATTCGAAAAAATGGGATTGTTGTATGAAATAAAATTTCCCTTAATTTATAGTCATTTAACAGTAACTGAAATGCGAGAGTTGGCATTGAATTTTTTGAAAATATATTCCGAAAAAAGCAACAAAACCTGCTTTCTGTTTATTGATGGTTTAGATCACGCAGCACGTTCAATAAACAAAAAGAATTCCTTTTTGTATCAACTACCTCTGCCCAATGAAGTCCCCGAAGGTGTAAAATTTGTCCTAATTGGACAACCATTAAAAGATAGTTACCCGTCGTGGATGGATAACAATGAAGATATTAAATATATTGATTTGCCGGTTATTGAGGAAAGAGATATTGATGTATTGTTACATAGTAATAATATAATAATAGATAAAATTGCTACCGCTTCTTTATCTCAAAGTATTATTAGTGTAGTAGGCAATAACGATCTTAATGTTTTATTTGCGATTTATGAAATTAAATCTTTGGAAAGCCCAACATTTGAAGAAATAGTTAATCTATTAGAAAAAAGATATCTTAATGGACATATTAATAAATATTATGAGTGGATATTTTCTAATTTAGAAAACAGTCTGTTGATAATCAAGATTAAGATGATATTTTCATTTGTTTCTCAGAAAATTTCCATTAAAGATATAGCTGATATTTGTTGTGCCAATATAGATGAAGTGGCTTTTTCATTGAGTAGAATGTATCCGTTAATTGTTAGTGATGAAGATTTATATTATGTATTTCATAATGATGTTAGACTTTATTTGAGAGGTCTAATAAAGTCTAATTCGAATTTTGAAAAATATTCGATGTCAATCAATGAGAGCATATCTGGTAATTCGCATTTGAAAAAATATTTGTACGATATTGTTTTTGGACTTTTTTCTAATCTTGAAGATAAAGAGCATTTGATAAATCTTTTTGATCCTCATTATATTATAAATTCGGTTGAATATAATTTATCAGTCAATAAATTGATAGATCAATATAAAATAATTGCTGATAGCTTGGTTGATAAAGGCGATATAACATATATTGATAAATTGAGTGTGGCTTCTTCCACAATTTTTCAATATATCAATTGTATTCGTTGGAACGAGAAGGAGTCGGTCTATCTAAATAACCCATATAATGATAAAACATTATCAGAAAAGTATATTCTTGAACCTAGTAAAAACTTAGCTGATATAGTTAATGATATATATTCTCTTATTTTGCATAAACAATTCAAAAGGGCGAAAAAAATTTTTGAGGAATATTTATCAGAGTTTTGTTTAAATGATTTTCTTTCTAGAAATGAACCGGTTACGGATGATAAGAATTATTATGAGAAATGTGGATTTATATGCAGAAATTTTATGCAGGAAGTTTTATTAAAGGACAATTCATCTAAACCCACTCGGAAATATGTTGATTTTGTCAAAGGATGGCTTGCTGCAAGTATAAATTTTACTGGATTATCAGATATAGATGTGACTTTTACATTTAAATGTTACGCACCTAGAGATTTGTTAGATTTTGTGAAAACTATTTTTCAACAAAAAGAGTTGAGTCAAGAAACAACTGAAAAAATTGTCAAATCGATGTTGAGTGGCAATGAAAAACCTATATCTGTTCTAATAGAGGTGTGTTCAAATGCTTTGTTACAAGATATAAATTGTAAGGAATTATGTATAAAAATATTGCAACGTAAAGAAGAACTTTTAACGGAGGATGTGCTTGAATTCAATCTATACAAAATCACATATTTTCATATGATGTATTTTTGTATATGTAAGTATATAACTGATTTTGAAGAAATAGAAAATTTACACACATCTATCTTATTGAATAGTCACAATGAACCTGGCGACAGAGGTTATGAACCCGCTAAGGTTCAATTTGAGTGTGCAAAAAAATTGTTTGAATATTTTTATTTTAATTCATCAGAATGTAATAAAAGAGAACTCTTATTTGAAATTGTATATTTTGATAATAATTATGGCACAGGTTCTCTAAGTGATTGTGATGGATTTAAAGTAAGAAAATTTTTATTGAAAGTCCTTTATGCTTCTATTAAAAAGCATAATAATAAATCCATCCTTTCGGAAATTTGTGATGATTTGTTATATGTTTTTACATGTGAAAATGCTAAATATATAAAAGAACTAGCACCGATATTTGTTTTAGCAAATGAAAAGGAAAAATATATTCAAGCTGCTGATTATTGGATCGGGAAAAAAGGTAGAGTCTGGAATCTCGACTATACAGACGCTGAATATTATTGTGATAGCATTATAGAAATTTTAGAAAGCTTTGCTTTAGATGACATAGCAGCCTATGTGAAGAAAATAAAGCAGTATAAGATTTTTGGGTATGTAGGAAGAAAGGACTATTCCTTAAATGATTTATTGGAATATTATAAAAAACTACCTTTATCTATTGATAAGTTATCTCGTTATGGTATGAAACTATTAACAATTTCCGATTTGGCTCATGAAATGGGTGACAATCGAATTTCGCATCCAATAAATATTGAAATATTTAAAGTTGCATTTGAATTAGGATATAAGTATATTGATGCACTATTTGAGTTGAAAAACACCCATGACGATTTTTATTATTGGAGAGAATGTCTGTTAGATGTTTTTTTTGATAAATTAAATATATTAGAATTTACTGATACCGAACTAATAAATATATATTATATTGTTAATTCTTGGATTAATCCAGATATTGAATTGCAAGTAACGCGCGGATATAACAAAATGAATTATTTAAAAACATTTAATAAGAAAATCGTAGAATTAATAAAGGATGAGAATTTAAGGGGTAAAGTTAGTCAACTTGGAAATTGCGACCCCGAAAGGGAAAATGAGTATCATCCTAAAACTACAACATTAGATTTAGGAGGTGTTGATACTTTAATTAAGACTGTAGGATACAACGATGAAACAGAAAAAACTATTATGGATTTTGCATTTAACAATAATGATAGTCATGTTGATTTTCTTTCAAAGATAGGAGAGATAATTGTAGAAGAGAGCCGTCAATTATTCGTTTCTAATTGTGTTGTAGAATATATTGTGCAAAAAAATAAATATGGATTTCAAGGAATAGGATTAGAGTACTTGATTGAACAGTTTTGCAATTATTTTACGAATAATGATTGGTTGCGCATATATGAAAACATTGTAGGAAAAATCAGGTCTGATGATATTGATATGTATTATAGTGTCAATGACGATTTAGAAGCGTTGTGTAGATATTATATTATGTGCAAACATCCGGAAAGGACTATACAAGTTTTTGATTTGAAAATGGCAATGCATTGGCAATTATTAACTTGTGGAGATTTAATCAGTCGAGAAGAGTATAAGTTAAATGTTGATTCAAATATTAATTCTATGGAACAGTTTAGAAATAAGCAGATAGGTTCTGTTGATTTTATTATTGAAAATCCCTAATAATTTTTTTAAAAAGAATAATATAATCTTCTTGAAAACGCAAGCTTTAAATAGACCCGCAAAATATTCTTGAAAATAGAATTCGTTTTGCGGGTTTATTTATAATAATTAAAATTAAAGTTATTTACTTAAGCAAATAAGCCTATACAACAAACCTAAAGCTATATGTAAACTGCTTTTCGTGGCCGTCTACCCAGCGATAGTGGCGAGTGAAGTTCATATGTCGTATGGGACATATGTTATTAACCATCTGTCCGCCGATAGAGCCTGCCTGCTTAGCGGTAAGGTCACCGTTGTAACCCTGCTTAAGGTTAACACCAACCTCGTTGGCAGCTTCCATCTTAAAACGGTTGAGGGCGTCTTTAGCCTCAGGTACTACATTCTTAGCCATTGTATTTTTCTCTCCTAAAATTTTTTCTCTTGCGTTTGCAATACTATTTTGTGCGGGCGCTTTAATTATATTATAGGTAAATTATGAGCTTTTTGTATTTTTTATGAATTTGCTGTTTTATCGGTTTTTTTAAAAAAATCTTTGCCGCTATATTTAAATATATGTAATTTAGTAAAACCGTACTCTTTTAGTAGACTGTTTTTAAATCAGCAGAGCGAACGAATAAAGTTTTCTACTGCCTAATATGGGAATATTATATATAAATAGGAAAGCGGCATCCGATTTTGTGTAAAAAATCTGTGTAAATCTCATTACATTATAAAGATTTTGAAAATTTTTCGTTTTTTTCTAAAAAAAACCTTGTATTCCAGAAAAAGTATGATTTAATATATTTGATTCATAATCGGTCAAGAGGAATACCCTTTTGGCAAAAAATTTTTTAATGGCATGGCAAGGGGTGTTTATTGTATGATCTTTAAACAAAGGGATCACCCGAAAAAACATCATTAGTTATGTCGTAAAATTAAGGAGGAAAAAATATGAAAAGCAAATTATCAAAGGCATTAGTCTTGCTTTTATCACTTGCTATGATGGCGGCTCAGCTCGTTATTCCGACCTCTGCTGCAGATCAAGGCGCGTGTGAATGCGAGACGCATGCAGCGAGTGACGTGACTGTAAGCAGCGTTGCCGCTACATGTGTTTATTACGGATACGATGTTAAAAAGTGCGAAGAATGTGGCGGATTATATATTCAGTTAACAGAAACGCCGACAGGAGTTCATGATGTGGTAAATCATGCGGCACAGGCTGCTACTTGCACTGAGATCGGTTGGGATGCTTATGAAACCTGCAATAATTGTGATTACACAACCTATGTGGAGATTCCCGCTACCGGTCATAGCATAGTAAATGTTGGGGCACAGGCTCCTGCCTGCACTTATATTGGTTGGGATGCATATGAATACTGCACTAATTGTGAATACACAACATATGTGGAGATTCCTGCTACAGGTCATACACCCGGCGAGGCACGTAAGGAAAACGAAGTTGCCCCGAACTGTGATGTTAATGTTTGGACAAACGGCGGTTATGACACAGTTGTTCGTTGCACAGTATGTAATGAGATACTCAGCAGCGAACATACAACAATTCCGGTAGCGCATGACTACAAAACTACTCTTAGCGATGGTGCAACATGTGATACCGCAGAAGAATTGACATATACCTGTCAGACTTGCGGATACACCTTTGTAGAAGAGCTTGAATCTCCTCTTGGACATCATGTTGTAGTTGATCCGGCAGTTCCTGCTACCTGCACTACTTCCGGCTTGACCGAGGGTTCGCATTGTGATCGTTGTAACACGGTTTTGGAAGCTCAAGTAGTGATCCCTGTTAACCCGCTTTCACACAAAGCGGTAGTTACCGTACCCGGAACAGCTGCTACCTGCACAGAAACCGGTCTTACAGATAGAGTAGAGTGTGATGATTGCGGACTGCTGTTAAGTGATCAAATAGTAACTCCGATTAACCCTGATAATCATATTATAGTAAATCACGAAGCTAAGGCTCCTACCTGCACTGAAGTTGGTTGGGAAGCATATGAAACCTGCGGAAGAGAAGGCTGCGATTACACAACCTATGTTGAGATTCCCGCTAACGGACATACCTGGGTTGATGTTGAAGGTAAGGAAGCTACCTGTGAAGAAGCAGGCTATACTGCATATCAAAAATGTTCCGTATGCGGTGCTGTTCAAAACTATGCTGACATACCCGCTCTCGGTCATCATACCGTTGCAACCTTAGGCGTAGTTCCCCCTACCTGCACTCAGGATGGTTTTACTGTTAAGTATTGTGATCGTTGCGATACAACAATTAAAACTGATATTGTAGAAAAGCTCGGTCATGATTTAGAGCATCACGATGCACAGGCTGCTACCTGCACCGAAATCGGTTGGAATGCATACGACACCTGCTTAAGAGAAGATTGCGGTTACACAACCTATGTTGAAATACCTGCTCTCGGTCATGATTATCAGGCGGTAGTAACCGACCCGACCTGCACAGAACAGGGTTATACAACACATACCTGCTCAAGGTGTGACGATGAATATGTCGATACATATGTAGATGCTCTTGGACATACCGAAGTTATTGACGCGGCTGTAGAGCCTACATTTGATGAAACCGGTCTTACAGAAGGTAAACATTGCGACGTCTGCGGTGAAGTTTTGGTTGCTCAGGATATAATTCCGATGAAGCAGGAAAATATCACCTTCACTTATGAAGCAACAGGTATTAACGGCAGCACTGTTGCAGTTAACTCGGGCTATATAACCCTCAATGTTTATTTGAATGTTAACAGCGAGATTGCAAGACTTTACGGCGCTCAGCTCGGTATCAATTTCAGTGATGCTTTGACCTTAACTAAGGTTGATGGTTCTCTCCTTGATACAGCAGGCTCAACAGATCTTAATACTGCAAACAATAACAAGAAAGTTATTTTAGCTCAGGATATGGGCATTAACGGCGGCGCAGCAAAGGTCCTCGAAGAGGGTAAATATTTGTTTGCAACCCTTACATTCAAGGTTAATAGTGATTTTTACGGCGATGCTGTTTCTTTCGATGTAGTTGAAGAAAATTGCAGGGTATCTCGTAATCTTGCAAATATTCTGGAGGCAGATTTCGGCGAAGGCGCTGAGCTTGATGTTATTATGCTCGGTGATGCGAATGAAGACGGAGTTATCGATTCTTTAGATATGCTTGACTTAGCAATCTGGTACGATGATGCTGTTCTTGATTCCTATGAAGCAGTTTATGATCTCAACAAAGACGGCATAATAGACGGCGACGATTTCGCTCTTTTACGCGGTGCTATAGTTGGAAACAACGGCTACTTAGGATAAATCGGAGGTAAAGAGATGCAACTTAAAAGAATCTTAGGGATTTTTTTGGCTGCCGCTTTGATCTTCTCAGTCCCGGCTGCAAAAGTCGGGGCTGAAGCTGTTGAAACATTTGAAGTGGGAGTGGAGGCTAATGCGTTGGACACTCCCGTTTCAACATCACCGAAAATTATTAATAACGGCGATGATGTTTCTGTTGAGATAAGCGTAGCCCAAAATACAGGAATCTCCTTTTTAAGCTTCGTAGTACATTATGATGTTGATGCGTTGGAATATGTTGATTATTCTTCCGCAGATTTATTCGGTCAGTCCAAGGGCTCTGTTACGGTAGGAGACGGATATCTTTGGTACAAGCTCAATTTGAATACAGAGATTTCGGATAAACAGGGCGAATTATTATCAATAAATTTTAAGGCCAAGCCCGGTTATTGCGGCGACACTAAAATTTATACTGCGCTTGCACATAACAGTCCGGCAAATTGCGCAAGGTACGAATCAGTTATTAAAAACGCCCATGTGCCCTTTGTTGCCGGCGAGGATACATTTGCAATTCATTCTATCAACGCTTCTGAAGGCGTAGTTACAAACCCGACCTGTACTGAAAATGGTTTCACTACCTATATATGCTCAACCTGCAATGAAGAGGTTGTGGGTAATATTGTACCTGCAACCGGTCATACCGCTGCTGCGGCTGTTGAGGAAAACAGAGTAGAAGCTACCTGTACAAAAGAGGGCTCTTACGATAGCGTTGTATACTGCTCGGTATGTGAAACAGAGCTTTCAAGAGAAGAAAAGGTAATCCCCGTTCTCGCTCACACACCGGCAGAGGCTGTTGAGGAAAACAGAGTAGAAGCCACCTGTACAAAAGAAGGCTCTTACGATAGCGTTGTATACTGCTCGGTATGTGAAACAGAGCTTTCAAGAGAAGAAAAGGTAATCCCCGTTCTCCCCCACACACCGGCAGAGGCTGTTGAGGAAAACAGAGTAGAACCCACTTGTACTGAAGCGGGCTCCTATGACAGTGTTGTATACTGCTCGGTATGTGAAGCAGAGCTTTCAAGAGAAAACATTGCCATTGACGCACTCGGTCATGATTTAGAACATCATGACGCAAAGGCTGCTACCTGCACCGAAATCGGTTGGGAAGCATATGACACCTGTAAGAATTGTGATTACACAACCTACAAGGAAATATCTGCACTCGGTCACGATTATGAAGCAGTAGTAACCGACCCGACCTGCACTGAAAAAGGTTATACAACCCATACCTGCACAAGATGTAACGATACATATGTTGATGCATATGTAGACGCTACAGGTCATGTTTTAGAACATCATGACGCAAAGGCTGCTACCTGCACCGAAATCGGTTGGGAAGCA
>CAZRMP010000019.1:13435-18084 GCA_964601235.1 uncultured Ruminococcus sp.
AACCGACCCGACCTGCACTGAAAAAGGTTATACAACCCATACCTGCACAAGATGTGACGATACATATGTTGATACAGAAGTAGACGCCTTGGGTCATAAGTTCGGCGAAACAACCGTTGTTGAACCCCAGTATCAGGTTGACGGCTATTCTACACATACATGTGAAGTATGTGAATTTGAGGAAAAGTTTGACATAGTTCCCGCTCTTCCTTATCCAATATATCCTTCTTTAACCTATGAAGATGATGTTTGGTATTACACCGTAAACGGTGCAAAGTCTAATGATACTACATTGGTTTACTATAACGATGCTTGGTTCTATGTAGAAAACGGCACCATTAATTGGAGTGCCAATACCCTTTGCTATTATAATGATAATTGGTTCTATGTAGAGAACGGTATGATTAACTGGAACGCAAGAACCCTTTGCTATTATAATGACGCTTGGTTCTTTGTGGAAAACGGTACTATTAACTGGAACGCTACAACCCTTTGCTATTATAATGATACTTGGTTCTATGTAGAGAACGGTATGATTAACTGGAACGCAAGAACCCTTTGCTATTATAATGACGCTTGGTTCTTTGTAGAAAACGGAACAGTTAACTGGAATGCTTACACAACCTGTGAATATTATGGCAATAATTATAATGTTGTAGGCGGAATAGTTGTATTCTAAAACTTTATAAAGTAAACGCCTCGATAAATATCGGGGCGTTTCAGTCTGTCGAAAAAGCCTGTTTTCGGCTCCCCTTGTCAACTTAACGGTCAGCCCTCTCTCGGCTGCTGACTCGGTCGGTGCTATTGGACTTTGTCCAATGGTTGCCACAGGCAATCCGCACCCTCGTTAGAGGGGCAAAATTCAGTTTATCGACACTCTCAAAGCTCTTTCTTAATTCTTAAGAAGGAGCTTTTTATTGGTGTCTTTAGACGTGGAAATAAACGGAGCAACAATAAAAAAGGCGAGCTTAATGCAAGCCAAAAGAAAGCCTCCCCTGTGCAAGGGGAGGTGGATGCGGTAAAGGCGCAGACGGAGGGGTTGTAAAGAAACAATCCCTCACCCGCTACGCGGGAGCTCCCTTTACACAAGGGAGCCTATCAAGTTACCCGTTTACGGGTGGCGGTGCGTGTGATGCTATAGTACTGTTCGGTGCCCCTTTAGGGGCTAAGCCGGTAGAAAACCCTTTTAGGGGTGGAGCACCCCAGGTTCAACCGGAGCCTTTTATTTTGACTCTATATTTCCTTGTTTGTGAGGAATTTATCGCCGCTTGACAGCGGCTTAATCGGAGAGTATAATTAACTTATATAGGAGGCTTTAAAAATGGAATACAGGTACGATACACAACTGCTAATTGAGGGAAACGGTCTTGACGAGGACGCGATAAACGATTATTTCACCGCGAATTTTAAGGGCGATTGCCTTTTAGCCGTCGGGGACGATGAGCTTATAAAAATTCATTTCCACACCAACGAGCCGTGGAAGGTGCTTGAATATTGCGCGGGGCTGGGTGAAATATTCGATATTGTAGTCGAGGATATGGATCGACAGTCAAGAGGACTTAAGGGATAAAAATATTATTCCCGCAAGCCGTTTTCGGTTTGCGGGAATTTTTAAGCTAATCATTATTTTCGCGGTCGTTTTTAATATCCCGCACAAGGGTGAATATTATATAGGCAGAGCCTAACGCTAACAGCACTATCGCGGCGATAATTACAAAGCCGAAATTGCTTTTATTATCGGCATCTTTATAAAAATCCTCGGAGGAAAAGCTTTCAAAAACCTCTTCTATATAGTCTGTGCCCGCTCCGGTTGCGGTGTAAAAGGATAAAACATAATCCTTTTTAGCCGCCACCGTAACATAATTTATAACGCTGTACTCACCGCCCGAATCGCTTAAGGTCCGGGCGGTTTTTATAAACCTTTGACCGCCTTTTTCGGTAAGCTCTCCGCTGACAGCGCCCGTTATATCGGGTATCAGCGCCGTGATTTTATCGTCTGAAAGGTTTGAAAGATTGCCTATACTCCCTGAAAACGCCGATTCTGTAACCGTGACCCTTATCTGCTTGGTATTATCCTTATTAAGGGCAATAAACAGTATTCCGTTCTCGTCGCAGTAATTTTCAAGCTCATTCTCTGTTGTGCCGAGGATTTTGGCAGTTTCTTTAGCGCTTTGACCTGATTTATAGCTGTAAAAATCCTTTGGAGCGGTAATTTCAATATCAGCCGTTGCCGCAAAAACGGAAACGGTCAGCATCATAACTGCCAATAAGGCTCAAATAATTCTTTTAATCAAAAAATCACCCGAATACTATTCAATATTGTTTTGTTTCTTAGCCGCGGTGAGGGTATTTTGCATAAGCATTGCGATGGTCATAGGTCCTACGCCGCCGGGCACGGGGGTTATGGCGGAGGCTTTTTTTGAGACCTCGTCATAATCCACATCGCCGTACAGCTTGCCGTCAACGCGATTCATACCTACATCAATTACCACCGCGCCCTCCTTTACCATATCGGCGGTGACGAACTTCGCCTTTCCCACCGCCGCCACCAGAATATCGGCTTTACTGCATATTTCTTTTAAATTTTTTGTCCTTGAATGGCAGACCGTGACCGTTCCGTTTTTGTGGAGCAGAAGCATAGCCATAGGCTTACCTACAATGTTAGAGCGGCCTATCACCACGCAGGTTTTGCCCTCCGGGTTTATGTTCTCGTAGGCTAACATTTCCATAATTCCCGCGGGGGTGCAGGGGACAAAATCAAAGTCGCCTATCATAATTCTGCCCACATTTGCAGGGTGGAACGCGTCCACATCCTTTTCGGGGAGAATGGAATTTATTATAAGCTTTTCGTCAAGGTGGGAGGGTAGCGGCAACTGGCAAAGTATGCCGTTAATGCTCTTTTTGTGATTAAGCTCGTCCACTAATCTTAAAAGCTCTTCTTCGGTTGTGCTTGCGGGCAGAGCGTACTCCTCGGAGATAATGCCCAGCGCCTCGCATGCCTTTTTCTTGTTTGAAACATATATTTTTGAGGCGGGGTCGTCGCCCACGATTATAACCGCAAGCCCTACCGTTATGCCCTTCTTATTAAGCTCGGCAACACCCTCCTTTACCCGCTCTTTTACCGCGGCGGAGATTACCTTTCCGTTAATTATCTTGCTCATTTTCATCATCCTTTGTTTCTTCTGTTATCGTTTCGTTTTCCTCATTATCTGCGAAAACCGCGCTGTAATCGCCTGTTTCGGCTTTTTCAGCCCCTCGGCGAAGATTTACAGCAAGCAAAACCCCGCCCGCAATGCAGATTGTAAAGGACAAAAGGCAGGAAACGCGGAGATTGCCGATCATCAGACTATCGGTACGCAGAAGCTCTATAATACCTCTGCCGAAGCCGTACCACACACAGTACATAAGGGATATCTGACCGCTGAAGCGGCGCTTTTTGCTAAAAAGGTTGAGCACAAAAAAGCCTGCAATACACCAAACCGACTCGTACAAAAAGCAGGGATGAACAAGACCCTCGCCCATTTCGGCGATTGTTTTGGTGCTTTCCATACCCCACCAGCTACTGCCCGTAAAGGAGCCGTAAGCCTCTTGGTTTACAAAGTTGCCCCAGCGGCCTATACCCTGACCGATAAGAAAGCCTATCGCCGCAATATCGAACATATCAAGGATTTTAACCTTGCGGATTTTGCACATAACAGCTCCCGAGACAAACGCCCCGATAACGCCGCCGTAAATCGCAAGCCCCGCAAAGCCCGAGGAGTCCCCGAAGCCGAAAAAGTCGCCGATACCGTTAAGCGGCTCACCGTCAAAAATCACATAATATGTGCGCGCCGAGAGTATTGCAACAGGGGTCGCCACCAGCACCACATCAAGCATACGGTCGGTATTTATATTAAACCTGGCGGCATTTTTAATGCCGTAGATTAGTGCCAACAGGAAGCCTGCAGCGATTAGTATTCCGTACCAGTAAATGTCCCAATGACGCGAGCCTAAGGGTATAGAAAACGCCACGGGGGAGAGGGTAAGCTTTATTCCGAAAATAACAACTTCATAGCTCATATATTTCACCTTATTCGGGATTTATAACCGAAAGCACGGTTTTGTCGTTGTCAAGCAGGGAAAGACGCTTGTAAACATCTTCGGGTGTTGCCGATTTTATATATTTAAGCTCATCAAAGAGCCCGCTGTCCGACATAGCGCATCCAACCAGTTGGGTGGCAATGCTTTGGACGCTGTTAAAGGAGCGCACAGCCTCACCGTACATTCCGCAACGAACGGCGGAAAATAGCTTTTTGTCGATTCCATCGGCTTTAAGTCTTTCAATTTCTGCCTTAATTTCTTCGGCAACTTTTTTGGGGTCGCCGGACTCACCCTCAAATATTACCGCTGAATAGCCGTGTCCTGTGAAATATTCAAAGGAAAATTCATCATTTATAAGACCCTCGTTTATAAGCTTTTTATAAAGAGGAGAGGAGTCACCCGCGATTATTTCAAGCAAAAGTGCGGTGCGGACCTTTTCCTTTACTGAGCGTTCGGGCTTATCCATACTTTCCTTGTAGCCGAAGCAGAACATAGGCTGGGCGACCGCCAGCTGTTGCTCAACTAAGCTTTCGCACACCTCCATAGGCTCGTCACAGCCGATTCTTTCA
>CAZRMP010000020.1:0-727 GCA_964601235.1 uncultured Ruminococcus sp.
CCGATATAGATGCTATAAAGGCAGAGCTTAAAGCCAACAAATACAAAATGGCATATATTCAGCGCTCCCGCGGTTACAGCACAAGACCGAGCCTTACTATTGACGATATTGAAAAGCTCTGCAAGGCCGTGCGGGAGGTTTCACCCGATTCTGTTATTATGGTGGATAACTGCTACGGCGAGTTTGTTGAGAAAAAAGAGCCCACCGAGGTGGGTGCGGATATAATCGCAGGCTCCCTTATTAAAAACCCCTGCGGCTGAATTGCGCCCACAGGAGGCTATATAGCATGCAGAAAAGAGATTGTGGAGCAATGTGCGGCAAGGCTTACCTGTCCCGGTGTCGGGCGTGAAGTAGGCGCAACACTCGGCCACAGCCGGGAGCTTTATATGGGACTTTTCTCCGCTCCCCATGTTGTGGGTGAGGCGCTTAAAACCGCAGTTTACGCATCGGCGCTTTTCGAGAGCTTGGGCTTTGAGGTAACCCCCCGTTACACCGAAAAGCGGGGCGATATTATCCAATGCGTGACCTTGGGCTCAAGAGAGGGTCTTATCGCATTTTGTCAGGGTATGCAGTCGGGTGCGCCTGTGGATTCCTTTGTTGTGCCCGAGCCTTGGGCAATGCCGGGCTATACCGACGAGGTTATAATGGCGGCGGGGGCGTTTACCTTGGGTGCTTCGATAGAGCTTTCGGCGGACGGACCGCTCCGAGAGCCCTATGCCGCCTGGAT
>CAZRMP010000020.1:763-17635 GCA_964601235.1 uncultured Ruminococcus sp.
ACTTAATTTCCACAGCGCACGGGCGGGTGTGCTTTTGGCGGCGCAAAAAATGCTTGAAGCAGGAAAAATAAAACTTTAATCCAATGAAAAACACGGAGTGAAAATATATGAAAAAGGTTTTTGCGGGCGAGGTTTATGAGGTTTTGCCCACATCAGGAGGCATAATTTTTTCCTATTGCAAGGATGTTATTGAGGAAAAAGCCTTAGTCGCTTATAAAATGATTACCTTTGAAAACGGCAGATTTACCGATATTGTTAACACCATATATCTGCTGACTAAGTTCGGAAACAACTATAAATCGGTTGCCATGCAGTGCGATAACTATATCACCGAAAAATCCATAGTCCTTCCAAACGGCAAGGTGTTTTTGCTGTCGCAGGACGGTACTGCCAGACTTTTAGGGGCGGACGCAGTTTCCGTATGGACAGGGGAGCTTAAATACCGCGGCTGTAATGCTACGGATATAGCACTCTATAAAAATGCGCTTTGGGCAAGCTTTGCAGACTGTAATGTGCTACTTCGCTACAACCTTACCACAATGCGTGAGGAGCTTAGAATCGGGGGAAACAAATCCCCCTTCAACAAGCCGTCTGGGCTTTTTGTTGAGGGGGATACGGTTATGGTTAGTAATCTCGGCTCTTCAAAGCTTACGGAAGTAAACCTCGAAACCTACAGCGTTTTCGATTACGAGGAATTCCCTGAGCCTGTAAAGCAGTATGTAAAGGTGGGCGACAACCGCTTTGTTGTGCTTGAGTCAGGACTTTATCTTATTTAGATGTTAGACATTAGATGTTAGATGTTAGACAACGGACAGTCGAGGGCGCCTGTCCCTACTGTGGTTTAATTGACATTTCGTAGGTTGGAGTTTGTAATTTTTTAGTGAACCGCACAAAACAAAGGCTCCCTTGTGTAAAGGGAGCTGTCACGCAGTGACTGAGGGATTGTCAAAAGATAAAGGATGTTAAAGTGCTAAAATTGCAAAATAACAATCCCTCCACCGCCGTTCGGCGGTCCCCCTCCCTTTACACAAGGGAGGCTTTTTATTATCAGTTCACTATCGTCACATTTTTAAAATTAACGGTAAAGCCGTTGTTGTCCTCGGCGGAGATTGGCAGTCCCGTGGCGCCGAGGTACAGCTTATAGCTTATATCCGAGGACTCGCGGGAGATACAGTAGTAGTCCCCCTCTAAGGTGACTGCTATATCTTCATTAAATGTGTCCTTTAATATTTGGTAAAGTCTTTCACAGCACGCGCTCTCGGGCAGAGACTTAAAATCCGCCTTGTACTCAAGCCCCGCGTATTTTGCGGTTATTTCCTCGCCGTTAAAGTGAAACACAAGCCCTTTTATAGTATCAGGCGAGGTTATTTCCATATCGGTTTCACCGTTTTTTGCTACCGTGACATTTGCCTCGTAGCATTCGTTGTAGTAGGTAAGCTTTGCCACAAAGGAAATACCGCTTGTAACGGGGGTTATGTCGGTTTTATTTTTGTCGCAGGCGCAAAGGAAGAAAACAGTAATTAGCAGAACCGATATTATTTTTTTCAAGCTGAAGCACTCCTATCGGGGTTAGACTAAAGCTCCTCGATTAAATCGGTGGGTAACATACCCCGCTCGCCGTGTTTAGCTGCGGCTTTATCGCCCGCCTCGCCGTGAAGATATACCGCCGCCTTTGCCTCATCTTCTGCGCTGAACGCTTGCGCTAACAGGGAAAGTATGATACCTGCAAGCGCGTCGCCGCTGCCGCCTGTGGACATACCCGGGTTGCCCGTCATATTAAAATACACTTCCCCTAAGGGTGTGGCAACAATGGTATTTGCACCCTTAAGTACTAACACACAGCCGTGTTTTACGGCAAAATCCTTGGCGATTTTAACACGGTTTTCCTCCACCTCACGGACAGAAACGGAACAAAGCCTAGCCATTTCGCCTGGGTGGGGAGTAAGAATTACAGGAGCCTTGCTTTTCTTTATAATATCTATGCAATTCAGCAGAGAATTTATGCCATCAGCATCTATAACAATAGGAATTTCCGAGGCTTCTATAAGCTTTTCTACAAGCCGTGCGGTATCCCCGTTATTGCCCATTCCACAGCCTATAAGCACCGCAGAACAGCCCTCTAAAAGCCCTGTCAAATTAAGATTGTCGGGGCAAAGCGTACCGTTTCGGTTTGGCTTTACGGGAACGCAGACCGCCTCGGGTACGGATACGGTAAAGGGATAGTAAATATTATCGCAAAGCACAGACTTCACTATACCTATTCCGCTTCTGAGCGCCGCCCTTGCCGCAAGAATTGCCGCGCCTGCCATACCGTAGCTGCCGCAAAGCATCAGTCCCGTGCCGAATGTGCCCTTGTGGGAGTTGTGTTTTCGTTTTTTAAATATCGGCTTTTCAGTTGTAAGAAAGCTGTAACCGATAGGCGGCGCGCCTATATCCGCCACAACCGTTTCACCGCAGTAATCGGAGCCAAAGGGCAGCACAAAGCAGGGCTTAAGGGAAATAAAGGTTATAGTAAGGTCGGCATTTACCGCTGTTCCTAAGACCTTTCCGCTGTCCGCCTCAATACCGCTTGGTATATCCACCGCAATTTTTACTGCATCTGCGCAGTTAATCGCCTTTATAACCTCGGCGGTTTTTTGTTCGAGGGCGCGGTTTAGTCCTATTCCGAAAATCGCGTCTACAATAATATCTGCATCAGGCGAAAAAGTATCGGTTTTGGTTACGAATTGAAGCTTGTTATAATAATAAGCCGCATTTTCTGTTGATGGTGAGCCAAACGGGGTGCAGACCGTAACCTCGCCGCCGTTTTCGGCTAAAATTCCCGCGATTACACAGCCGTCTCCGCCGTTATTGCCCCTGCCGCAGACAACGGTTATTTTTTTGCCCCGGCAATCGTATTTTTGCATTATTATTTTCGCCGCGGCTTTACCCGCGCTAAGCATTAAGTCTCTTAAGGAAAAAGCACCGCTTTCAACGGCGCTTTTCTCCGACCTTATTATTAAATCGGTTGTAAGTATCTTCATAGTTTTAATCCTTAAAGGCGCTGTTTGAAACAAATTTCGGTACAAACTTCACTATTGCGCCCCGCAAACGCTCATCGGGAGCAAATACAAGATAATTAGTGTCCTTACCCTCGGTGGAGGAAACCATAAGATAGGCATTTTCATCATTTGTGTTACAAGCGATAAAAACCTCTTTCGTATTTACCGAGTTTAACAGCGCGGGGTTGTACTTTTCTATTCTTGAAACGGTTTGAAGCTCAAAGGAAAGCACGCGCTTTCGGGAGCTTTTATTTGTTATTTTATCAATATCCATCGTTCCGTTGGTAACAATATATTCGTACTCGATGTTCAAAAGGCAGGAAAGCTTAAACGCACCGTAAATTACGCCTGATATCAGCAGAATGGTTAGCGCACCGAAAAACCCCGTAAAGAAAAGGAAAAAACAAAGCACGAAAGCCGCAAGCCAAATACCTATGAGTGCCGCAAAGGTTTTACCCGTTTTTTTAATCGGGATTATCTGTTCAAAAAAAGTATCCATATCATAACTCCTTAAAATAAATGATATATATACATTATACACCTAAATGTATTGTACTTGCAATATCTTTTGTTTTAGTATATAATAAATTTACCTTTTATTAACAAGTGGGGTGCTATTTGTGCGTATTAAAGACGGATTCAGCCTAAAGAACTATGAAGGGCAGTACACTGTTGTTGCGGATAGCGGTGAGCTTGAAAATACAATCGTGCTTACCGAAACCGCCCTTTTTCTCTGGAACTTGCTTAAAGAAAAGGATGTTTCAAAGACCGAGATGTTAAACGCGCTTCTTAGTAATTTCGATATTTCCACCGTTTTAGCACTTGGCGACATTGATGTATTTATAAGAACTATGAAGGAAAACGGTATAGCAGAAGATTGATATGACAAAAAAGGAAAACAATAAAAAAGCGCTTAAATGGATTTACGCGCGTATTAAGAGATATTTTCCTCTTATAATTGCCGTCTCTATAGTGACGGCTTTATCGGCATGCACGGGGGTGGGAATAGCCCTTGTGACAAAGCGGATTTTTGATATAGCGACAAAGGATTCGGGTGGAAGTCTTGTAGCGTCAGCGCTTATACTTTTTGCCGTAATAGCGGCGCAGATAGCCTTAAGCGCGGTTCAGTCATTCCTAAGCGCTTACGCAAACGGCAAGCTTACCGTTTCTATTAGGGAATACCTTTTTTCGTCGGTATTAAAAAAGAAATATTCGTCTCTTTCGGGCTATCATTCGGGGGACATTTTAAACCGCTTCACCTCTGATACCGAGGTGGTGGTTTCAAACGCTGTTACAATTATACCGAGCGTCACCTCTATGGTAACAAAAATTGTAACGGGAATAGGGGCGATGCTTATACTTAACCCTTATCTCGCGGTTATAATACTTTTGCTCGGAATTGCTGTTCCCGCAATCGGCAGGGTGATTAATAAGCGGTATAAGAAGCTTCACAAGGATTGCCAGAAAACCGAGGGGAAAACCAGGGCGTTTTTGCAGGAGTGTTTTGAAAATATTGTTGTCATAAAGAGCTTTGTGAGCGAGGCACCCTTTAAAACAAGGCTCGGCGTTTTTATGGATGAAAATTTTAAGCTCAAAATGAAACGGACAAGCGTTTCGGTGCTGGCGCATATCTGCCTTTATTCCTTTTTTACGGTGGGCTATTACGCCGTTTTGGTTTGGGGCGCGGGCGGAATATCGGCGGGAAGCCTTACATACGGCACGCTTATGGCCTTTTTACAGCTTATTTCTCAGCTAAGAATGCCGCTTCAGAATGTTTCGGGTATAATGCCTAAGTACTACGCGGCGTTAGCTTCCGCGGAGCGGCTTATGGAGCTTGAAGACTTAGATGACGAGCGGTATACTCTGTCGGAGGGCAAAATGAGCGCCCTTAAGGCCGATTTCCGCAGGCTTGAGGTCAATAATGTTTCCTTTAGCTACGGCGGCGAGCAAATACTCGAAAATTGCAGCTTTACTATAGAACGGGGTCATATAACCGCGATTACGGGCGAGTCGGGCAGCGGCAAAAGCACGCTTTTTAAGCTGATTTTAGGGCTTTACGAGCCGCAGTCGGGCAGTATCACGGTAAACGCCGAATATGCGGTGGACGCCTCTGTAAGAGGTCTGTTTTCCTATGTGCCGCAGGGTAATATGGTGCTTTCAGGCACGGTTAAAGATAATATAACCCTCTGTAATCCCGAAATTGACGAGGAAAAGCTCGAAACAGCGGCGCGTGCCGCCGAAATTTACGATTATATTGCGTCACTTCCCGATGGCTTCAACACGGTGCTGTCCGAGAGGGGAGCGGGGCTTTCGGAGGGTCAGATTCAGCGCATTTCGATTGCGCGGGCACTCCTTGCGGGCGCGCCTGTGCTTCTGCTTGACGAGGCGACAAGCGCGCTTGACGAAGCCACCGAGACAAGGGTGCTTAATAACATTAAGAATATGACCGATAAAACCGTTATTTTTATAACCCACAGGAACACAAGCCTTAAGGCGTGCGATAGAATTGTGCGGGTAGAGGGTAAGGAATTTACGGTTATTAAGTGATCGGTACTGCACAGGAGTGAAAAAATATGCAGCTTAAAATTCAAAACGGCGCGGTCGAGCTTTCGGGCGAGCCGATTTTAAGCGCGGTTAATATAGAGATAAACGATACGAGCAAAATCGCGGTGGTGGGCCGCAACGGCTGCGGCAAAACCACCCTTTTAAAGCTTATTTCTGGCGAATATACCCTTGCAAAAAGGGACAGCGATGAAGACAGCTTTATGGCAGTTTCGGGAAAGCCTGTAATCGGCGTTCTGTCACAAATGACCTTTGATGATGAAAGCGTCACCCTGAAGGACGAGATAAGAAAGGCATATTCGGATATAATCGAGCTTAAAGAAAAGCTTGATAAGGCGCAGGGAAAAATGGAGCGCGAGCAGAGCGAGGAAAATATAAAAAGCTATACCGTCCTCTTAGACCTTTTTAACAACTGCGGCGGCTTTTATTTTGAAAGGGAGTACGAGGCGGCGATAAAGCGCTTCGGCTTTACCGATGAGCAGAAAAACCGACCTCTTTCGGAATTTTCGGGCGGTCAGCGCACCAAAATCGCCTTTTTAAAGCTGCTGCTTTCAAAGCCCGATATTCTGCTTTTGGACGAGCCTACTAACCACCTTGATATTGAGGCGGTAGAGTGGCTTGAGGAATATTTGAAGTCATACAAAAAGGCTTTTGTTGTGGTCTCTCACGACCGAATGTTCCTTGATAATGTGGTTGAGACCGTTTATGAAATTGAGTACGGGCAGACACATAAATACGCGGGAAATTACACACAGTTTACCGCTCTTAAAAAGGAACGCCGCGAACAGCAGGCAAAGGAGTACGAGGTGCAGAAAAAGGAGATAGCCCGTCTTACGGAACTGGTGGAAAGATTCCGCTATAAGCCCACAAAGGCGGCTATGGCGCAGTCAAAGCTTAAACAGCTTGAGCGTTTGAAGCCTGTCGAAGCGCCTCTTGCTTATGATATGCGTACCTTTCACGCCGATTTTGAGCCGGAGGACATAGGGGTTAAAGATGTTTTATCGGTAAAAAGGCTTGAAATAGGCTATACCTCGGCGCTGTCAGTTATAGACCTTGATATGCACAGGGGCGACCGAGTGGGCATAATAGGCGGCAACGGACTTGGAAAATCTACCTTTATTAAGACCTTAATAGGCGCTGTAAAGCCGCTTTCGGGGGAGTTTAAGTTCGGACCCCGAGTCAGTATCGGTTATTTTGACCAGCAGATGGCACTTTATTCAAGTCCCGATACGGTGCTTAACGACTTTTTAAAGGCCTTTCCTTCTATGACCGATTTTGAGGCGAGGAGCGCGTTGGGCGCCTTTCTGTTTAGCGGCGATGATGTTTTTAAAACGGTGGATATGCTCTCGGGCGGGGAGAGGGTGCGGCTTGCGCTCTGTAAGATATTTAAGAAAAGACCGAATTTTCTAATATTGGACGAGCCTACAAACCATATGGACATTGTGGGTAAGGAAACCCTTGAGGAAATGCTGGCAAGCTTTTCGGGAACGGTGCTTTTTGTTTCCCACGACCGCTATTTTGTCCGTAAAATATCAAACAGCCTGCTATCGTTTGAAAATGATGGGGTGAAATATTACCCCTACGGCTACGGGCAGTATCTTGATAATAAAAAAACACCGACACCCGAGACGGCAAAGGCCGAACAACCCCAAAAGTCCAAAAAAACCTATACCACCCCCGCAAAGGAACGCTCAAAATACGAGAGGGCGATTTCTAAAGCAGAGGAAAAAATATCCCTGTTAGAGGAAAAAATCGGCGGTGTAAAGGAGGAGCTTAGCTTTCCCGAAAACCAATCGGACTATATGCGGCTTTCCGAGCTTCAGGCGGAAATAGATGCCCTTGAAACAGAGCTTGATACCGTTATGAATGAATGGGAGCGTTTAAGCGGGGAATATGAGGAATTATTGGGTAAACCAAACAGTTGATTTTAACATATACCGATGTTATAATTTATAGGCTTCATATTTCAATAATAACGGACAGTCGGGGACGCCTGTCCCTACACATAGTTTTTTAAAGAGGTATAAAAATGCTTTTAAACATAACACCCGACCTTGCGGGCGTTCTTACGACCGTTGGCGGCTGGTATCCCGTGCTTAAGGTGATATACGCCGCAATAGGCACGGTTTTTTCGGTTATGCTCGCTTACAAGACGGTTTACCGAATAATCGGGCTTTTTTTCACAAGAAAATTTAAGCCTGCCGAAAACAAACATAAATACGCGGTTGTGGTCGCGGCGAGGAACGAGGAAAAGGTTATCGGAAACCTGCTTGACAGTATAGCAAAGCAGGATTACCCTAAAGAGCTTATCACGGTGTTTGTAGTGGCGGATAACTGTACCGACAAAACCGCCGAGGTTGCCCGCAAACACGGCGCCGTATGCTATGAGCGGTTTGATAACGAGCATAGGACAAAGGGCTTTGCGCTTCAGTTCCTCTTTGAAAAAATAGAGGAGGACTACGGCAGACAAAGCTTTGAGGGGTATTTCGTTTTTGACGCGGACAATCTTTTAAAATCCGATTATATCTCCCGTATGAACGATTCCTTTGACGCGGGGGAAAAGCTTATCACCTCGTACCGAAATACAAAGAATTTTGACGAATCCTGGGTCGCCTCTACCTATGCCCTGCATTGGCTGCGGTCAATCCGTTTTAACCACCGTGCGCGTTCGGTTTTAAGGCTTGCTACCAATATTCAGGGTACGGGCTTTCTTTTTGCGAACGAGATTGTAAAGGACGGCTGGAAGTACACCTCCCTTACCGAGGACAGGGCGCTCACCGCCGACGCGGTGGCTCAAGGCTACGCCATTACATACAACGATGCCGCCGAGTTTTATGACGAACAGCCCACAAGCCTTAAAATAGCGCTTAGACAGCGCCTTCGCTGGTCAAAGGGACACCTGCTCGCCTTTGCCGAAACAGGGCCGTATCTGTTTATCAACATATTTTTCGGCAAGCGGTTTTTAAAGACCCGCTGGCGGGAAAACGAGAAGAAAAAGGGCAAAAGGAGCTTTAAAGAGCTGTGCTTATCGGCAGTAGAATCAATCCGCCACCGTTTTGCCTCCTACGATACCTTAATGCAGTTAACCCCATTTTCGGTTATAAATATAATCCGTTGGCTTTTGGTTTCTGTTTTGGCTTACGGCTTTTACTGCGGCGTTTACGGTATTGACGGAATCTACTTTTTTTCAAAAAGCACATATTTAGGTCAGCTTTTGCGTTTCCTTTTCCCCTTTAAAATCACGGCGGAATCGGGCGTGGAGGCGATATTTATCGGTATGCTCTTACAAATATGGCTAAGGCTTTTATACCGCTTAGGAATGTATATTGAAAATATGTGGGCGGCGGTTTACCTGTTTATAGTTGAGCATAAGCGAATGAAGAAAATGCCGCTTTACAAAAAGGCGCTTTATACCGTTACTTGGCCGACCTTTGATATTATAGGAAGATACACCCAGTATATCGCGCTCTTTAAAAAGGTTGATTGGAAGCCGATACCCCACGAAAGCAAGGTCACTATTGACGAATTAAACGGACAACCCGAAACTAAAGAAAAGAAAGATAAAGCGGACGTCAAATAAAAGACTTCCGCTTTGTGTTTGTCCCGTATTAAAATGGCTTTTTGACGCCGCTTTCTCTGTCGGGCTTAGCACCCATACCGCCGCCCATATTACCGCCTGATGAACCGTATGAGGTTGAAACCGAGGTTATTTCGACCGCAAGGCTACTGTTGCCGCCCGCAACCTTTCCCGACGCGGCGTAGCCGTTTTCGTCACAGCCTGTTACCGTGCCGCCTATCGTTACGGTGTAACTGCTCCCGACGGTAAGCTCGGGCGAGCTTACAACAATGTTGTTATACTGCTTTGCAAGACCTGCCGCCATGGCTGTGAAGATGCTTAAAATCTCTCTTGTTTTTTTATATAAAAGGTTGACATAATCGCACAGTAAATATATAATTAAAATATATATGTCGAAAAATAAGGAGAAGTGTAATGAGCAAAATTTGCAGATGCATCTGCGTTATTTTATCGTCAATAGTCCTGATTTCGACGGTTATTGTCGGAAATTTTAGGGTTGTGTATGCCGATGAAGCCTTTGAAGCACAGATTGCCGCTTTTCCCGAAAGCTATAAGTCCTATCTGCGTGAGCTGCACGCGGTTTATCCTAATTGGAAATTTTATGCCGAAAGCATTGATATGACCCTTGATGAGGCAGTAATGCTTGAGCTTGGAAGAAAGGTTACAGATTATAAGAGTCTGTCGTGGCGCTCTATGGATTTGGGTTCTTATGACTGGGGCACGGAAAAATGGGCTTCGATAGAAAACGGCCGCTGGTATTATGTCTCTCGTGAGGTAATAAAATATTATATGGACCCGCGGAATTTCCTTAATGCTGATTATATTTACAGTTATTTGCAGCAATCCTACGACCCTGCCCACCAAAACGAGGAGGGGCTTCGTAAGGTTATAAGCGGCACCTTCCTCGAAAGGGGATATGACGGTTACAGTAACGCATATGTAAGGGATATTATGGCGGCGGCAAGCTCGTCAGGCGTTAATCCTTACATTCTTGCAGGGACAATAATTCAAGAGCAGGGGAGCGGAAATTCCGGACTTATTTCGGGTAATTATCCCGGTTATGAAGGCTATTACAATTACTTTAATGTTGGCGCAAACGGCGAAAATCCCACAGTGAACGGACTTGAACGGGCGAAGCTTGAGGGCTGGAATTCCCGTTCTAAGGCGATTATCGGGGGAGCTGAATTTTGCGGAAACAAGTATTTGAAAGCAGGGCAGAATACATATTTTTATATGAATTACAATATTAAAGAGCCTGATAGAATCTGGCATCAGTATGCAACTGCGGTACATAATGCCGCAAGCTCGGGCAAGAAGCTTGCAGGCACATACGCAGGACTTAAGGATGCACAGCTTGACTTTTTAATACCGGTTTACAGGGATATGCCTTCCTCTGTTTCGGAAGAACCTTTAAAGAATAACAATCTAAACAATTACTATTTTGACTTGATTTCTGCCTCGGGGCTTACCCCTACCTTTAACAGATTTACATATAGCTATGACCTAAGGGTTACGGGCGATACGGTGATAAGGGTTGCCTTTCCGAGCGGCGCTACCTATGTCGGCGCGGCAGAATATCAGCTAAAAGCGGGCAATAACACGGTTACGCTTTCGGTAAAATCCCAGACGGGATATATAAACAATTATACTATATATGTTAATTCGGATAGGGATTGCGTGCTTTATGTGAATTCAGGCGATATAGTAGCGCCCGTTGTCGTACTCGGGGACACTAACAGCGATGGCATAATCAACGGCAGAGATTTGGCAAATGTCCAAATGCATATACTCGGCGTACAGCTTTTATCGGGTAACGGCTTTACGGCGGGAGACACCAATAGCGACGGCATAATCAACGGCAGAGATTTGGCAAATGTTCAAATGCACATTTTAGGAGTAAAAAGTCTTAATCAATAAAAAGGGAGAAATATTATGAGTAGAGTAATCAAAAAATTGACCGCCTTAGCGGCATCTGTAACTATGGTTTTCTGTTGCTTTATTTTAACGGTGTCCGCCGCGGGAACAGCAACAATCGCCTTCAGCAACAATAACCCGAATGTAAATGATTCTGTTACGGTTACGGTCACCGTAGGCGGAAGTGAAGCGATGTACAGCACAGAGTTTAGCGTAAGCTACAATCCCGACACCCTTAGGTTTGACAGCGGAGACAGCGCCTCGGGCGGTGCGGGAATAGTAAAGGTTGCAGGTCTGCCGAGCGGATCCACAAAGCAGTCATATTCCCTTAAATTTACGGCCATTGCCGCAGGCTCGTCCCCTGTAAAGGTATCGGGAGTCGCATATTACCAGAACACTGAGGATTCGATAGGTGCCGCGGCCACTATGACTGTTTCGGACGCCGCAAAGTCGGACAATGCAAACTTAAGCTCGCTCTCTTTAAGCAAGGGAACCTTGTCCCCTAAATTTTCCGCCTCTAAAACCTCTTATACCGCTACTGTTGCAAACAGTGTAACCGATGTCAAGGTATATGCTACCGCTCAGGACGGCGGCGCTAAGGTTGAAATTTCGGGTGAAACGGCGCTTAAGGTAGGAAATAACACACGCACCGTAACGGTTACTGCGCCCTCCGGAGCACAAAAAATATATACAATTACAATAAACCGTTCTGAGGAAGATACTGCCTCCGAGGCGGAGCAAACTACCGAGCAGGAAATCAACCCCTACGAGGCTACGGTCGACGGTGCGGCATATACTGTATTAAACGATATTTCTTCCATAATTCTGCCCCCCGGATTTTACGCGGTAACTGCCGATTATAACGGTACTGAGGTTGCTGTTGCAAGGGATGCGGACGAAAATTATACCTTGTATTACTTAAAATCTGCCGAAGGCGAAACGGTAGAACCCTATGTTTTAAAGGGTGATGCTTTTGAAAAGCTTCAATATGCCGCCGTTGGGGATAGGATTTACATTTTTGCCGAAGTTCCCTCCGAGCTTAAAGCCCCCGAAGGATATTATGAAACTGCGGTTAAAATAGGTGATTTCAGCGTAAAAGCCTATGTTGCAAGCAATTCGGAGTATACCGATTTCTATTATGTATATTGCTATTATGACAACGGATACCGCATTTATCGCTATGACATAAGAGAAAATACATTTCAGCGTTCACCCGAATTTAAGCTGGTATCGGCAGAGGATGAAGAAATATCAGAAGAAGCAGGCTTTATAGCGCGTTTTTCTTCGCTTTCTGCTAATGCCAAAACCCTTGTAATAGGACTTGTATTGGCGGCTATTGCGGCAATAGTGCTCGTTGTTCTTTTGATTATTAGGCTCGTAAACGGAAGAAAAGAGGATTTTGATGACTATGATGACTCCAATATGCTCTTCCAGCCTGATTTTGATGAAGTGACCGTTCAGGACGGCGGCGAATCAGAAGAGGAAACCTATCTTGCAGAAGAGCCTGAAACGAAGGAATAAAGCTGAATTTTAAAACTAATCACAATAAAAAGAGCCTCACTCGAAAACTAACCGTTCTCGAGTGAGGCTTTTATAATGTTGTTTTAATGCATTGCTCTCATAGCGTTTAGTATTGCAAGCACCGTAACGCCCACATCGGCGAATATAGCAAGCCACATTCCCGCTATTCCTACTGCCCCTAATATAAGCACAATTGCTTTAACCGTGAGGGCAAAAATAATATTCTGCCATACAATAGACATTGTTTTCCGCGCGATTTTTATTGCCTCGGGAAGCTTAGAGGGCTTGTCGTCCATAAGCACCACATCTGCCGCCTCAATCGCCGCATCACTGCCCATACCGCCCATAGCGATGCCTATATCCGCACGGGCAAGCACGGGCGCGTCGTTAATACCGTCACCCACAAAGGCGAGGGGTGTTTTTTTGTCTATCAGCCTTTCCACGGCGCTTACCTTGCCGTCGGGTAAAAGCTCCGCCTGAACCTCGTCAAGACAAAGCTCTTTTCCTACCGCCTCGCCTATCTCTTTGCGGTCGCCCGTAAGCATAACCGTTTTATTAATGCCTAAGGCTTTAAGACCGGCTACAGCCGCCTTGGAATCGGGCTTTATTTCATCGGAAATTACAATGTGACCGAGATAATTTTTTCCCTCTGAAATATGAATAACCGTTCCCGTTATGTGGCAATTGTGCCATTTAGCACCCACAAGCTCCATAAGCTTACCGTTACCAGCAAAAATATCCCTGCCGTCAATCTCGGCTTCTATTCCCATTCCCGCGTGTTCGGTTACTTTACCTATTCTTGAACGGTCGATATGCCCGCCGTGCGCCGTTATAATAGATTCGGCTATCGGGTGGTTTGAGTAGCTTTCAGCCGCCGCGGCAATATCTAAAAGCGCTGCCTCGCTCATACTTTCGGGGTGAACGGCGGTGACCTTGAAAATACCCTTTGTAAGCGTTCCCGTTTTATCAAACACCACAGTGTTTACCTTTGCTAATACCTCGGTGTAGTTGGCACCCTTAATAAGAATACCTTGCTTTGAGGCTCCGCCTATTCCTCCGAAAAAGGAAAGGGGTACAGAAATTACCAAGGCGCAGGGGCAGGAAACAACAAGGAAGATAAGTGCTCGCTGTATCCAATTTGCCCATCCGCCGCTTGATATAATGGGAGGCAGGACTGCCAAAAGCACCGCCGCCGCCACAACTATTGGAGTGTAATATCTTGCAAAGCGGGTTATGAAATTTTCGGTTTTTGCCTTTTTGGCGGTTGAATTTTCAACTAAATCGAGAATTTTTGCAACCGTGCTGTCACTGTAAAGGCTTTCGGTCTTTACGGTAATAACGCCGCTTAAATTGACCGAGCCGCTTACCACCCTGTCGCCCGCCGTAACATCATAGGGCAGGCTTTCGCCCGTAAGCGCCGCCGTATTGACAGAGGTTTCTCCCTCTAAAACTATGCCGTCAAGGGGAATCTTCTCGCCGGCTTTAACTATAATGGTTTCGCCCTTTCCTACTTCTTCAGGACTAACCGTAAGCTCCTTGCCGTCACGCAGTACGGTTGCGCTGTCGGGCCTAATATCCATAAGGGATGCAATGCTTTTTCGGCTTTTGCCTACGGCTATACTCTGGAACAGCTCACCTATCTGGTAGAAAAGCATTACCGCCGCCGCTTCGATATAGTCCCCGAGGGCGAATGCGCCGACGGTTGCAAGGGACATTAAAAAGTTTTCGTCAAATATTTGACCGCGGGCGATGTTCCGCACCGCCTTCCACAAAACATCCCACCCCACGATAAGGTATGGCAAAATATATAAAACCGCCTTGATTTTTTCGTTTATGGACAAAAATGCTATTACCGCAAGGAATATGGCGGCAACAATTATTCTTGCAAGCCTTTTTTTATGTTTACGGCTCATAAAAAGCACCTCTTAAAATTTAATGCGGCAGTCGGGTTCAATTTTTTTGCAGACCTTTGCCGCCTTTTTCATAATCGCGTCAAATTCGCTGTCTTCAGCCTCGATAGTAAGCTTTTGGGAGAGAAAATTTACATCCTCATAGCTTACTCCCTCAATTTTTCTTATACTCTCTGCCATTTTTGCGGCGCAGTTAGCGCAGTCTAAATCTTCAAGCTCAAATATCTTTCTCATCTTCATTCTTCCTTTCCTCCATAAGGTGGTCAAAGCCCTGACCTATTATTGTTCTTACATGATTATCCGCTAAATAGTAATAAATTGTTTTTCCGTCACGGCGGCAGTCTACAAGCTTGCTTTCTTTGAGCACCTTAAGCTGGTGCGAGATTGCAGATTGTGTCATTCCCAGCAGTTCCGCAATAGCGCAGACGCACATTTCCGACTCGAAAAGGGAAAATAGTATTCTCATACGCGTTGTGTCGCCGAAAAGCTTGAACAAATCTGCCAAATCGCATAAAAGCTCCTCGGTGGGCAGTTCGTTTTTGACAGCGCTTAATATCGCTTCGTGGTTGTGCATAACTGAGCCTCCATTCATATGAATTGCTATTCATATGATACACCGTTCATATGTGTTTGTCAAGTAAATTTTAAAAATATAAAAAAATCGCCCGATTTACGGGCGACAGGTATATTCCTTTATAATTTTCCAATCTTCGCAAAGTCTGTTAATACTCCACGCGGCGTTTGCGGGGCTGGTGGACGGCAGACAGATTGCTTTTTTGTTTATACACGGCTCGGTATAGCGGATATAATACTTTTCAGCCGTCCTGCCGTTTACAAAAATTGCCTTTATATTGCTGTCGGTTAAGATTTTACCTATATCATTAGGTATCACATTTTTAATGCTTGAATCGGCAGAGCCTGTTATCTCGCACTCGGCGATAACATCCCAAAGGGCTAAGTGATTATTTAAAATAAGGCGTTTTTTATCATCTACAGTGCTTGGTACTTCACTTCCAAAAATATTTGCGACAACCCTCCAAAACCTGTTCTGCGGATGACCGTAGAAAAACGCCTGCTCCCTTGATTTTACAGAGGGAAAGTTGCCTAAAATAAGCACCTGTGAGTCCTTGTTATAAAGCGGCTCAATATTATGTTGCGCTATCATTTATCTGCTCCTTACCGCGCCTATTATACTGCAAAGAAGGAAGGCAATTATATCCGCCGCGACTACGGTTGAGCCTACGGGCGTTCCCGCAAGGATTGAAAAAAGTATTCCCGCGGCGGCGCAGAAAACCGAGATAAGTGCTGAAAAAATCACAACGGGGCGGAAGCTTTTAAACAGCCGCATTGCCGAAAGTGCAGGGAAGATAACCAGGGCGGATATAAGCAGAGAACCCACCAAATTCATTGCAAGCACGATTATAACCGCCGTGATAACAGCTATCAGCAGGTTATATGTTCCCGCCCTTACGCCTGTCGCCCGCGCAAAGCTTTCGTCAAAGGTGACGGCGAATATTTTGTTGTAAAAAAGAATAAATATTACTGTTACAACCGCCGACAGCGCCGCGCAGAGCCAAACCTCAGCCTTTGAGAGGGTCAGAATAGAGGTTGAGCCGAAAAGGGTACTGCAAACATCTCCCGAAACATTAGAGGAGGTTGAAAAAACATTCATAACAAGGTAGCCGATAGCTAAAGCGCCTACCGAAATCATAGCTATCGCGGCGTCCCCCTTGATTTTCGCGTTTTTGCCGGTTTTAAGGAGAAGTACCGCGCTTATAACCGTGACGGGAAGGACTATTATCATATTGTTTGAAATTCCTAAGGCGGAGGCTATCGCCAGCGCGCCGAAGGCGACATGGGAAAGCCCGTCCCCTATAAAGGAAAACCGCTTTAATACAAGAGTTACCCCAAGGAGCGATGAGCAAAGGGCAATAAGCACCCCCGCTATCATAGCGTAGCGCACAAAGGGGTACTGGAAATAGTGGGCGATTTGCGTAAAAACTCCGCTCATATGCCGTTTTCCTCCCTGTATTTCAGATATTCCGCCTTAGTCCCGAAGAAAATATCCTTTCCTATCTGCAAAATGTGGGTGGCGTATTTAAGCGCCGCCTCCATATCGTGGGAAATCATAATCACGGTTATGCCCTCTTTATTAAGTGTCTCGATTGTGGAGTACATTTCCGCCGTAACAACAGGGTCAAGCCCCGAAACAGGCTCGTCTAATAACAGCATTTTTGCGGTGGCGCACAGCGCACGTGCAAGCAAAACACGCTGTTGCTGACCGCCCGAAAGCTCGCGGTAGCAACGCTTAGAAAGGTCGGAAATCCCCATTTTTTTAAGGTTTTCT
>CAZRMP010000021.1:0-5284 GCA_964601235.1 uncultured Ruminococcus sp.
GGCGACAAAGTTTAACGGCGTGCCCTATGTTGTTCAGCGTGCCGCCGAGGCGGCTCTCTCCCCAGAGGGTCAGGCACAGTGCCGCGAGGCTATCGCTTATTATATGGAAAATGCCCGCATAATAGGCGAGGTCTTAAAGGAAAAGGGTATAGAGTTCACGGGCGGTGAAAATTCCCCCTACCTCTGGCTTAAATGCCCGAACGGTATGAAGTCATGGGAGTTCTTCGACTTCCTGCTTCAAAACGCTCAGGTTGTAGGTACTCCCGGCGCGGGCTTCGGCGATGCGGGCGAGGGTTACTTCCGCTTAACCTCCTTCGGCAACCGTGAATCCACCCTTGAGGCGGCAGACCGTCTTAGAAAATTACTCTGATTATTCTTTAGGTGAAACCAATGATTTGTGACAATATTTCAGTAAATGAAAAGGGGCATTTGACCTTTGCGGGATACGATACGGTGGAATTGGCCGAGAAGTACGGCACACCCCTTTATTTGATGGACGAGGACAAAATCCGCGAGCATGTAAGAGCCTACAAGACCGCTATGGCGGAATATTTCCCCACAGGCTCTATGCCCGAATTTGCGAGCAAGGCGTTTGCCTGCAAGCAGATTTACCGCATTATGGCGGAGGAGGGAATAGACATTGATGTTGTCTCTCCCGGTGAAATTTACACCGCCGCCGCGGCGGGCTTTCCCATGGAGAACAGCTTTTTCCACGGCAACAACAAGAGCGATGATGACATTCGCTTTGCAATAGAAAACAAGGTGGGCTGTTTCGTGGTTGACGGCGAGGACGAGCTATCGGCTCTTGACCGCATCGCGGGGGAAATGGGGGTAAAGCAGAATATACTGCTTAGAATCACCCCGGGAATCGACCCTCATACCCATAAAAAAATCTCCACAGGCTCGGTTGATTCAAAGTTCGGAACGGCTATTGAAACGGGTCAGGCCATGGACATTGTTAAAAAGGCGCTTGCGCTCGACAATGTAAAGCTGTGCGGTTTTCATTGCCATGTGGGCTCGCAGGTTTTTGATATCCAGCCCTTTACCGACGCGTCCGAAATTATGCTCACCTTTATCGCCGATGTGCGTGATACTTTGGGCTACACCGCCGAAACCCTTAATTTAGGCGGCGGCTTGGGCGTTCGCTATACTGAGGACGACCCCGAAATCGACTACGGCGAGAAAATAAAAGAGGTTGCGGAAATTCTTAATAATCAATGCGAGAAATTGGGTCTTCCTGTTCCGAAAATCCTTATGGAGCCGGGTCGCAGTCTCGTAGCAGACGCGGGTATGACCCTTTATACCGTAGGAAGCGTTAAGGAAATTACGGGCTATAAAAACTATGTTTCGATTGACGGCGGTATGACCGACAATCCGCGTTACACCCTTTATGAATCACCCTACACCGTGGTTTTAGCCTCCCGTGCTAATGACCAAAAGGACTACACCGCTACCGTTGCGGGCAGATGCTGTGAATCGGGCGACCTTATTCAGGAAAATGTAAAGATGCCGAAGCCCTGCCGCGGCGAGATTTTGGCTGTGCTTACAACAGGCGCTTATAACTATTCAATGGCTTCTAATTACAACCGCGTGGGCAGACCGCCCGTTGTAATGCTTAATTCTAAGCAGGATTATATAGCGGTAAGACGGGAAACCTTCAAAGATATTTGTGCTCTTGATGAGTAAATGATTATAAAAAAATCAGCGGAATTTCCGCTGATTTTTTATATGCAGGGCTAAACCGCCGCAAAAGGATTGAAAAAGGATATAAACACCGTGTAGGCTATATAAAGTACCAGAAGTAATATGCCCTGCGGGCGGGTGAATTTTCCGCGCAGGAGCATCGGAATGACCGCAATACACAAAAGCAGAATACAAACGGGAATATCAAGAAAAAGATTTTGCGCGCAGGCAGTAAGCTGTCCGCCCGAGACAATCGAGCAAATCGGCAGAATTATCGCCAAATCAATTAAATTCGCGCCTAAAATATTTCCCACCGACAGGGAGGACTGCTTTTTAATAACGGCGGTAACCGTTGTCACAAGCTCGGGCAGAGATGTGCCGACGGCGACAATCGTTGCGGAAATTACCGCCTCTGAAACCCCGCTTGCCGAGGCAATTTCGGTAGCCGCGTCTACAAGAAAATCCGCTCCGATAACTATTCCCGCCGCGCCTAAAATAAATTTTACAATGTTAATCGGAATTTCCTTTTTAGTGAAGGCTCTTTTTTCGGTCTGCGCCGATTCTTCCCTGCCGCTTTTAATGCTTTCGTAAATTGAAATAACGAATATTATAAGCAACAGAATACTTCCTATAAGCGAAAAACTCTCGCCTAAAGAGGAAATATAGAGAATCACCGAAACTAACAGTAAAAGCAGGGATTTAACCGCGTACTGCGAGCGTTTTACCGCTGCGGGGATACAGATTACGGAAATCGCCATAATAAGCCCCGTGTTCGCCGTGACCGAGCCTACCGCGTTGCCTATAGCTATCGCGTTAGAGCCGCGCGCCGCACCAAGGCAGGAAACTATAAGCTCGGGCAGGGTTGTTGCAAGGCTTACTACAGTAGCCCCGATTACAAAATGCGGTATTCCCGAAACCTCCGCCATCCAAGAGGCGGCATCTACAAAAAAATCTCCGCCTTTAATTATAAGTATAAGGCCGCAGATAAATAAAATTATCAGCGCCCACATAGGCCAGCCGACTGCTGAAATCATTTTTCTTCCTCCAAAACCGTATCAGGTTGCACTCATTTTCATTACTATACTATGCGGAAGAATTTTCGCTATAACCCGATAAAATTTAAAGAAGAGCCGATTTGTATAAACTCCCCGCTTTTTAGAAGAGGCTGCAAGAGATTTCCTTGCCATAACCGCCGGATTGACCCGAGGCAGGGTATCAAAGGTGCGGCTTGAACCCGGGGCAATACCCGCAAGGGGTAAAAACTCGGTGTCCATAGGACCGGGGCATACCGCCAGCACATTAATGCCGCGCCCTTTAAGCTCAATTCTAAGCGCCTTCGAAAGACTCATTACATACGCCTTTGTCGAAGAGTAAACCGACATTCCCGTATTGGGAGCAAAGGCGGCTATAGAGCAAACATTTATTATTTCCGAGTCCTTTTGCATATAGGGCAATGTGAGCGAGGTCATAACCGTCAGCGCCTCGCAGTTAAGGCGAACCATACCGCCGTTGTCCTCAGGGGAGACGGTATCAAAATTGCCGAGTCTTCCAAAGCCTGCATTATTTATAAGGAGCGAAACCTGCGGGTTAAGCTCTGAAAGCAGGGCAGTGTATTTATTAAGACACTCGCTGTCGGTAATATCAAGCGGCAAAATGCGGGTTTTTGCGCTAAGCTCTTCCGCCACATTATGAAGCTTGTCCTCCCGCCTTGCAATAAGCCAAATTTCGTCTATTTCCTTGCGCGTACGGGAAACCTCTGCCGCATATTCCTTGCCTATTCCCGAAGAAGCACCTGTAATTACTGCTATTTTCAAAAAGACACACCCTTTACTTAAATATTATCCGTGCAGGTCGGTGCCTATAAAGCCGACCTCTTTAAAATCGCTCGGATTGTGACGGATTATGTAATCGATATAGGATGCCACCATTTTTGCGGTCAAATCATACCCCATAGGGTTCATATGACCGTTGAGAAAGAAATTCTCTTTGAATTTTTCATCGTATGTCGGCGCATATTTAAGCAGGTCGATAACATAGGTGTTATCAAATTTTTCGGCAAAATCGTAAAGGAGCGCCGAATGCGATTGTTTTTCTTCTTTTCGAGGGTCGTTTTCGCCGCCGTCCGCCATAGTCATAAGGAAGAACTTTGCACGGGGCTGAATTTGCTTTAAACGCTGTATTATTTGGGCGTAATATCCCGCAAAATTTTCCTTGTTGTTTTTATAGTCGGAAAAATCCACATCCTTAACCGAGCCTAATTCCTGTCTGTTATTGAGAATATCGTTTACTCCGAGGGCGATTATATAGCATTGAGAAGCGTATTTCGGGTTCCAAAAGCCGTTGTTTTCGGCAAAGCTTTCGCAGTATTCCTTTGCAGTCATACCGCCGCGGGAAAGGCTGTGAACCGTACTGCCGCACATACGGCCGATATACTGACCCCAGGAATATTCATACATATCGTGCCAGCCGTGGCTGCCGTCCGCTTTTATAGATTCAAATTCGCCTGATGCAAGACTGTCCCCTATACAGGCGATTGTACGGAAGATTGCGGTAAATCCCCCGTCCGATACAATTCTGTCAAGTGGCTTTTCGTTTTCGTTTGCAATAAATTCTTGGATGTTCATAAGCTTATGTTAATTCCTTTATTTAAATTTTATCCGTGCAGGTCGGTGCCTATAAAGCCGATTTCTTTGAAATCCGCAGGGTTGTGACGGATTATGTAATCTATATAGGATGCTACCATTTTAGCTGTTAATACATATCCCGTAGGGGTCAAATGACCGCCTAAATAAAAGTTTTCCTTGAACTTTTCGTCATATTTAGGAGCATATTTAAGCAGGTCTATAACATAGGTGTTGTCGAACCTTTCGGCAAGCTCGTAAAGAATTGCCGCATGTGCCTGTCTTTCCTTAATTTTAGGATCGTTTACTCCTTCGTCCGCCATAGTCATAAGGAAGAACTTTGCACGGGGCTGAATTTGTTTATAACGCTGTATTATCTGCGCATAATGACCTGCAAAACTATCCTTGTTGTTTTTATAGTCTTCAAAATCCACATCGTCTATAGAGCCGAATTCGGGGTTTTGTTGCCATGTTTCGTTTACTCCGAGGGCAAGTATATAGGCTTGCGCAGCGTATTTAGGGTTCCAAAAGCCTTTATTTTCGGCAAAGCTTTCACAGTATACCTTTGCAGTCATACCGCCCATCGAAAAGTTGTAAACCGTGCTTCCGCACATACGGGCGATATACTGGCCCCAGGAATATTCATACATATCGTGGAAGCCTGCAACATCGTTCTTGCGGGATTGAAACTCGCCGGAAGAAAGACTGTCCCCTATACAGGCGATTGTGCGGAAAATAGAGGTAAAGCCTCCGTCCGATACAATTCTGTCGAGAGGTTTTTCGTTTTTGTTTGCAATAAATTCTTCGATGTTCATAGGATTAAATCTTGCTCCTTTCACATATTAATAAATCTTGACATTTATTAAGTATGTGGTATAATATAAGTGAAATAAGGCAGACCGACAGACGGTCAGCCCCAAAAAGTTTAGCTAAAGAAATAACCGCACAGTTTGGTAGACAGGGCGGTTATTTCTTTTTTG